>CAYRJW010000098.1:0-1868 GCA_964424715.1 uncultured Rickettsiales bacterium | reverse complement strand
GCGAAGCCGATCTCGCCGGGTTTGCGGGCGCCGGTATGGCCATCGCGGGTTTTTACACCTACATTATCCAGCTTTACTTTACGCCCTGTTGCGGCAGCCTTGCCAAGGCCAAGTGCTGTGCCGGATGGGGCATCTACTTTTTTATTGTGGTGCATCTCGATTATTTCGATGTCGTAAGAATCATCAAGTATGCCGGAAACTTTTTCCACCAGTGATAGTAATAGATTTACGCCGATACTGAAATTAGGGGCGTAAACTATTTTGGAGGTTTTTGCGTAAGTGCGCAGGGTTTCTTCCTGATGGGCGTTGAGGCCGGTTGTGCCTATTACATGAACAATACCTTTTTCAGCCGCAGATTTACCGATATTTATCGTGGAGCTTGGTGATGAGAAATCTATAACGCCATCTACACTCGCAATGAATTCCGCCAGGCTTTCGGTTATTTTTATTCCGCCGGCAGGTTCGCCGATAAGTTCCATCGCATTGCGGCCAACAAAACTGCTGCCGCTTATTTCAAGCGCTGCGCCAAGGGTTGCGCCGGAGGTTCTAAGAACTTCCGCGATATTCATCCTTCCCATTCTGCCTGCCGCGCCGACTATTCCGATCTTCATAAATCCCTCTGGTATTAATGCTGGTAATTTTTTCACTGCCTTTATATACTAGCGCCAGCACCAGCACCAGCATTTTTTATGATAAAACTTTTGTTAGAATTATGGCCTGCCTTCATACCATCTGGTATCTTCCTTGTATGGTATCTTGCTAGTAGAAAAAACACAGATGCCCAAATTTATGACGAGTTTCAGGAGAAAAAGAAAAGATATATGTTTTATAGCATTATCGGTAGCTGTATCCTGATAATAATTATGCTTTTATATTACGGCCTGCACCAGCCGCGCACAGACAGGCTGGAAATGCAGGATAACATGGTGGAAAATGGTATTCGATAAGGCAAAGAATATATTGGAGATAATAAACGGCTCCGGCATAGTGGGCGCAGAGGCCCGTATAGTCGGCGGCGCAGTGCGGAATTACCTTCTGGATACGAAATATAAGGTGCTTAATACAAATCTTGATATCGATATTGCTACTAACCTTACACCTGAAGTGGTCACCGATCTTTTTGAATCCCATAAAATAAGGGTTATCCCGACCGGCATAGAGTTCGGCACGGTCACGATAGTCTATGATTTTAGAAATTATGAGATAACCTCGCTCCGCAAGGATATCTTCACCGATGGCCGCCACGCAAAAGTGGCTTATACCAAAGACTGGAAGGAAGACGCAGGCCGCCGGGATTTTACCTTCAACGCGCTCTACATGGATATTGAAGAACATATCTATGATTTTTTCGATGGGCAGAAAGACCTTGAAAAAGGCATAGTCCGATTCATCGGTGAGGCTGACCAGAGGATAAAGGAAGATTATCTGCGGATCCTGCGCATGTTCCGGTTTCATGCCTATTATGGTAAAGGCGATTTCCTGCCAAACCAGCTGGATGCATGCAAAAAACTAAGCGATGGTTTAAAACAGGTTTCCGGTGAGCGAGTGCGAATGGAGATGCTGAAACTACTTTCATCCCCGATGACCGAAACAACCTCTGAAGCGCTTAAACAAATGCTGGAAACCGGGATATTGCCAAAAATATCCGGTATAGATAAAGCTGATTTCAGGATAGAAAAATTCAAAAATATCCACGAGCTTGATAAAAATCCTAACCCTATCGTTGCACTGGCGACCATATTATGCTCAAAGATACCGGAAGAGAAGATCGATGATTTCACCGATAAATGGCGCCTTTCTAACAAGGAATCCAGTCTGTTATATCGCCTGCGTGAATCAATGCAGGTAGATTATAATGATAATTATGA
>CAYRJW010000097.1:0-1947 GCA_964424715.1 uncultured Rickettsiales bacterium | reverse complement strand
CAGTCTTGCTGGAAGCGAAGTTATTACGCAAACCCTCAGCAATGCAAGTAACATTATAAATGATCGCCAGCAGAATACTTTCCTTGGTCTAACACCAACCGGTGTTTCATCAGGTGATCCTGCAGAAAGTCGCATCGCATGGGTTGAAAGTTTTGGTTCATATCAGGAACGGCCTGACAATGGCGATACTGCATATTCAGAATCTATCAGCGGCGGCCTACTAGGTGGTATCGACAGACAAGAAACCGATGCGGGTTATAAATCAGGCATTTTCTTTGGAGGTTTCACAGCTAATACTGATATAGGACTTAATTCATTCCGTAAAATTGACACTCTGGGTGGAATGGTTGGAGGTTATGTTGGAAAGCAATGTGGTAATTATTATATGAACACGCAGTTAACCGCAGGTTTATCGAGCAACGATAGTGATCGCCTGGTCAGCGGTCAGATCGCAAGCGCTGATTATAACAGCTACTTCTTAAGTCCTTCGGTAACTGTAATGCGATCATATGAAACTACCGGGGCTAAATTAGTTCCATCTCTAACACTAAGCTATACCGGACAATATGACAAAGGCTACCAGGAATCCGGCTCTTTAGCTAACCAGAATGTCGACTCCCACTTTACGAATAGTGTTGGTGCACGGGCTCAGGTTGCAGCGCATCTTAATGAGATCAAATATAACTCCGGCACGCTTTCCCCTACCCTGCGCGCAGGCATTGAAGGCCAAACTATCATAGGCAGCAATAATGTGGATGTGAATGTGCTTGGTACGAATATGTCGTTCGATCCTAAAGGTTATAATGATAATGTGGATGGCGTGTTAGGCTTTAATTTAAAATACACTACCAGCAAAAACATAGAGATATATGCTGACGCCGAAGCGGCTCTTGGCTTAAACAAAGGTAGTCTTGATGACAATTATGGTGGCATCGGACGCATCGGCGTACGCTGGAAATTCTAGGAACTGATATTTTGCATAAGGCTTGATTGGCTTTAACAAGACCGGGATGATCAACTGCTTCCTTTCAAAAGAACCGCTGATTCCGTTAATTGGCTTCTGCTAATCATATTCTTTTGGCAGAAGTGCAATTCCGAACCAACATTCCTTTATCTGCCTAATCGCCTCTATCAGCCCCTGAAAATCTACGGGCTTCTGGATATAAGGCCCTCCAATTTTAATACCGTATTCAGACTTAGATTCATGTTAATAATGATTATCAATAATACTGATAGTGATTATTATTATCATAAAAGTTAGTCAAGCCACAAAATGGTTTTTTTACTATAGGGAATGAAGATAAGCTTGTTCCAACCGTGAGCTTTGTTGCACAATGATATAAAGTTGGTAGAGGATCGTTCCGATCAATTGAATTACTGTAAAACGATCGTTCACTTACTTCTTCCTTTCTGAAGGAATTCAAAGTAAAATCTGATATTAATTAAATTGTATGAAAACCCCTTTTGCAGCCTCTGTTCTTAATCCTATAGCTTCTGTCCGGAACCGTGCAGAACTTGAGCATGTAATGCTGAATGATACAGCTCTTAAACAGGTACTTGCGTATGAAAGGGATATACTGAGATCAACGCCGCCGGAAAGTTTTTATATAGAAGGCTTCTGCATACCCTGCGGCAGGCAGGCATCTTTTCTGGTAGATATGGACTGGGGTGGGCAGATGCACCAGAATATCCGTATCCCGAACTGGCGTGAAAGGCTGGAATGTCCACATTGCAAAATGAATAACCGCCAGCGGCTTGTTGCTACCGTTGTTAAACAGGTATTATCGGAAATATCCGGACAGAATGTTTATTTCATGGAACAGGTAACGCCAATTTTCAACTGGGCGTCTGCCACATTAAAGGATCATAAGCTTATCGGCAGTGAGTATCTTGGTTATCAATATGAAGGCGGCGCCGTGATAGAAGGGATACGGCACGAAGATATTG
>CAYRJW010000096.1:0-2085 GCA_964424715.1 uncultured Rickettsiales bacterium | reverse complement strand
TATCATTGCCAGTTGCTGATGTTGTAATTGATATTGATAATAACCTAGAAATTATTGATCCTACAACACTCCAGGGAAAGCCTATTCCTGAACGCAGGTGGGTGTTAAAAGATTGGATACCAGAAGGCCACACGACATCTATTTCTGGTGATGGTGGTACGGGCAAAAGCCTTTTGGTAATGATGTTAATGGTTAGCTGCGCTTTGGGAAGAGACTTTCTTGGTATAGAAACAAAACCCTGTCGTGTTTTTAGCGTTTTTTGCGAAGATGATGAAGATGAGTTGCACCGTAGGCAAGCTGCTATAGTAAAGCATTATGGCTGCGAATTCTCAGATTTAAGCAACATGAGATATATCAGCAGGGTTGGTGATAATAATATCCTGATGAATTTTGAACATAATAATGAAGGAAAGATAACAGAGTTTTTTGATCAAATTGAGGCTGCTGCCAAAGGTTTTGTGGCAGAACTGATAATAATTGATACCGCCGCCGATACATTCGGGGGAAATGAGAATATCAGGCCACAGGTCAGACAATATATATCTGCCTGCCTTACGAGGCTTGCGAAGTCCATAGGCGGCACAGTCTTATTATGCGCCCACCCTAGTCAGGCGGGATTAAATAGCGGTCAGGGTACCGGCGGCAGTACCGCCTGGAATAATTCTGTTCGCTCCAGGTTATATCTGTCGAGGCTAGATACGGACAAAGAAGAGGAACAATCAGCAGAAGAGCTTAATAGCTTCAGGGTTCTTTCCAAGAAAAAATCCAATTATTCAACTATTGGTGATGAAATAACAATAGAATATAAAGACGGTGTATTTGTTAAAAAATATGAGGCCCCTGCTGATATTATAAGTGGCTTTGAAGCTAATAGTAAACTCAGGGCAGCGGAAAAGGCTTTTTTACAGGCGTTGGAGAACTTTACCAGGCAGGGCAGGAATTTATCCGCCGCACCTACTGCGGGCAACTATGCCCCGAAACAAGTACTATCTGATCCCACCTGCGCAGGATTCAATAGGAAAGAAATGAAGGCGGCAATGAATAGGCTATTTCATGATAATAAAATTGTCTTTGAAACCTACGGAAAGCCAAGCAAAGAGTGCAAGAGGATAGCTTTGGTAACGGCTCCGGTAACGGTGGGGGTGGTGTGCTCGGTAACGGCTGGTAACGGTTATACTGAAAGTGGCTTAAACATTGGTAACGGTTAGGGGGGTGGTGCCAGTGTATATATTATATATATACCGCCACCGTTACTGTGGCGGATATAATTATTAACTTTTACAAAACGGATATATGTCAAAAATCGAAAAAATAGGTTATCAAAATTCAAAATATAATTCGTTGAAGCATGGAGTTTTTGCCAGCAATGCGGTTTTAGCGTGGGAGGACGGGGGTAAATACAATATTCTTATCGATAGCCTTATAAAACAGTTTAACCCCACCAGCGCCATTGAAAAGCACTATCTGGCTGAACTTGCCAATGCCATGTGGAGAAAGCAGAGAATACGGAGAAATGAAAGAGCGATATCGGAAGGTGAATATGATCCTGACATACTTGCTAGTTATAAGGAACAGCTGGCTGAATATGAAAATTTACTGAAGCTTGCAGAGTCAAAGGCAGATATTGAGGAAATCGCATCTAAACTTTCTGGAAAAGTTGATAAATATGAAGAATCTTATCTAAAAACCCATGAAAGTTTAGTGCGGTTTCTTGGATCAAGGATCAGTGAATTAAAACATAACAAGATCCCCAAACAGACAAAAATTAACACTGATGCGGAAGCTGGTATTACATTTTTCAGTCACCCCCTGCATGAAAGGCTAATGCGGTATGAAACCCAGCTTGATCGGAGGATGGAGCGGATGTTATCGGTGCTGTATAAGCTGAAGGAAATAGAACCGCCGGAGCAAGGGATATAATGGGGGCCCTAATCAAACTTATACCTAACTCTTAACAAGCCGGCGTGGGATGACTGATCCTGGTTGAATAGAAAATCGTAGTCAGCGGAGATTGATGTTTTGTTGTTTTTGGTGATGTCGATGCCGGTGCCGAGGTTTATTGAGGCGTTGTTTAGGTTGGCGGCT
>CAYRJW010000095.1:0-2529 GCA_964424715.1 uncultured Rickettsiales bacterium | reverse complement strand
CACGGTGTTTCGTTGGAAAGGCCGATATGCCTTATCTTGCCGGCTTTTACGAAATCGTTAAGTATTTCCAGCGTTTCTTTTATGGCGATGAATTTATCGCTGTCATCGTGATTATAGCCAAGCTGGCCGAAAGTGTTTGTTTTGCGGTCGGGCCAGTGAAGCTGATAGAGATCTATATAGTCGGTTTGCAACCTTTTCAGATTCTCATTCAGGGCATATTCGATATTCTTGCGATCGAAAGTTGGCAGTTTGCCATCGCGCACATGGCGGAACCCTTCAGACTTGCCGGTTATCTTTGTGGCGAGTATCACCTTATTTCGTTTATTTTTTTGCTTGAACCAGTTGCCGATTATGCGTTCGGTTTCGCCCTGCGTTTCCGGCTTTGGTGGCACCGGATACATCTCGGCGGCATCGAAGAAATTAACCCCGGCATCCAGCGCGAAATCCATCTGCTCAAAAGCCTGCGACTGCGTGTTCTGCTCGCCCCATGTCATGGTTCCGAGGCATATTTTGCTGACCTTGAGGTCGGTATTGCCGAGTTTTGAATATATCATAGGTTAGGAGGTAGGGATTAGGGGTTAGGGATCAGGGAAAGTAAAGTAATTAAGGGTAGGATTCAATATATTTCTCTGGCCCCTGAACTCTAACTTCTCTTATAAACATTGATGGTCAGGTCATCTTCTACCGGAGATTTGCCGGTGTGGGCGCGGAATGCGTAGGTGAGGTTCTCAAGTATTTTGGCGGCGGGAAGTTCTTTGCTTTGGGAAAGTATGTCGGATATCTCCTCCTGGCTCAGGAATTTATTTTCATCATTGGCGGATTCCACCAGCGCATCGCTGTAGAGAACGATGGTATCACCTTTCTCGTAGGATGCCTGATGTGTTTCGTAATCGGCATCTATGCTTACTCCTAAAGGGGCGCCGTTGGCGTTCAGCGGTAAGACATTGCCGTTCTTTTTTATTATTACCCCGCCTAAAGAAGCGGCGCTGGAATAGTAAAGCATGTTATCACCAAGATTTATAACGCCATAGAACATAGTTGAGAACTGGCCGACAGGCAGCAGCCCGAACATTCTTCGGTTAAGTTTTTTAAGGAAGATGCTGGTTGATGAAAGAAAGCTGTTGGGAGAATTCAGAAGGCTTTGTATGCGAAAGGTGTTGAGCGCTGCGGCAACGCCGTGGCCGGAGACATCGACCATGTAAATGCTGAGTTCGGAGAGGGATATTTTTTTGAAACCCCAGAAATCTCCGCCAAGTTCTGAAGAGGGCATGAAGCAGGATGCTACATCTATATTATATTTTGTTTCCACCGATTTTACATCTGCTTCATCCGGTAACATGGAGAATTGCAGTTCGCGGGCGGATTCTAACTCTTTTTCCACGCGTTTGCGGAACAGTACATTTTCCAGGTGGAATGCCACGCGGGAAAGTAGCTCCTCGCGTTGCAGCGGTTTTGTTATTACATCGCTAGCGCCATTCTCGAAAGCCTCGTTGCGCTCTTCAAGTTCGGTGGAGGCGGTCTGCACGATTATCGGGATATGGTCGTATTCTTTTATCTCGCGGAGTTTTTTGATGAATTCGTGGCCGCTCATCTTCGGCATTAAAAGATCGGTTATTACTATATCGGGGTTTATGGAGCCAATGTTATCCAGCGCCTCCTGACCGTTCTCGGCGAAGAACAGATTGGTGAATCCAGCGCCTGAGAAAAAGCTTTTGACAAGGTAACGGCTGATATCGCTGTCATCTATGATGATGATATTAGCGCTCCTGATTGCAGGGCTGCGTTGAAGTATTTTTCTGTACATTGGGATTGAAAAAATAAGTTCGTGCTACGCTAGAACTATTTGTATTTTTTCTCAACAAAAAGAACATGTTTTCTGACAACAGGATCGTAATGTTTGAATTCCATTTTCTTCTGTTGTTTTTTTGGGTTCTTGGCTTTAACTTTGAAATAGCCTGTACCTGCAGTGCTTTCCATGCGGACCAAAACTGTATTTTTCTTTGCCATAAAATAATCTCTTTTAACTTGTGAGCGGGCTTTATATGCTATATATTGCGGCTAATCAAGTGTAAAATTGATAACTCCTTAAAATATTGTATCAGATGCGCATTTTCACCAATAATATTGAAGCAAAACTGGTAGATTTCGCCAATACCACGCGTGGCCGGGCCGAGGATTATTATGTGCTGCATTTTCGGCTTTCCAAGCTTTCTGAGACATATAAAAGCGATTTCCAGATAAAAATAGCTGTGAATATATTAAATGATCTGTTCAGCCAGGAGCGTGCCGAGGTCTGTCGTGCCGATAATCTTGATGTTTTCCTGCTATATCACGGCAATGACAGGGCGCTTATAAATAAGGCCGTATTCCAGCTGCGCTACCTGTTCTTTGATGACCCTCTTGCCACCCTGCCGGATGGCCGTGATAACAAGGATTTCTGCGATGTCTATGATCTGAACTTCCAGTGGGCGCAGTTCTCGGCATATGCTTCAAAGGCAATGTCGGATTCGCTGAATAAATATATAGGCA
>CAYRJW010000094.1:0-2861 GCA_964424715.1 uncultured Rickettsiales bacterium | reverse complement strand
GTATCAATAATGCTTTCGTTACTTTTGGCGGCAGACCGTTGTTCGAGGATCTTTCGTTCAATATACATCAGGGCGATAAGATATGTCTTATTGGTAAGAATGGCGCGGGGAAGACCACACTGATGCGCCTTATATCCGGCAATCAGGAACTGGATGGCGGCAAGCGCATTCAGGCGCCGAGCGTTACGATAGGATATTTGCAACAGGAAGTTATCCCGCAGAAAAACCAGACCGTGTTCGAGTTCGTATATTCCGGCCTTGCCGAAGAGCGGCGTACCGATGAATATATCTACATGGTAGATATGATGATGGAGCCTTTTGAGCTGAAGCCCGATGACCTAATGGAAAGCCTTTCCGCCGGGCAGGTTCGCCGGGCGGCTCTGGCGCGGTCACTGGTCGAGGACCCGGATATTTTACTGCTAGATGAACCGACGAACCATCTTGACCTGCAGGGTATTGAATGGCTGGAAGGGTATTTAAAGAATTATCGCGGAACTTTGCTGTGCGTAAGCCATGATAAATCTTTCCTTTCTAATATATCGAACAAGATATTCTGGCTGGATAGGGGGCGTGTACGGGTTTGTCCGCGCGGGTTCTCATATTTTGAGGAATGGTCTGCGATGCTGATAGATCAGGAGCGCCGCGAACTTGCCAACCGCGAAAAGATACTTGAAGGCGAGATAGAATGGGCAACGCAGGGCGTTAAGGCGCGGCGGAAACGCAATGTTCGCCGGGTGGAGCAGATAAAGCTGGCTCGTGAAAAATTGAAAATGGATAAAAGTATATTCAACAAGACCATGCGCAAGATAGAGCTGGAACCGCTTTCAGCCTCGGAATCTTCCAATGTTATCTCGGAATTCTTTAAGGTGAAAAAATCTTTCACCTCACCGCAGGGTGAAGAAAAGATCATACTGGATAGTTTTAATTTACGCATAATGCGCGGCGACAGGATAGGTATCCTTGGCAAGAACGGCTCCGGCAAAACAACGTTTTTAAAAATGCTGATAGGCGAATTAAAGCCTGATATGGGTAGCATAAAAATGGCGAAGAATCTGCAGATATCATATTTCGACCAGAAGCGGGCTGACCTTAATCCGGAAGATACTATCTGGAAAACCCTGTGCCCCGGCGGCGGGGATTATGTTGATGTCCGCGGTACCCCGCGCCATGTGTGCGGCTATATGAAAGATTTTCTGTTCGACCCGAAATCGGTACGCGATATAGTCGGCACCCTTTCCGGCGGGCAGAAGAACCGCCTGATGCTGGCCAAGGTTCTCGCCAACCCTGGCAGCCTGCTTATCCTCGATGAACCGACGAACGATCTGGACATGGATACACTTGAGATGCTTGAGGATATACTTTCCACCTATAACGGCACAATGTTCGTGGTAAGCCACGATCGTGACTTCCTTGATCAGACCGTAACGAAGATATTAGCTTTTGAGGGGAATGGCGAGATAGAAGGGCACATCGGCGGCTACAGCGATTATTTTGAGGCGAAGCAGCGGGAGAAATTATCTGCCTCTAACAAATCTCCCTCTCCCTTGAGGGGAGAGGGGCGGGGTGAGGGTGGTTCGTCCCGAACCCATCATCCTAACCTTCTCCCGCAAGGGGAGAATGAAAAGCCTCCTGAGAAAAAATCAAAAAAACTTTCCTACAAATATCAGTATGAGCTGGATAATCTGCCGGTGAGGATAGAGGCGCTGCAGGATGAGATAGGTAAACTTAACAGCCTACTCGCCGACCCGGATTTTTATGAGAAGAACCCCGATGCCTTCTTCGAGGCATCAAGGAAACTTGGTGATGTGCAACTGGAACTTGAACGCCGCGAAACGCGCTGGCTGGAACTTGAAGAGATGAAGAATGGCTGAGTTCGAGAACAGGGAAATATCACTTAACGGGCATAAGGTGAGTTACAAAATTGCCTATTCTAAAAGAAGGTCTATCCAGATACGGGTATATCCTCACAAGGAAGTTATTGTTTCAGCGCCGCTACGGGCCAGAAAAGGCGGGGTAGAAAAATTCCTGCAGCAGAAGGCGGCGTGGATAATAAATAACCTGAACAAGCATGATAATAATATCCGCATAACCGCGCCAAAGGATTTTACTGATGGTGAAATAATTTATTATCTCGGCAAGAAATATGAACTGGTGATAAAGCGCGATGTGCTTTCTGCCGTGGAGCTTATTGGCGATGTAATGGTGCTATCAACCCCTTATATAAAATCTGCGGTAAAAATAAAGGCTCTGATAAAGAACTGGTATAAGATCCAGACCATTAATATTTTCAATGAGCGGCTCGAAGAATGTTTGAAACTTACAGCTGTTATCGGCATTAATAAGGCCACTTCCATCACCCCGCGCAAGATGAACAAAAGATGGGGCACCTGCACATCCGACAATAAAATAATCCTCAACAGCAACTTAATTTATATGGATGTTCAATATATAGATTATGTAATATTACACGAACTCTGCCACTTTAAGGAAAAGAACCACAGCCCGAAATATTATGCGCTGCTGGCGGCGGTGTGTCCGGGATATAAGGCGGTGCGGCGGGATATGAACCGGCATATTGTTGAAACATTTTAGTAAATAATTCAGTATCCAGTTTTGCGTCATCCCAGCGAAAGCTGGGATCTTAAGCGCTTCAATGGCCCGATGGATCCCAGCTTTCGCTGGGATGACGCCATGTGGGAGTATGTAAGGCAAGGAGTAAAAGCCTTACAAGCTATTAGATATCAATAAGATAGAGTTTTATATAATTACCAGTTGATTAAACTACCAATTATCGGTAATTGAATGCACAACACTAATACGGAAGGGTGGCCGAGCGGTTGAAGGCGCACGCCTGGAAAGTG
>CAYRJW010000093.1:0-2938 GCA_964424715.1 uncultured Rickettsiales bacterium | reverse complement strand
GGGCATGGAAGCGCGCGCGCCGGAGCGGACGGAAACAAGAAGCGGGTTCAGTTCATCGCCGAATTTTTTGCCGATGATCTTTTCGATCGTGGCGATGCCTTTTTCTAGCTGGGTCTCAAGGTCTTTCGGGTAGGTTCTGTTATTGGAATAATAATGGCTGCATATTTCAGTAGGGATAGTGAAGCCCGGTGGAACCGGCAGGCCAACCTTGCACATTTCAGCAAGATTTGCGCCTTTGCCGCCAAGCAGATTCTTCATTGTGCCATCACCTTCAGCGGTGCCGTTGCCGAATGTATATACCCATTGTGTCATAATTCTGATTTTGTTGGAATTTTTGATGAGTTCTTTTATTGCGGATAGGGGAAAAACTCAAGCAAAATTTGGATATTCTCTAGAGCTTCGTGAAATCAGCGACTTTTAAGAAAGTGGTGACTATATAAGAGGAAAGTTTTAAGCGGTTATCGCGCAGTTTCCTGTCATCCGCATTTATGGTGGTGTTATCGAAGAAGTTATTGATATAGGTAGGTAATTTTGTGAGGGTTATCAGGCTTGTTTTGAAGTCATCCTCTTTCAGGGAGGTTTTCAGGCCGGATTCAACTTCTTCAAGGGCTTTGAACAGGGTTTTTTCGGCACCTTCAACAAAAGCTGAGGAAGAAGGGTTGGGGCGATATTCGGTTTTGTCTTTTTTCTGTTCGATCTGGAGAATATTAAGTGCGCGTTTGAAGGCATCGATGGTTTCAGCGCCTTGCGGGGACTGGATATACTGGCCGAGGATGATGACCTTATTTTTTAATTGTACGATATCAAGCTCTTCCGGCTGGCCGAGGATGCAGTTTATGACATCTTGCGGGTAGTTCTGGCTTTTCAGCTGGTGTTTTATCCTGTCGGAAAGGAATTCGTTGAGTTCGCCGATAAGCTCATCGCGGTTCACCGATTTCAGTGCGGCGGATGGCAGAAGTTTAAGTGCCTTGCGAAGTATCGGGGTGAGCTGGATGGAAATTTTATTTTCCTCGATTATCCTTATTATGCCAAGGGCAAGCCTTCTTAACGCATAAGGGTCTTTGGAACCGGTTGCGCGTTCGCCGGCGGCGAACAGGGAAACTATTGCCTCAATTTTTTCTGCTAGCGCGACGCTTGCGGAAATGGAGCCGAGCGGAACTTTATCGTTAGGGCCGAGGGGGGAATAATGATCTTTTATGGCGTGGGCGATAACATCTTTTTCGCCGGATCCAAGCGCGTAATAATAACCCATGACACCCTGTAACTCGGGGAATTCGCCAACCATGCCGGATGCAAGATCAGCCTTGCAGAGTTGCGCGGCGCGTATGGCAAGTTCTTTTTTGTCGGAGCCGATCTCTTTTATGATGTCGGCGGTTATCTCGACGATGCGTTCAGCGCGTTCAAGAACGGAACCTATTTTTGCATGGAATATCATATCGGAAAGTTTCGGCGTGAAACTTTCTAAACCTTTTTCCTTATCAACGCGGAAGAAGAATTTTGCATCTGAAAGCCGCGCGCGCAGTACCCGTTGGTTGCCATCTATTATCTGCTGGTTGCCGCTGGCGGGTTTTATGTTGGCAACGAAAATGAAATTGCGGGAAAGTTTTTTACCTGCATCTCTCAGGCAGAAATATTTCTGGTTGATGCGAACTGTGGTTATAAGAACCTCTTCAGGAAGATGCATGAATTCTTCATCGATCTCACCCATCATCACGCACGGCCATTCGACCAGACCGGTTACTTCATTTAATAGCGCCTCATCTTCGATCAGGCTCAAACCTTTGGATTTTGCCAGAGTAGAAACCTCTTCCTGTATAAGTTTTTTGCGTCTTGCCTGATCTAGCAATACGAAATTACGCTCAAGGTCTTTTTCGTAATTATCGAAAGTAGAGATCTTTATTTCGCCATGCCCTAGGAAGCGGTGGCCGAAGGTTTTATCGTTGGCTTTAAGATGGCCGAAATTTATATCCAGAACCTCATTGCCGAAAACACAGGCGATATTCTGTATCGGGCGAACCCAGCGCGTGTTATAATCAGCCCAGCGCATGGATTTTGGCCAGGAGAAATTATTCATGATATCTTCCAGCACATCTTTTAATATCTCGGTGGTAGGCCTGCCTTTCTGGCGGACGATGGCGAAATAGAAATCACCTTTAGGGGTGGCCTTTATGGTGAGCTGGTCTTTGGTCAAGCCGGTTGAACGCAGGAAACCTTCAATGGCGCTATCATTCGCATCTATCTTCGGGCCTTTGCGCTCGGCGACAGAATCTTCCTGCGTTAAGGAAAGACCATCGGCGAATAACACAAGCCTTCTCGGTGTTACGAAGCTTTTGCAGGAACGGTAGAAAATTCCCATGCCGCCTAATTTTTCCTCAAAACTTTTGCGCAGCGATTCGCATGCAGGAACCTGCATCCTTGCTGGGATTTCTTCGGAAAATATTTCAAATATTAAGTCGGCCATTATTTTTTTACTTTATTCTTCTCATTAACCTTAATAACTTTCGGCTTGAATTTTTTTGCTTCTGCCTCTGTCAGCTGGCAGTAGCTGCATATTATTACCAGATCGCCGGCTTGTGCTAACCTTGCGGCAGCGCCGCGGATGCTGATATTGCCGGTGCCGGCTTTTTCAACTATTACATAGGTGGTGAATCTTTCGCCGTTATTTATGTTCAGCACATCTACCTGTTCATAAGGGACAAGGCCGCATTCATCCATGAGTTTTTTATCGATGCCGATGGAACCCTCATAGTTAAGGTTGCAATGCGTAACGGTGGCACGATGAATTTTTGATTTTAAGATATTAAGCAGCATTTTCATTTTCTCCCAGATTTTCTAAATATGCGCCGCAGCAGGCTTTTGCAAGTTCGCGCACGCGGCCTATGTAAGCCGCCCTTTCAGTAACTCCTATCACGCCGCGCGCATCAAGCAGGTTGAAGCA
>CAYRJW010000092.1:0-2996 GCA_964424715.1 uncultured Rickettsiales bacterium | reverse complement strand
ACCGGACCCGGTAAAGGGTTTCAGCGAATGTGCGCGTGTGCTTAAGAAAGGCGGCATGATGCTGGCGACATTCCCGTTCTACCGCGGCAAGGAAATATCCACCGTGCGGGCGCGGCTTGTTAATGGCCAGCCGGAACATATCCTGCCGGCGATCTATCACGGCAACCCTGTTTCTGCTGAAGGCTCACTGGTGTTTACCGATTTCGGATGGGATGTTATCCCTATAATAAAAAGCACCGGCTTTTCGGAAGTTACCATTGATATATACGCCTCTGCCGAAGCAGGCCACCTCGGAGGAGGACAGTTGATATTTAAGCTGATAAAATAAACACCGCATCATGAGCAAACCAAATATCCTAGTAACTGGCGGCGCAGGCTATATTGGAAGCCATATCTGCAAAAATTTAGCAATTGAAGGTTTTATTCCTGTCACACTCGATAACCTGAAAAATGGTTTTGAAACTCTGGTAAAATGGGGCCCGCTTGAGGTTGGTGATATAAATGATAAAATCTGGCTGGAAGAAATATTTGCTAAATATTCACCACTTGCGGTGATACATTGTGCTGGACTGATATCAGTGGAAGAATCTGTAAGAAATCCGGATATATATTTTCATAATAATCTGCAAGCCACAAAAACATTGCTGGAAGTGATGCAGCAGGCCGGGATAAAACATATGATATATTCAGGCACCGCAAGCGTTTACGGCAATACTACGCATGATACTATTAATGAGCATCATCCCTGCGATCCACAAAATCCTTATGCAGAAAGTAAATTTCAGGCCGAAAATCTCATTCGCCGATATGCAGAAGAACATAAATTATCCGCCATGATATTGCGTTACTTCAATGCAGCAGGCAGCGATGCCGAAGGCGAGACCGGCGAAATGCACGATCCCGAAACGCACCTGATACCGCTTGCCATAAAGGCGGCATTAGGCGGAACTCCATTCACTATATATGGCGATGGCAGCGTGATACGCGACTATGTACATGTAAGCGATCTAGCGCAGGCGCATGTGCTGGCACTGCGGCATTGCCTATCACATAATGATACGCAGATATTTAATGTCGGATGCGGCAAAGGTTTTTCAGTAAATGAAGTAGTAAAAATGGTTGAGGAATTATCTGGCATAACTCTTTCTTTGCACAATGGCGCATCTCGTCCCGGCGATGTACCTATGCTTGTTGCCGATATAGGAAAGGCGCATAGAATTTTAGGCTACACACCCGAACATTCCAGTCTTTCCAATATTATCACAACGGCCCTCACATGGCATCGGAAGCATACTCATCATCCTGCATCATAAGGCACTGGAAAGTGCAGGACAGATTGGCATTAACGGTAACAAAATTATAGGAATGGCTGTCAGGCTTTTTTACCGCCAGCATAGTCTTGTGATCATAATGCGGAGCCCAGTTGATACCGAGTTCCTCACATTTACTCTTGATTATCTCAGGCTGGTCACCGCCACAGACGAACAGATGGTCATCCGGTGTGAACGCAAAACGCTTTTTTAAATATTCAAGAATTGTGAAAGCCTCCTCAAAACTTGCAAGATGATTGCGCGCACGCAGGCGTACCCTCATCAGAATATCATTCTCATAATTGGTATTTACAGCCTCTGAAAGTGGTGATGGCAATACGCTGATTATGTCTTTATCAAAGCGCGCAAGAAATTGCAGGCCTGAACCAAGTATTGGCAGGCAATGGTATTTTTTCGCCATAGAATATATCCTCTGCCAGTCTATCTTGTCTTTGAATTTATATAATATCAGCAGCGAATCCGATACCCAGCGCACCGGGGAAAGATGGTTCCATTCCACACCGTGCAATATCGTGCAAAGCAGGTTCATCGTAGGCGAGAGAGTTGCTAGTTCCTTACCCATGAATTGTACATGATTAAGTTCCCCGATATCCGCAGGGTCATAAAAATCAGAGTTCAGATTCTCGCATGGGCGCCAGTGCACATCTATGATAGTGCCATTGGGATGATGATAGGTAACGGCATAACAGAACCGCAACCGGCTCTGGCTTATAGCGTGCTTGCATAACCAGCCCATTGCACGAAGCCTGGTATCCGCCTGCTGTAACTGCGCAGGCGGTATCAAGATATCAATATCCGACATCGGCCGCGAGCCGAGATCATCATACAAAGCCAGTGCATTTGCCATGCCTTTAAGTAAGATAACTTTTACACCTTCATCTTCAAGTTTCTGTATAACATTAAGAACATCCTTCATTCTCAGCGCATTCTCAAAATAACTTTTTTTCCATATGCCGCTTAAAAGATCGACCTCAGAAATCTCATTCCTTGCAAGAACCCGGCTGAGTTTTTTATATACCAGCGGTAATAAGCGGGCAGCGCCGGCTTCCAGCGCATACAGGGAATGTTGCCCGGTGAAAGAGTTCCAGCGCTCTGCAAGTATATTATCAGGCGTAAGGAAAATCACCTCCAACAATTTCATCTGTGTCGGGGTGGGCCATGCGCCGCCTTCATGCTCTTTGGGAATGAACAGCCCGGCATATTCAAAATTCAGCAATGCCAGTTCCTTATCTTCCTCCCAGCGACCTGCATCAGGATGGAAAGGTTCCAGCGCGAGCGCACGCACTGCATAAGTTTTTGCTGCTGCCATATCATCATGCGCTATCAGCCCGGCATAAAAATAAAGCAGCTCCGCTGGAGCCTGAGAATGGTTCACATGCGGTCGCAGGTTTTCTATCATCTGCCCGCGTGCAGCAGGATCATCAAGTAATTGCAGACGCAGTTTTATCACCTCAATATATGGGCTTACCTGACCGGCCTTATTTAAATGCCGCTCTATCTTTGCCAGGCGGCTTTTTATAATGGTGATATCCTGATCGCTGCGCAGCATTGCTTCAAGCAAAAACCCCTGCCCTTTAACATCCAGACAGCCGGTTTTTTCAACCTTTAAACCTGTATCTACTGCTTCCGCAAAACGTTGCTGACGTAAAAAAAGATAAAAACGAT
>CAYRJW010000091.1:0-3022 GCA_964424715.1 uncultured Rickettsiales bacterium | reverse complement strand
GCAAAACTAAAAAGACGATGTACAAACAGACGGAAATTAATCTAATTAACTATAGCCACTTACGCGGCGACCTTCAGAGGACGCGGAAGCACCCCTTCCGTGGCATGGTGCAATTCCCTGGAGCCGCTCCATATTTTAAGCAAAATCAAATAATGATGGTTCTTTCTGCTTGGCTGGTTTTGGCTGCATAACCATTTCAGGCACAACAATACCAAGTTCCTGTTCAAACCAGAGCGATACCATGCGCCTGTGACACCATTGTCCTGGTTTGCTGATATTTTCATGGCACAGTAATACTGGCGGATGCCCTTGTCCGGCTACCAAATCTTGCAATTCGTTCCAGATCTGTTTTGGATTGAGTGGTTTTAATATTTCATTAAAATACTTTTCCTGGAAGGCTTGTTGATTATTATAAAATTCTGCATCGTGAAACCATGATCCTGGATTAAGTTTGCGGTAGATTTTGAATCCGCCCATACCTCGCGGTGCACCACGAGCGATAGAAATACGCCCTGCACCTGAATATTGATAAAAACTGCTCGTAAACATTAGCTTCTCTAGTTGCATTATCTGCTCCTTTGGTTTTGTGGTTATGGTAAATATTATAGCCTAAACTAGCGTTAAGGCACTCAGAAAAGCTACTGTTGCCACGCCAAGCCTTGCATATCTGGATATGCAGGATGATTTTGAACTGGTTAACACCCTTATGGGTGGCACAGAAGCAATGCGTGCTGCCGGAACCAAATACCTGACGCGTGAACAAAAGAAATTATGGAAGCATAACCAGGACTTTGGTTTATCTTTAGTAAGCGGCAAAAACGAAGATACTCTCCTCAAGAGCCGTATGGCTGGTGAGATAGAAAAATGGACGGACTGGCCGCGCCGCTCAGGTAAAAAACTTATTGGCCTGGTGCTTGATGAACTTCTTGACCTTTATGATGATATACATCAGCGAAAGGGTCGGATACCAGGGGATTAAACAGTTTATGTATATAAGATTTCTAAGCAATAGGATATAATTTTGGGAACCAGCGCTCTACAACATCAATCGGAAAGCCAAGTTTTACAGCACCTTTAGGGCTATCAGAAACTAACATTTCCTTCTCAATTAAACTGGATAGGATTTTACGTGCCTGCCTATCCTGATAGCCGGTAATAGAAGTTGCCTTGCCACGTTCGAATGAACCGGCAAGCAGAGCTTCCCTAAGTAATGAAAATGTTCCTTTTAACAAGCGTCCGGCGCGGATTTCTTCTTCTGTATAGATTTCCATGCGGATTAATAATTCTGAAGGCTCAAGGATTGAAGCCATATAATCAACTTGGTCAATACAGGTTTCCAGAAAATACAGGCAAAATGTCTTTAAGCCTTTAGCAGTCAGATTGCCTCTACCGTCTAAATCTCCCTGGCGAATCATATCTGCCTGCATAAGAAGTGATTTATATGTATTGGCAGAACGTGCAAGCCCCCGCGACACCGACCATAAACTACTGCCAACGCCGATATTCTTCAAATAGGCATGGGAAAACAGGCGCGTTACCCTGCCGTTCCCATCATAGAATGGATGCACCCACAACAGGCGATGGTGGGAAGCGGCAACCGCAATAACCTGCCCTACCTGCGAAAGCCTTGCAGGGTCATAAGCATGTTCAAAACGCTCAAGGAATTTAGGCAGTGATGATGCTATAGGCGGAATATGGCTGCCAACCTTAACTTCACCATTTCGTAAACTCCCCGGCTCAATTCGTATGCGTTTACCGGTATCAGGATTTTCCACCCATAATAATTCATCAGGAAGGCGGGAACAAAATTCCTTATGTATCCAGCACAAAGCATCAGATGATACGATACTTGCTGGTATTTTTCCATTATCAATCATTTCCTGAACGGTAATATGGGCAGTAGCTTCGAGCTGCAAAGCCCGTTTCTTGGTATCAAGGGAATAATCCTGTTTAAGGGCGCGGTCAATATCCCTGGGATGGGTGTTATGCCCCTCAATCAGGTTGCTGTAATAACAATTCATAGAGCGTACTAATGTGCCAATGCTTGTTGCTACTTCATTATGGAGACGTCCGGCAAGACTGCTGGACTTTTTTAAAAGGTCGCCCACGCGGTCTTCAAGGTCACGTGTACCTTCTTCTGGCAGCAGGGGCTCCATAGATGATGGCGAATCAATATATTCGTATATATCTTCCATAATAGTGCCGATGTTTATACTAGGTATAATCATTATATATCAGGTTATTACAGATGTAAACTATTAAGTTGATGCCGGTAATAATGCCGATATTTCTGCCGTTATTGAACTTATCTTATAGAAAAGGGCAAATAAGTTATAATAAAGCAATAAATGGTGGGTTGTTATTATACTTTTGCGCCATTAAGGTTTTTCTCCCTGGCTAGTTCTTAATGATGCTTAAAAGGAAATATCCTAATATTTCCAGAAGCATTTTCATCAACTTTTCTAAGTTCTTCTATAATCTCTTTTTTTAATTGTTCATCTTTGATTGCAGCAAATTTAGATATAAATTCAATAGCAGCAAGAAAGCTGCTATTTGTAATAATCTTAGTTGATGAAATTTCTAAACCTTCCGGATGGTTATCTGCCCATCCGGTAATATCGTCCATAACTGTTAATAAAAGATTGCGTATTGAAGGTAACTCTGATGCCTCAGCTTCGCGTGAAAGGTAAAACAAACCTTTTAGGATAAACTTCACTGATTCTTTGGTTTTTTCTTTAGTAGCCATGTTTATGCCACCTTCACAGCAAGGGAATTTTCCAATCCAGGCATTTGCAGCACAGGATAACGAAAACCCATAACTTTCCGCACATTTGCAAGAATTTGGAACGATACCGGCATTTTTGCGGCAACCACTTTATCGCCGCCATCAATACGTTTTGCGTTGCCAAGGAATTCTACCTTCCAGCCAGAATCTTCAAATACTGCCTTCCAGATAAGCGGGTGCATTACCCCGATATAATAATCTATATCATTTAATAACCCAAATTCCAAATTAGCACAT
>CAYRJW010000090.1:0-3375 GCA_964424715.1 uncultured Rickettsiales bacterium | reverse complement strand
TGTAAGATTTGCATCTAAAGCTTCCATTAGCGGCTTCGGTAGATTCAGGCCATCGTCCATGCGCGCACTTTCCTTACCCTGCACACAATGTGTTGACCATAAAGCCTGGGTACTTGAGCCTGTTATTTCCTGTAATGTATGTGGCAGGAACTCATCGGTGACTTTTGTCACACGCCCCTTATCTTCAAGGGTTGGAGCGTTACCATCAATGGTTTTAAGTTCAACTTTCCTGATTCGCTTGCCATCCGTATCCAGTACACCTATTATCTGTTCCTTATTATCGAAAACCAGTTCCGAGAAAGGTAATTTTACCGGACTTTGAATCCAGGTTTTATCATCTTCACCCATTTCTTTCAGCTTTTTTCCACGAAACTCCACAACACCAGGGTGGTTGTTCATATCAGCGATATGATTTTCCGGATGGTGGTCATTACTTATTATGAATATCCCATTTCTTGTTCCTTCTACAAGCTTCCCTATAGGCTCGACAACCTCATGCCCATTTGGAACCCACAGTACTCCGCCTTTTTCAACTGGCATACCAAAAGCATGGAATCCTTTCTGCGGGTCCACTATATAATTTATAATCGCTGTCTTCAACCCATCAATTTCAACATATCCAGCCATGATTATTCTCCTTTAGTTGATTTTAATTTCTTTTTGGTTTCCTTTCGCGCTCAGATCTCCTGTAATTTCATTATCGGGCTGAAGTTCAGAATTTGTCTTTGCGATTATTTCCAATCTATGTTTCTGTATCCTTGGATCAATTAAAACAGTAGGTTTGACCTTGCTGTTAATTTCAATTACCTTTTCAGGGTAAGCCATTTTTTGCTGGATATGGTATTCTCTGACCTTTTCAAGGTTGGTTACCATTCTGCCATTATATAATTTCTTCTTCTCAGGTTCCTGGTAAACATACTCGGAAATACCTTTATCATTTCTTTTGAATGCGGATTTTAGAAGGGTCTCGTGTTTATCGAACTCAGGAAGTATCACTTCGGTTTTATTGTCATGAAGGTTTATTCCCTTGCCGTTTTTCAGCAATTCATCAATTCCGAAATTATGATCTATTATTATATCGGCAACTATCTTACCCTTATTCCAGAGCCTTAAAATATCAAGCTTTTCGCCGGGGATAGAAGCTTTATATGAAGGCAATGCCGGGTCACTTTCATTAACACCGGCAACTTTCATGGTGCCAACCACCTCGCCATCTTTCTCGTAAGCAGCAACCTTGTAAACACCACCCTGAAGCGGGCCGGGATTCTGTAGTTTTGTACCAACGCCCCAAACACAAATCTTTGGGAAGTCTTTTTTATCTTCGGCAATACTTCTTTCCTGAAGTATTTTTTTGATCTCAAGTATTTTTTCCTCATCAAGATCATTGGTAACGAATATCTTGGAATCTTTAAATAATTCCGGATGCGTTTTTTTAGCTTCTTCAAACTTCTTATAGGCATACCAGGCATAATCAGCCAATTCTGCCGTGTCGCCGGAATCAAGCCTGACGCCATCCAGATCTATATTTTTAAGATCAGGTATTATCCTCAGATCAATAGCAGCGTTTACCTCAATACTAGCCTTGATAGCATTATTGATCCCTTGTTTTGTGTCGTAGGTATCAACCAGTAATACTGTATTCATTGGCTGTGATATAAGATATTTTTTAAATGCTAAAAGCTCTGTTTCTATATTAGGCACGCCATCTTGCTGATAGTTCATTATAAAGGCATGTGCCATGGTTCCGGTAACGGGGATGCCATACCTTCTGCCGGCATCAAGATCCGCTATTACTGAACAGCCGCCTATATAAGAGGCCCTTGCGCCATCGCCGGCGATCTCTGCGGCCCTGCGTAAACCAAAAGCAGCAACTGGCTCATCATCCGCCGCTGTATGGATCAGGGAGGCGCGGGTAGCGATCTTTGAATCTTTATTCATCAAAGCTAATACTGCAGATTCAATTATCTGTGCCTGATAAGTAGGGCCATTTACTCTTACGGTTGTGCCTGAGGTGGTTTGGATAGTACCTTCAGGAAGAATGTCAACATCAAGTTTTAGAGGGGTATTTTTTAAGAAACTTAAAAATTCTTCCGTGAATAGTTTCCTGCCTTTTTTCTCTAAAGTTCTCAGGAAATTTATGTCATCATCTAAAAACTCAAAGTTCTTTATGAACTCAATGACCTTTTCCGTGCCAACGACGACCGAATAATTCGCATTCTTAAATGCCGGATCACGCCAGTGCTGGTAATATGAGGCCTCACGGGCAGCTATGCCAGTATCTATGTTTCTTGTGGATTCCTCGGGATGAAGTCCCTGCTCAAACTTTTTTTGAGCGGCAATAAGAGAATTTATGATCTCCTCCTGTGTACCAACATCATAATTGTCAAACATCCCCTTTGACATTGTGAACTGGTACAGATCTGTTGTAAGGGGGCTTAGCCTCGTCAGATCCTCTGGTATATCATCAAGATGATAACCTTTTTCTGCCAATATTGATGCAAGCTCTTTTCTTGTAATATTACCCATATCCCCCCAAAGTTAAAAATTCCGCTGGCGTTCCCCCAAACTATATCACAAAAAGGTTAAGGAACCATTAACGGTCATAAAAATAACAAAATCATTGCTAAAATGCAACATTTATTATAAATTACTCTCTGTTAACGCTTTTTTAACCAATTCTAAGGTATTATAGGGTTAACTAGGGTTTTTATATAGTGGGGGTAGTAATGAACAATAGAACAAAAAGTTTTGTATTATTTCAGCCTGGGCTGTCTGAAATTCTTATAGATAGTCTTTCGGCAAAACTCAATCCAGAGCAGATACTACCTGTAAGTATGGGGCTTTTCCCAGCTGGCGCTGAATTCACTGAACCATTTCCTTTTGACAAGAAAAACTATGATAGTAATTTGGAAAAGCTGAAGGGCAGCACTGTAGCGGTGATCCAGTCTACTGGCACTCCTTGTGCTGAAAATCTATTCTATGCCTGCGAAGCAATCGATACTCTTAAATTGTATGGAGTGAAGACGGTAAACGCGATCTTCCCATATATGGAATATATGAGACAGGACAGATCTGATAAAGATAGGTTTACTTCCGTTGCCAATGCATTAGTGCCAAAACTTCTGGCTGCATCAGGCCTTGATAGTGTAACACTTGTTACCCCACATTCTAAAGCTGGTATGACACAATATGAAAATATTTTTGGTAGAAATGTAGGTTATATAACTGCTACTGATATAATGGCGCGTAAATTAAAAGAGAAGTTCAAAGATAATCTTGATGAATTAATGATAGGTGCGCCGGACGGACTTGATAAACCTGATGACCAGGGACATTTAAGAGCCATAGAGCTTGCGAAAGCCATATTCGGTGAAG
>CAYRJW010000089.1:0-3455 GCA_964424715.1 uncultured Rickettsiales bacterium | reverse complement strand
TGCGGTAATCCATACAGGAGATTTATTTGCTATAGAATAACTCTGACTATTTTTGGTAAGGCGCGGTAGGCTGGATTCCCGCATTCGCGGGAATGACACAAAAAAGATAATATCACATTATTCCAGTGTTAGCATCCTTATCCGAGATAAGCTGGTATTTCTTTGCATCAAATAACTGATAGTGCCACCATTCATTTTTATAAAAATCCCATCCTGCAGCAGACATTATACCTAGTAATAGAACTCTATTCTTCTGGGCCTCAATAGATATCCGTTCAGTCACCGCATGATAGGAGAGGGGGGTGAACGCATCAAACTCTGTCCCCATATCAAGCTCTTTACCACTGCTATATATAAGCGTCAGGTCTATCGCAACACCTCTGGAATGAGCGGAACCCCTTGCCGGGTCAGCCAGAAAATCCGGGTCCGGTGTATGGTCCCATAATATCTGTTGTGCTTCCTGTGGGCGATATGCATCGAATATCTTGAATCTGAAACCGAGCTTTTTGGCTATCTCGATAGCCCTTTTGAATTTTTCCAGCGCTTCGGTGTGCAGGTAACAGAACTGGTTCTGGTAGACCTTTTTCCCGGTAAAATTATCGGCGGTCCCATATTTCAGGTCTATCTCAATATCAAGATCACCTTTGGATATTTTAACCAGATCAAAATTTTCGTATCTCATAATTATTTTCCTAACCCAATATACTTCCCTCTCCCTAGGGGGGAGAGGACAGATTTTCTTAGTGAATGTAATGAACTTAGAAAATCTTGGTGGGGTGACCATCGGCACGAACCCCTCACCCCTCCCTCTCCCCCAAGGGGCGAGGGGGAAGAAAATTACCAGTTTTCCTTGGCAGGTTCTATAGACTTAACCTTGGAAGGGTCTATCTTCTTACCTTTTTTTAGTGCTTCCCTTATGCGTTTATTTTCTTTCTTTGCATCCACCACCGGGTCAACAGGTTCGTTATAACCGAACGGATCAAGGATAGATTCCAGCGTACCGCCTCTTTCAGTGCCAAATACGCCGGTCTTTTCCCTGTGTTCTTTTTCAACAGTTCTTCTGATGCTGTCATCAACCTTATCGGCGCCGACCTTGGAGATTAAAGCTTTTTCTGCTGCTGAGGCCGGGGTAGTATTCTTCGCAACTGATTCACCAAAAAGTGCTTCCCTGCCATTTTTGCTTGCCTCAAGGCCGCTTTCCGGTTTTTTCTCCGGGTCTGGCAGCGCAATGGCGGCTTCCGGTATCTTTAATTTTTCGCGTGGCTGAACCAGAAATTCATCCGGAGCAGGGCGGTCAACGCCTATAGATTTCCTGAAATCCGCAGCCGTGCAGGAGGTTAGTAACAGTACCAGCAGCAGTAAAAAACTATTTTTCATTTTTTATCCCTTTACTTTTTATCCTTACACTAGCACCAGCACTAGCATCTCTTTTAAATAACGAACAGACTATCAATATAACAGCTCCGATGAAAACACAAGAATCAGCGATATTGAATGCCGGCCAGTGGTGCTGTTTATAGTGAACATCAAAGAAATCCGCCACTGCGCCCATCCTTATCCTGTCAATAAGATTGCCGCAGGCGCCGCCGATTATCATCCCGAAGGCGATCACCTCATATTTATGTTTTGAATATTTTATCATCGCGAAGATGGCAAGTATTATAACAACCGTTAATCCCATGAAAAAATAATTGCTATATTCCATCCCCTGGAACATCCCGAAACTTATCCCCCGGTTCCACACCATCACCAGATTAAAGAATTCCGTTATCTTCAACGGTTCAGCAAGCTTCTCAAACCCATAAACCTCAAGCATCACGAATTTATGTATCTGGTCTACCAGCATGCATAATATCGCTGCCAGGGAGCCTATCTCAAGGTTTTTAGCAGAATTGATGTTTTTATCTTTCAAGGACGCCTTCAAGTTTTGTTGTTGTTCCGGTATATTTTTCTTTGGTCATACTCTCTTTATATTTATTTACCCATTCAATATCTTTTTCTATCTGCGCTCTTAATTTATCAAATTTATTGGGGTCTTCGAACTTCATCTCTTCTCTTATAAATTCACAAAACTCAACTGAAATTTCTTTGCCGTAAAGATTACCATTATAATTCAGTATATGTACTTCCAGCAACGGTTTAGTTTCGTTGGTTTCAAGAGTTGGTTTTACTCCGTAGTTACACGCCGCATCATGTATCGCCCCATCTATTTCCACAAGGCAATAATAAGCACCATTTTTCATCGGCGCATACGAGCCGGTATCAATATTGGCCGTAGGATAACCCAGCACAGGCCCGGCAAGTTTGTGGCCCTCCTGCACAGTGCCAGCGATGGCGAATTTTCGGCCCAGCAGCTTTCCTGCCTTTTTTACATTACCGGTAAGAAGCAGGGTCCTTATTGTGGTAGAAGAACTTCTTTCTGCCTTTTCCTCATCCAGAACCTGTTCAAGCGCGCTATACTCAAACCCATATTTTCCGCTTAGGTCTTTCATATCCTGCACTGTGCCCATACGCTTATGGGCAAAGCGAAAATCATCGCCTGTAAGCAAATGAGATATTTTCATTTTGTCTGCCAGATAATCTTTAACGAATTCCTCCGGTGATAATTTCGAAAATGGCAGATCGAACTTGATGAAGACCACTGCATCCACATCCATTTTTTCAAATAACTTGCTCCGCTGCTCAAAATTAGCGAGCATTATTGCCTTTTCATTTTCCGCATATCCTTCTGAGAAAAACTCATCCGGCCCTGGGTTGAATGTTAACACGCAAAGCGGTTTCCCAAGTTTTGTGGCTTCCTTTCTGCCCTCTGTTATAAGCTTGTTATGTCCTATATGCAGGGCATTGAACTTGCCCATTACAACCACTGCATCCTGCAGGTCTTTTTCTATTAGGCCTTCTAAATATAGTTTTTTCATATTCTCAAAAATATAAGCTTATAGTATCCCTTTGCCAGTTATATCTGCTTTTTTCGGATCGCTTCTAAGGTTCTCAGAAAATCCTATAAGTTCTCTGGTTAGGTCAAAGGCTATCTTAATGTCATCTTCACCATCGGTTATTTTATGCATTTGTGCATAAGGTAATTTCATTTTTTTGAAAATATTAGTTCTCTCAAGGGCTGATATCTGAGTGAAGCTTCTTGAATATGATAATATCGGAATAGATTCATCTGCCGATCTTACCGCCGGTTGAACATCCGCGCCCATCCAATCCGTTGCAAGGTTATGAACATTTGTATCTCCGGCGACATAGCCTCTTATTTCCACGATTATCAGCGAGGGTGTTTCTGTAAGGGTTTGCGGTGTTAATATTTTTTTTCTCTCCAGTTCCGTCGTTTTATATTCCTGCTTTACATAATCTTTGTCAATTCTTTTGAGTCCGCGTTTAAAGCCCAGATTTTCAAGGGCTTGAGGAGTGGTATCAAATATTTTTATATCAAATTCATCTTCTGGGAA
>CAYRJW010000088.1:1627-3571 GCA_964424715.1 uncultured Rickettsiales bacterium | reverse complement strand
TATCCTGCACAAAGCGCTGGATGCCAAAGCAAAAGAATTTAAAGATATAATAAAGATAGGCCGCACCCATACGCAGGATGCAACGCCAATGACGCTCGGACAGGAATTCTCCGGCTATGTTACGCAGGTGGAATATGCGATAGAGCGCATAAAGAACACCCTGCCGAGATTATACCAGCTTGCCCAAGGCGGCACTGCAGTTGGAACCGGCATCAACACCAAAAAAGAATTCGGCAAAAAATTCGCCGAGAAAGCTGCGAAATTAACCAGCCTGCCATTCATTACCGCTCCGAATAAATTTGAAGCACTGGCCGCGAATGATGCCATAGTTGAAGCCAGCGGCGCGCTGAACACAATCGCCACCAGCTTTATGAAGATAGCTAACGACATACGCTTTCTGGCCAGCGGCCCACGCTCCGGCCTTGGTGAACTTTCCCTGCCTGAGAACGAACCCGGCAGCTCCATAATGCCCGGCAAAGTAAACCCGACCCAGTGTGAAGCACTCACCATGATCGCCGCACAGGTAATGGGCAACCATGTTGCCATCACCATAGGCGGCAGCAACGGCCATTTTGAGCTGAATGTTTTCAAACCGGTGATGATATATAACCTATTACAATCCATCAACCTACTTGCCGATGGCGCAAGAAGTTTTACCGATAAATGCGTTGTAGGAATTGAGGCCAATAAAGAGCGCATCAGCGAATTAATGGCGCAAAGCTTAATGTTAGTTACCGCCCTGAACACTCATATCGGTTACGATAACGCAGCGAAGATAGCCAAGAACGCCCATAAGAAAGGGTTGACCCTGAAAGAATCAGCGCTGGAATTAGGCTTAGTTAAAGCTGATGATTTTGATAAATGGGTTGTGGCTAAGGATATGACAGAGCCGAAATGAGTTTATTCTAACTAACCCCTCTCTGGCCTTTTATATTCTCTTTTTCCATATTTTTGTCTGCGGTTTGTTCGGCAGCATTAAAAATATCGCTTGCAGATTTCAGAATTTTTAATAGGCCGTCATTGTTTTCTTTATATTTTGTTTTTGGATGAAGTTCATCATATCTACTTACTTTTTTAATCGCCTCATTAATATCAATAATTTTTCCCATATTATGAGAACCTAGTGATAAATCCCTAAAGGAATAAGGAAGAGCATTTACGTGTTGTAAGCCGTCCCAAACAAGCCCTTGCTGAGATTCAATATTGAAATGAGTTTGTATAACTAACTTTACCGCTGCTTTTTTCGTTTCAAGGGTTTCCAATTCCTCTTCTATAAATCTATTCCTAGGGATCTTACCATTTCCTCCCTTGAAACTTTCCTTAGCATCATCAACTTCTTCGTTATATTCTTTTTTGGCATTTTCTAAAATACCCACCACAACATTTTTCAATGGCTCAGGAAAAGATTTCCATGCGTTTGTTTTGATAAAATCTTTCGTTGGTGCTAACGTATTCATTTATCCCCCCTTAAGTTCTGGACATTTATGCCAGTGTTTGATAGTAAGCTTTTGTTTTAGCAATATAACACATAATATCATGTCATTCAAGTGCGGTATAGTCGGCCTGCCTAATGTAGGAAAATCAACCCTTTTCAATGCCTTAACCCAAACAGCGGCGGCGCAGGCGGCGAATTATCCGTTCTGTACCATTGAGCCTAATGTGGGCAAGGTTGCGGTTCCTGATGACCGCTTAGAGAAACTTGCGAAGGTGGCGGGTAGTGCGAAGATAATTCCTAATCAGCTGGAATTCGTTGATATTGCGGGGCTTGTAAAAGGTGCATCGAAGGGTGAAGGGCTGGGGAATAAGTTCCTTTCTCACATACGCGAGGTGGATGTTATTGTTTATGTTCTGCGCTGTTTTGAGAATGCGGATATCATTCACGTTGAAGGCACGGTTGACCCGCTGCGCGATGCGGAGATAATTGAAACTGAGCTTATCCTTGCG
>CAYRJW010000088.1:0-1617 GCA_964424715.1 uncultured Rickettsiales bacterium | reverse complement strand
ATGGAATCGCTGGAAAAGCGTATCCCGAACCTTGATAAACGCTCACGCCAGAATGACAAGGAAGCAAAATTAACGCTTGAATTAGTGCAGAAAATTCTGCCGCTTCTTGCCGAAGGTAAACCGGCGGTGGTCTATAAACCTAAAGATGCAGAAGAAGAAAAATATTACCAGATGCTGCAGCTGATGACCACGAAACAGGCAATGTATGTCTGCAATATGAATGAGGATGAAGTATCTTCCGGCAATGACCATTCCAAGAAAGTTGAGGAAATGGCGAAAGCCAAGAATTCCCCAAGCGCCAGGATATGCGCTCGTATCGAGGAGGAGATAGCAACGCTTGCAAGTGATGAGGAAAAAAAGGAATTCATGGAATCTCTGGGTTATTCCGAGACAGGCTTAAGCAAGATAATAAAACTTGGCTATAAGCAGCTTGGGCTGGCGACCTTCTTCACTATAGGGCCGAAAGAGGCGCATGCGTGGACGGTTAAGCAAAATTCATCCGCACCGCAGGCCGCAGGCGTTATCCACACTGACTTTGAAAAAGGCTTTATTTCCGCCGAAACTATTAAAACAGAAGATTATATCGCCCTCAACGGCGAGACCGGCTGTAAGGAAAAGGGCAAAATGGCGGTGAACGGCAAGGAATATGTGGTGAAAGACGGCGATATATTCCACTTCCGTTTCAATGTTTAATTATCTTTCTCTTTTATACCAAATATGCTACCATTTCCTTCTTACCCTCTCCCGCAAGGGGAGAGGTAATTTATGGTGTATAAAAGGAATTTATTTATGAAAAAAATACTTCTTTCTCTGGTTCTTGTTTCTCTTGCAACCTCATGCGCAACCATTAAATCCGGCCAGACACAGCAGATTAAAATAAACTCGACCCCGCAGGGTGCAGATTGTACGCTTGCCAACAAAAGCACTAATATAAATGTAAGAACCCCAGGCGTTGTTGAGGTTAACAGATCAATGTCGACGCTGAAAATAGAATGTCAGGCACCGGGATACGGCAACGGCACGGTCGATGCGAAGTATGGCATGAACTGGTGGTCTACCGGGAACGTGCTGCTGCTGGGCTTCCCGTATCTGTATGATATGTATACCGGCTCTGTAGCAGAATATCCTAGTGAAATTAATGTGATCCTTCAACCGACCGGCCGTACCTATGAGGGTAATTTCCAGATGAGGGATCCTAACTCTGCCGCGGTAGTGCCAAATAATATTCCGGCGCCACAGGCAAATTACCAACAGCCCGGCTACGGCACTTACGCCCCGCAACAGCCAGCTCAACCGCAAATGATACAGCAACCCTATCAGCAATATCAGGGGCAGCAATACCAAGGACAACAGGGACAATATATGCAGCAACAACCTCAACAGGTTCAGCAACCTCAAACACAGGAACAGCTGATGCAGGAAATGCTGCGCGAACGCCAGCAGGTAACAGGCGGCGGACAGCAGCAGTAAGTTAATCAACCAGCTCTAAATATAATTTCCTCGCGGCCCGTGCCGAGAATTCCTTGCTGCGGCCGGAGTTGAAATGGTAGTCGGATAATTTTATTTTTGTTACAGCATCCATCTGGGTTGCGAGTATATCTTTGTATTTATCAGCAC
>CAYRJW010000087.1:0-3910 GCA_964424715.1 uncultured Rickettsiales bacterium | reverse complement strand
TCCCCCATTATACTCAAACTAATCGGCTTAAACAGATACGTTGCGCAACATATCAAGCCCATTTGTAACTACCCTTACGATCTCTTGGCGGATGGTCGGAAGAACCGTTACACATGGCTTGCGAATTCCTTTGGGTAAAATATGAGGTTGAGGAGTCTTATATCTAACCAAAAACATCGGAATGCTGTCGGTTAAAAACTATGGGCTAGCCCAACTGACTAGGTTTTGTTAATGAGCATAGCGAATTTAAAAAACCTGTCATCACGCCACAGCTTCTTAGCGAAGGCGGATTACGAACTTAGGAACTGAAGAACTTAGGAATTATAAGTAAAAATTAGAAATACCCACATACTTTCCCTCTCCCTTGAGGGGAGAGGACATATTTTCTTAGCGAACGCAGAGAGCTTAGAAAATATTGGTGAGGGTGAAGCGGACGGGCATTATTAAAACTCCCGGCCCACAAACCACGCTGCCCGGAATTTCAATGATCCCCGTCCATCACCCTGGCCCTCCCTCCTCAAGGGAGAGGGAATTTAATAATGATTTTCGCTAAAAAAAACCTCGTTTTTAACCCAAAATCAACCCATTTTTGCCCAGCACCCTTACTATTTATCAATACAAATCAATGAATTGGCATCAAAGCTCAAATTCATGCAAACTCCTTAACACTTTCTTAACCTTTTTATGGTATAATCCAGTAAGAACAAATTGGAGTTTTATAATTTATGGTAAACGAAACATTGAATAAAGACATCCTAAAACCGTTGCAAGAAAAATTAAATTTAGATTCACAAAAAATTCCGTTAGGGAGTGTAGTAGAAGATATATATAATCTTTATACTTCATATTATGGCTTATCTAAAGTAGAGGCAAAAAATAAAACTTTCGGCGATATATCTCATTTTTCTGAAGTAACCTCTCTAGTAAAACTTCAACCGGATGAGATAAAAAATGCAATAGGTGGCCTTGCAGAGAATATTAGAATAAGATCTGATATAGCTAAACTTCAATATGACATCGCATTAGAAAAATTTCAATCTCCTGACAAGGCTCACCAGAATGTTAGAGAGCTTTTTGATTTTATAGAACTATATAAATACCCCCTCCATGACCCTGAAAAAGCCCAAGACTATATTGAAACATTAAATGAGGCTAGGAACCAAATATTGGGCGCTAAGCAAACTGGAGCTAGTGCGGTTGCATATACTCCAAAATCACCAGATCTGGAGAAATAACTAAAAATTTGCTCTATAAAAATATCAGGGTATAAAATCTACTGATGAAATTCACCGAAAAAGTAAAACTCGATAAGAACGATGCCATAATGCTGTGCCACGCTAAACGGGATGATGGTTTGCTGTTCTGGGTATATCTATTGGCTGATAAGCGTAATGTTGAAAAGCTCCGGCATGATTTTAAAAAAGCTGTTCCCTGCGATTATTCCAAATATGGAAAAATAATATCCTACGGCGAAGGCGAAAACCCTTCCTCTGCCGATATTGAAAAAGTAAGATCGGAATACCCGAAAGCTGAGTTTACGGAATAAATAATATATAACAGGAAAAATATGAACGAAAGAACATCCACTATTGCTAAGGAAATTGAAGGGCATTTAAAGTCCATACAAACTCATTTTTTAAGTGAGCGCCAGATATTACTGGAAAGGGATATAATATATGTAACCAGCAGCACTCAAATAACAGCATTTGAGGTTAATTTTTCAGATCTTATTGCATCCCAGAAGATCATACCAAGCACTGGCAGATCTATCGTGCTTCCGGCCGATGTTGAGAAGCTGGCATCAGAATTTAAAAATCTATTTGATAAGGCTGGTTTCTCTAAAGATGTCAGACTCAATATAAATCCGGCAGAACCTTCCACCCGTACAAGAGAAAATATCAATGTATCCGGTAATGTTCTAAATAGCGCTGAAACAAAAGACGACTTAAAGAATATATTGGTCAAAATGGCCTTAAATCAAGCAAAGCTTGCTTTAAAATCCTTTGGGCCTGAGATAGTTGCTTCTATATTTGATCAGCATGAAAAGAGCCAAAAACGAGTATTATAACCCCAGCGCCCTAGAATGCTCCAGATCCAGCCCATAAGTATCGTCCAGGAAATCCACTGAACCATCCTCATCCGCTATCGCCGAGAAGTAGGTTGTGTAAATAGCTATAGGTGTTTTGAACTTGAAATATTTATCGTTATATTCTTTTTTCTGCGGCAGGATATTTCCTTCCTTGGAATAATAGGCGTTATATAATTTCAGGAATTGCTCTTCCTTTATATCAACATCACCCTTGTCTATCAGGAAGTTGGCGAACTTAACCGGGTCCTCAACGCGTATGCAGCCGGAACTGTAGCCGCGGTATTTATTAGTGAACAACCACGGTTCAGAGGTTGAATGCAGGTAGATATCATAAGGATTATTGATGGCGAATTTTATCGGGCCAAGAACATTCAGGTTACCAGGGCGCTGGCGCAGCAGGTAATTATAATTATCCGCGTTCACGGTATTCCAGTCCACCGATGATTGCTCTATGATCTTCCAGCCATCTTTCTCAAGACGCATCAGGTCGAAATTCTGGTTCTTCACATAGTTCGGGTCATCGCGCAGCAGCGCTACCATGTTCCGCAGGAAATAGGCTTTTGGCACATTCCAGTATGGGTTCAGCACGAACTGGTACATCTTGGTGCTCATTATCGGAGTTTTATGCGCTTCCTTCCCGGCGATGACATTCATCGAGAAAGCTTCCTTGCCATCATCATATGCATGTATCTTGAACGAGGCCAGATTCACCTCAAGACGAACCTTATCCATATCATCCGGCAGCCAGCGATAGCGTTCCATGTTGGTCTTCAGCATGGATATAGAATCAATATCGTGATTATTAAGCGTATCGATGAACTCTTTATTTATAACGCCGTTATCAAGCAGTCCGAACTTCTCCTGCAATTCCCTTATCTTCACTGCCAGCGTCTTATCATAAACATCCGCATCGAATTTCGGGTCTATCGGGCGGCGCAGGCCGATCTTGTCCCTTATCTGTGAAATGGTATAATTCTTATCGCCCGGCACAAGGTCTTTGATATAAGGTATCGGTGTTATCACCCTTTTGTCCCCCGCCGCCTCGATGGCCTTTTTCAGCGCCTCGCGCAGCAGCAGATATTGCGGATGTTTTGGTGAATATTTCAAAAGCAGTTCTTCATTGTCATCGCTATCTAAGAACTCCTCGAATGCAGCAGCGGCATTGGTCACCCTCACCGGCCTGGTGAAATAGGTCTGAAGTTTTAATTCTTTAGGTATCGCATAACCATTGCCCACGCGCTTAATTAACATCGCCACCATATTGGTGATAAGCACATCGGTACGCGCGGTGAATTTCTCATCGCGGTCATCCTTCTCAACCCGTTTCGTTATCAGCTCATGATTAAAATCCTTGCGCGCAAGGCCGTTCTCATCTGCAAGGCTGATGAATTCAAGCGCCTTCTTATAATTCTTGTTAGGCTCAATGCCATCGAACCAGATGGTCTTATAATGATGCGCCGCATAAATTTCCCCAAGCAGCTTTTTGTTGAGTGCAATGCCTTCAACCTTCAACTCTCCGCCAGAATTTATCAGCGCAGATATCTTAGTTCTTACAGGTTCCGCCTTTTCTTTTTCAACCTCTTCAACTTTCTCTTCAGCTTTTTTCAAGCTTTCTTCAATATTCTCTTTCTTCTCTTCGATCGTTTCACCGGCGGCTTTTTCGCTATCCACCACCTCTTCCATTATCTTATCCATCTCGGTGGATTTTTCCTGCACCGTATCTTTTTCAGATTTATTATAGATAGCATCTTCCGCAATGGAAATTGATGGGTATAATTTTACCAGAAGGACAAAAAATTTAATGAGCTTTACTAACATCCA
>CAYRJW010000086.1:1255-4348 GCA_964424715.1 uncultured Rickettsiales bacterium | reverse complement strand
GCCTGCAACCAAAACAAATGGTAAAATGCGAGATAACCCGCGCCGATGGCAAGGTAGAAAAGATAGACCTAATCTGCCGCATCGATACCGAGAACGAGGTAGAATACTACCAACAGGGCGGAATATTGCATAAGGTGATAAGGGATCTGGCGGCTTAGCCAATTTATTTTGTATTGAATATTGACTTTTTCTCAAGCGCCTCAACAGAATCGACCTGTTTCATCAGGATTAATGTCTGGCGATAATCACCCGAAGCATGCGCTTTAACCGCTTCTGAATATAATGAATCTTTCTGGCCTTGAAGTCTATCAGGTTTGTTTGTTATCAGTATGGCTTCCTTTTTATCGCCTGGCTTGGCAAAAGACTTGTCCGCAGTATCCGCGACATCTTTATCATTATATTTTCTGATACCAAAAATAGTCATGCCAGCTATGGCAGTCCCTGCCACTACTTTCAAACCTGCTTTCAAAATCGCTTTTGCCCATTCCTTCAGATCAAAGAATACAATATCTTCCCCATCACCACCAGCCATAACCCCTCCGTTTGTTTTACCGGATGAGTGTAACACATTAATTTATAGAAGCAAATCCTATAAGGAGATTATTTCCCGATATTGGCCGCGGCAATAAGCTGCATGAATTCCGCGCGGGTACGTTTGTCGCTGCGGAATAGTCCTCTTACCTGCGAGGTAACGGTAGTGGTCTCAGATTTATGAACGCCGCGGGTTGTCATGCATTGGTGATATGCATCTATAACTACTGCAACGCCCTTTGGTTTCAGCGTTTTTTCGATAGCATCTGCTATCTGCGCGGTCATGGTTTCCTGGGTCTGCAGGCGTTTTGAGTAAGCATCCACCAGACGGGCGATCTTGCTTATTCCAACAACACGCTTATCAGGGATATAGGCAACATGCGCATATCCAAGTATCGGCGCCATGTGGTGTTCGCAGTGTGATTCAATACGCATGTTCTTAAGCAGCACCATCTCGTCATAGCCTTCCACCTCTTCAAAGGTTTTGGAAAGTATCTGTTCCGGGTTTTCACCATAGCCGCCGAACCATTCGTTGAAGGCCTCTACCACACGCTTCGGTGTTTCAATAAGCCCCTCGCGCTCCGGATTATCGCCAGCCCAGCTCAGCAGAACCTTTACCGCATCCATCGCCTGTTGTTTCGTAGGTCTTTTGGTTTTTTTGGCCATTTTCTTACTTTTAATTAATGGATGATAAATAATCTAAAGAGATTTCTTTTCAAGCACTAATTACCGTTTAAACTTCTTAGAAACCGAGAAACTATCAATAAACTCTATCGGCCCTTTGGGCTTATCCACCTCTACCTTACAGGAGCGCACCTTGTTATAACTCATAACAATTTCTCCAACCTCTTCCACAACCCGCTCAACCAGTTCAAAATTGCGACTTTCGATATGTTCTTTTATCTTATCAACTATTAAATGATAATTCATGCCATCTTCAATATTATCCGTTATCGGAGATTTCCCCTCATCATAATCAATTTTAACATTCACCACCAATGGCTGTTTCTGTGTTTTTTCGGACTGGTAAACGCCAATTACGGTTTCGCAGTGCAGGTTCTTTATTTTTATTATCATAATACTACTCTCTTTAATTCCCTCCCCCCCTTGCGGGAGAGGGCTAGGGTGAGGTGTTCGTAACGAATTCCCCCTCACCAAGATTTTCTAAATTCGCAAGCTCATTAAGAAAATCTGTCCTCTCCCGCAAGGGGAGAGAGAAAAAGGATGGAACTCGTTTTTATATCATAATTTTTTAAGCTCCGGGTCGCTTTCTATAACAATATCCTGCCCTGTCAAATTATTTGAGCTTAGCCTTAATATCGCATCGGTGGCTTCTTTCAGTTTTGGATACTGACTAAGGTCCAGTTTTTCATCTTTCTGCTTCGGTGGCAATACGCGCCCAAGCGAAACCGAATTCACCCTTATCCGCGGCCCAAGGTCTTTTTCCAGCATCTGCGTCAGATCACCCAGAACATTCTTGGTCAGATGATAAACAAAATGTCCGGTATGAAGTTTTGGGCTTTCCTTGTCCAGAATATTAATGATAGCGGCATCCTTTATATCCTCATGCCTGCTTATATAATATGCGAAATTCTGGCTCAGGAAGAACGGTGCCTTGAAATTTATATTCATGTGGGAATCAAATATCTGCTCAGTACTTTCCATGAAACCATGCTTTTCAAAGATAGAGGCGCTGTTCACCAGCAGGGTAACATCCTTATGTTTTCTTGTTATATCGGCAAACAGTTTATCAATATTTTCCTTTCGGAAAAGATCGCATTTATGAAGAAAACACTCCCTGCCCTCTGACCTTATTATTTCCGCCACCTCCCGCGCCTCAGACATAGAATTATTAAATATCAATATGATATCATACCCGGCCTTGGCCAGCGCAATGCTTATTGCCTTACCAACCCTTATCGCTCCGCCTGTTATTATCGCTTTTGCCATTTCACTAAATTTTAAAATATGATAGAATGGATACCACAATCAAATAAGAGTTAGAAATGAAAAATTTTAAATTACTGGCTTTGTCCTTTTTCCTGCCTGGTCTGTTCGCAGCCAATATTGCATATGCTCAACCTGTTGAAATACCGCAAACCACAGTAAGTAACAGCGCCGATGCGGCCATCCGCCCTGTCACTGAAGAAAGCCTGGCCAATGACTCCCTGACAAACGATATAGAGATAAACCCGGAACCTCTGATAAAAGATATGGAAAAGGGCATTGAAGCAGCCTTAGGCAATAAAACCGGATCTACCGCAAAAATATCTTCCGCAGACCAGATGGAAAGATTTGAGGAAATGACCGGTATGACCCCAAAGGAATTCGCCATGAAACAGCTTGAGAAACTAAAAGAAACAAGGCCGGAGCTATTCAACGCAGATGGCACCATCATCCCCGAAAAAGCCACCGCTTACATAAACCAGACCTCCGAATTGACCGCCGCACCCGCCGCCGATGATACAACCCCTGCCACACAAACTAACTGGCAGGATAAGGTAGACCCAACCTTATATAATCCACCGTCCAACTAGCTGCTACAGCTTATACATATAGATT
>CAYRJW010000086.1:0-1245 GCA_964424715.1 uncultured Rickettsiales bacterium | reverse complement strand
CCGGTGGGAATGATGCGTAATTCTCGAACCCTTCCATTTCATCATACGGGTTCCTGAGCAACTTCATCAGGTTCCTCACCTCAGAATAATCCTTCGCCTGAGTGGCTATTTTTATGGCTGTTTCGGCCATATAATTCCGCAATATATATTTCGGGTTATATTTTTTCATCATTTTACTTCTGGCGTTATCGGGATTATTTCCCTTGTTCATCGCCGGCCAGCCTTCCTGTTTCAGTCGCACTGCATAGCGCTTTTCCCATTCCATGAATTGGTCTGGCTTTTTGAACAGCGCATAAATATCATAATTATCACCGTCTATCGCATAATCACAAAGGCGGCGGAAGAATATCGTGTAGTCAACCTCAAACCCCGCCAATACTTCCAGCAGGTCCTGCACCAGTTTCTTGTCATTATTACGCCTCTCCGAAAGCCCAAGCTTTTTACGCATGATCTCGGTGAATTCATTTATCAAGATGGTCTTATACAATTCCAGCACCGGCCCAGAAGCTGCCACCGGCAGAACCGGCGCAAGCGCATAGCTAAGCGCATGCAGGTTCCACAAAGCTATCTGCGGCTGGTTCATGAAAGAATATCTGCCGGAATAATCGGAATGGTTAGGGATATATCCCGGCTGATATTCATCCATAAAACCGTAAGGGCCATAATCTATGGTCAACCCCAGAATACTCATATTATCCGTATTCATCACCCCGTGAGTGAACCCGAATGCCTGCCATTTCGCCATTAATTTTGCGGTGGAAGAAACCACCTCATATAAAAACTTCTCATATTTATCCGTCGCATTCTTTATCTCGGGATAAAATTTGTTAATAGTATAATCCGCAAGCTGCTGAGTCAGCTTAGGCTTGCCGGAATTAGTAAAATATTCAAAATGCCCGAACCGTATGAAACTTGGCGAAACCCTTGTTATCATCGCCGCCTTTTCCAGCCCTTCACGCATCACGTTCTCATCGCTGCCGATTATGCACAATGCCCGCGTGGTCGGTATCCCCAGATAATGCATCGCCTCCGAGGCCAGATATTCCCGGATAGAAGAACGCAGTACCGCCTTGCCATCCCCAAACCGCGAATATGGTGTTTTACCACTCCCTTTCAGCTGCAATTCCCATGTCTCGCCGGAAGGTGCCACTATCTCCCCCAGCAGATGCGCCCTTCCGTCCCCAAGCTGCGGCACATATGAACCGAACTGGTGACCGGCATACACACTGGAAATCACCTCCGAAC
>CAYRJW010000085.1:230-4463 GCA_964424715.1 uncultured Rickettsiales bacterium | reverse complement strand
AATATGGTCTGATGGCAACGGTTCGCCGTCATGATCATAAAGTACGCAGTGAACAAGAGAGCGCTCGGTTCCCTGCATACCCTCAACCTTTATGTTATCAAGGGGGCCTGGGTGTGTGCTGAAACAGTGATATCGCCCGGTTATCTCTGCTGGCAGGATAGCCATAGTATCAACCGATAAGACAACTTCCGGTGTGATGCCGCGTTCCTCCAGTTGATTGAATATCGCCGCCACTTCTTCGCCGCCCTTAGGTCCACCTTTGCTGGTATAATGCACTATGCCTTCCTCGCAATAGCGCTTGCTGAGTTCTTTGTAGGTATAATTACTCACTGCGGCCATATCTTCTGTCTTAACACCAAGTTCATATCGCTCATCAACGCGGCGGAAATACTCGGACAGGTCAGTCTCCTTCAGTGCACGGAACATTTTAAGATCGTCAAGCTTTGTGATTATCTCACCTTCTTTGTTCTTTGTTGCGGTTGAAACAACAAGATGTATGGCCACATCCGGGTAGTTATCGTGAAGATGCCTCACAACCCTGTTGGCACTCAGCGTACCCCAGCTATCAGCGTGGGACAGAACGATAACATGCTTTTTTGATCCGGACAATCTTACCCCCATAGGAAAAGTTCACAATATATAAAAAAATGATATTTGTCAATTACCAATGGCTGATTCATAAAGCTTTCCTCCCCTTCGGGAGGCGATATTCCATTACATTATATATGCTTATTAAGGCATTGAAACTATTGACTTTACCGATTTTATAATTTATAAACCCAAGCAAGGGGTTTAATAATTTCAGGAACATATCTATGAGCGATCAGGAAAGAATCATCAGGACCGAGGATGATGTAAAACAGGCATATCTTGAGGCCAGGGTCCTTACGGAAAATGAAAAATATGACGAGGCGGAATCTCTTTTAAGGAGCGCCTTAAATTTTGACAGGAAGAATAGTTTCTGCCTTCGCCAGCTGGCGCTGGTCTATAAGGAGCAGAAACTTTATGATAAGGAAGAAAAAGTACTTCTGCATGCACATGAGATATATCCTAAAGATGCATATTTTGTAGGTGATTTGGCGAAGCTGTATGTTGATACAAAACAATGGGATCAAGCCGAAGAATTTACTGATAAAAAAGAAGATCTTAATAAAAAGACCAGATTCACCGAAGACCTAGATCTGCAAAACCAGCAGATAATATGCACCTACAGAATAGAAATATCTAACGGTAGGGGTGATAATGATGGCAGGCGCAAATGGGATAAAGAGCTTCGCAAGGTGGAAAGGAAGATATTAGGGCTGCCTGGGGGGGCAAAGCTTTCGGAAAAAATGCTATCATATATAAACGATAATTCAAAACTTACTATAATGCTTTCCAAACTCGATGCCGAGGGTGCGTTGAAGCTTTCAGATAAATTACTGAAGGAGAATCCGGGTAATGTCATGGCGGTTTCAGCTAAGATAAAGGCCCTGTTTATGATGGGGAAATACCAGCAGGCAGATAATGTGATAGTGGAAAGATATAATAATATCGTGCGCAAAAAGCTGACACCTGAACAAAGGAGGGATAGCGCAATATCCATTTATATGCAGCGCGCCCAAGCCAAAATGGGGATGGGCAGCTTTGATGAGGCAAAAAAATGGCTTGGCAAGGTGATGGAGGTGGATAACAACATCCATGCGGCAGCAGGGCTTATGAATGCAATATATATTGATGAAGGCAAGGTAAGCAAGGCAGAGGAACTTACTAAACTTATGGAAGAAAGGGGTGATCTGTACGGCACAAAATACCGCGGGCTGATGCAGATGAAATCAAAAGATCCGGAGCAATTTTCGCAAGGGGTGGAGAAGCTTTATACATTCCTGCATTATGTACCCGATATGCTGCTGCTAAAATACATGCGTACGCTTGCATCTAACGATACCATAGACAGAGAAAGATATAACGGGTTTATCGGGAGCATGGCTGATGCCGGACTTATAACGCGAAAAATAATAGATGAACTTACAGCCTCTTCTTCCCGCAGCTGGGTTGCCACCACAGAAGGCCTGATGAAAATGACAACCGCAGAAGTGGCAAATATCTCAGAGAACAGGGTTGGGAAAGAGAATATAAATACAGTTCTGGATAAGTATGTCAGGGCATATATTGATGGAAACACACAGAAAGATCGGTAAGAGGTAATATATTAATTGAAGGCGACGGAGAACTCCGTGTGATTTTGAATGTTAGGGTTTAGCGCAGTTTGCGGCCAGAAAAATTATACTGGTACAATCTTTTTGTAATTGCATTGACAACTGTTGTACATACAACTATATTGTCAGCATGAGAAAAACAAAACACCCAAGTAATCTTGAAGATCACCTAGGCTATTGGCTGCGGTGTTTATCAAATTTTGTTTCCGGCAGTTTCGAGAAAAAGCTTTCTGGCCACGATATTTCTGTGGCTCAGTGGGTCTGCCTGCGAACACTTTTTGAGAGCGGCGGCGTCACGCTTAATCAGGCGGCGCAACTGATCGGTGTTGATAAAAGTTCGCTTTCACGTATGGCGGAACGACTGGTGCAACGCGGGCTTATCACTCGTGCAGAAGGCGGTGACCGCCGTTCTGTCGGGCTGACCTTAACGGTGGCTGGTAAAAAACTGGTGCCGCAATTGGCAAGGCTTGCTGATGAAAACGATTATGTTTTCTTCAAAGCTCTGGATGAAACGCAGCGTAAAGATTTCCTGACCACAATCCAGAAACTTCTTTCAGCCAATGGCTGGGAACCAACGACCCATGGCAATGACCGTATAAAATAAGGAGAACCCTATGAAAATTGATGTAATCAAAGAATGCACATCTCTATCTCTGGCAGAGAAGATCACCTTTCCTGAGGTGGTGATGAGGCTGTCTGAAGCTGGTGTTGAGCGTTATATTGCCGACCTCGTTGGTAAAAAGAAACTCAGCTATGGCAAGCAAGGCGAAGTTCATACGGGTGACCTTACCTTTGAGAATGTTGCTATTCCGGAACAATTTGATGCAGCGGCAGTAAAGCAGGCCATTACCCACATTCAGCAAGGCCGGATTCAGTACCAAGCCTTTCTGCGCCGGATCATGGAAGCTGGCTGCACCCATTATGAAGTTTTCATAACAGGGCGCAGAGCTATCTATTTCGGTCGAAACGGCCTGCAACACATCGAGGAATTCCCAAACGCAAGGCCATAAACCATTGCCAATAAAGGTAGTCTTCAAATGCTTTAGAAAGTAATCCGTCTAGGATGCATATTCTGAATATATGGCGGTGTGGTGTGTGCCAGCATCTTAAAGTTTCTCTCGCAGAAGCCTGAAGTAACCAGAAGAAGTTGGAACAACTTAGGCCGCTTCTTTTTGATGAAAAGTGACCTTGTATTTTTCCTCACTTGTTGCTTGCCCAAAAATAATTTCTGAAGGCATTTTTTTGCAAAACAAATAATAGCTTTGCGTCGGTGTTGCTTCGTTTCCAATCTGCTTAAATTTCCATCCAGCTGGTTGTTCGCAATCGCCCTCTGATGTATTGTGAGAGACGCCTCCGCTCGGCACTAAATTCTTAGGTCCGTGCAACAACCGCACATTATTTTCTCCAATTTCATTAGCTGGTATAGCCATAACAAAAGGTGACCAAGTGCCTGCTCTCGGTCTAACTTCTATGACATTATCCCCATCAATTGATTTATGAAGCGTTAGAACATATGGCTCTGCTATGGGAGCAGTAATGCTGGGTTGGCGATTTTCTACGGCAGATACAATTCTTTCTTTCCATTCTGGATCTGAAAGGCTGACAAAAAGCCGAGTTCTTATTCCAGCAGGAATAAGATTATTTTCTACGCTGGCGGGAAATAATGCAATAACGGGGAAGTTAGTACCTCTGGAATCAAGCGCGCGCTGAAGAGCATACGCGTATTCCTCTTTGCACGGCTCGCTTCCTAAGCTGTTTTGTGTGGCATATATTAGCCATGCGTCCGATTCATTTGGATTAGATATATGATTATCAAGTTGCTCCCAAAGGCGTTTCCCTGCACTCAAAACCCACCTATCCAGTTTTACTTCGACATGTTTGCCTAACTGTTGAGCAATAAAATCTATGTCTTTTTCTTCATTATCTTTCCAAGAATATGTAATCCAAACTTTCTTCATCGGTTTTTTCCTCAAACTTTTCTCTGGAGATAGCTGTGCGCTTATTTTCTCACGAGTGCACAGCCTCAGTAGAGAGA
>CAYRJW010000085.1:0-220 GCA_964424715.1 uncultured Rickettsiales bacterium | reverse complement strand
GCTCCGCGCAAAATCACCAGAATTTTTATGTAAGTTACTCATGTTCAAGCAGGATTACAAGAAATGTTTAACCCGCTGATTAGCATTCACAACACCTAGAAAACTTCAGGCTTCTTCCAAGGTCTGCGTACTGGAGAAGGCTTCTTCTGGCATTTGAAAACTGGAACGGGAGGACTTACTATTAAGGAGATAACTTATTGAAGTATAATAAAATTATAGC
>CAYRJW010000084.1:0-4635 GCA_964424715.1 uncultured Rickettsiales bacterium | reverse complement strand
GAGAATGCTGAAATAACCCTAATAGCAACCGGCTCCGAAGTTTCCCTCGCATTACAAGCCGCTGAAAAACTGACCGCTGAAAACATCCGCGCAAATGTTGTTTCCATGCCATCATGGGAATTATTCGAAAAACAGACCAAGAAATACAAAAAACAGATCCTCGGCAAAGATTCCGCCCCTAAGATCGCCATCGAAGCCGCCGCCAAATTCGGCTGGGAACGCTACCTCGGCAAAAAAGGCGCCTTCATCGGAATGCAAGGCTTCGGCGAATCCGCCCCGGCCGAGAAATTATACGAGCATTTTGGAATTACTTCCGCGGCAGTAGTTGCAAAAGCAAAAGAAATTCTTAAGAAATAAAGAAAGGGAAAAATCATGGCAGTAAAAGTGGCATTGAACGGAATGGGCAGGATCGGGCGTTGTATCTTGCGTCATTATATAGAATCAGGTCGTAAGGATATTGAGATTGTTGCGGTGAATGCGCCGGGCGATATCAAGCGTCACATTCATCTGCTAAAATATGATTCCATCCATGGTGTGCTGGATGCTGATATTCAGGGTGGGGATGACTGGTATTCCATCAATGGCAAAAAAATGGTGCGCTTTAATGAACGCGATCCTGCCAAGATAGATTGGGATGATGTAGGCGGCGCCGAGATCGTGCTTGAATGCACCGGCCATTTCCGCACTAAGGATGAGGCGGAAAAATACCGCGCCATAAGCAATGTAAAAGTGATAATCTCCGCTCCAAGCCCGGATGCTGATGCCTGCATAGTTCACGGCGTTAATGATGATGCACTGAAACCGGAACACAGAATAATATCAATAGGTTCATGTACAACCAATTGCTTGGCACCCGTTGCCCAGATATTAAATGATGCGATAGGCATTGAGAAAGGTTTCGTAACCACCGTTCATGCTTACACTAACGATCAGAACCTTACCGATGGCGCTCATGACGACCTAAGAAGGGCGCGTGCTGCTGCACTTTCCATGATCCCATCTTCCACCGGTGCTGCAAAAGCGATAGGCCAGGTGCTTCCTGAACTAAAAGGCAAGCTTGATGGAACTGCTGTAAGGGTTCCTACTCCGAACGTTTCCATGATAGATTTCAAAGCACTTGTTTCACGTGAAACAACTGTTAAAGAGATAAATGAACTAATGAAAACAGCTGCCAATGGTAGGCTGAAAGGCGTTCTTGGTTACACAGAAGAGCCTTTGGTTTCAATAGATTATAACGGAAATACTAACTCCTCCACCTTCGATGCCACTGGCACTTATGTAATAGGCGGCAACTTCATCCGCGTAATGGCCTGGTATGATAACGAGATGGGTTTCTCAGTAAGAATGTTAGATGTAGCTGCAAGATTTGGTAAGATGTAATTTAGAAGTTAGTTCTTCTTTTTTACAACCAATCTTCTCACCGTTCTAGCGTCAGCATCGGTTATTTCAAGCTCTATCTGGTCGTTGAAAGTTATAACTTCACCTTTTACCGGTATCCGGCCCAGCATATAAGTTACCAGCCCGCCTACAGTATCAAACCCGGTTGCGTCTTTTATTGAAAGATCGATGCCGCTGCGGCTTAAGAATTCCTCTATCCTGATGCGCGAACTCACCTCGAAAATATCATCGCTGATCTTTTTAAGGCTCAACGATGATTCGTCCTCATCATGTTCGTCTTCGATATTACCTACTATCTGTTCAACGATATCCTCAAGCGTCACGATACCTTCAGTGCCGCCATATTCGTCTATCACAATGGCTATATGCACGCGGCTCTGCTGCATGCGGATAAGTAGGTTACTCACCTTCATTGAAGGCGGAACGAATAGGCTTTTGCGTAATATCTCTTTGATATTGAATTGCTGGTTGTTGAAATATGCGCGGGCAATATCTTTTACATGGATGAAGCCCAGTATCTCATCAAGATCATCTTTATAAACGGGTATGCGGGTATAGGTCTTATCGACTAACTTCGGGTGGAGTTCGCTGAATTCGATATCTTCCGGCACGGCGAAAATATCAGCGCGCGGTATCATGACATCTTCAACATGCAGCTCTTTGAATTCCAGAACATTCTTGAGAATGGCCTTTTCTCCAGCATCCAGCGGTGCAGCAGATTCGGAACCATTCTCATCCAGAACCTCTTCAATGGATTCCTGCAGGCCGTATTTTTTTGGGATCGAGAAGATACCCGATATTCGCTTTATAAAAGATCTGTTCTGTTCTGTCTTCTCGGGCTCGCCCTCTTTAAGAGCATTCTGACTTCGCATATAAAAGTAAAACTTGGTTAATATCCTTCCGGACCGCTCAATTATATTGATTAATCCTCAGAAAATCTATATTAATTTCGTTTCAACAAACTTGTTTTAAGTCAAATGACCGCAATTGGTACAATAATATTCACAGCTCTGCTTGGCAAAAAGGTCGGGGCGGATGAATTTGGCAATAAATATTACAAAAGCAGTAAATATTTCGGCAAGCATATAGGCCGTTACAACAAAGAGAGGCGCTGGGTTATATTCAACGGCAGGGCCGAGGCCTCCAAGATCCCGCCACAATGGCACGGCTGGATGCATTACACTTTCGATAATATCCCGAATGAAAAAGATGTTAAAAAATATGAGTGGCAAAAAAACCATTTACCGAACCTAACCGGCACTGCATACGCTTATTTACCTAACGGCCACACCGAAAAGCTTGGTAAAAGGGATAATGCCACCGGCGACTATCAGGCGTGGAAACCATAATAATATAAACAGGCAAATCATATGAACAGAAGTTATTTGGAAACATTAGTGGGCTTACTGGTTCTGCTTGTCGCGGTGATGTTCGCATATAAAGCATATCAGGGCGCCGGCCTTGAAAAAGATGCTGATGATGATCAGTATTTGTTAAATGTAACCTTCGATAGGGTAGATGGCCTTAATATCGGAGGCGATGTAAGGGTTTCCGGCCTTAATGTCGGCACCGTAAAAAGCGCCGCGATAGACCCCTCAACATATCAGGCAAAGGTTCAGTTGAGTGTTGATAACTCAATAAAACTTCCTGATGATTCTTCGGCCGAGATAGTAAGTGCCGGTTTACTCGGTGATAAATATATCGCCCTTGTTCCTGGTGGTTCCGAGACCTTCCTTAAAAAAGGTGATAAGATAAGATTCTCACAACCTTCAATAAGCCTTGAGGCACTTATCGGTAAATTCATGTTCGGTTCATCCGATAAAAAAGATGACCAGAAAGATGATGAATCAGAAAAAGAAACATTCTAATTAAAACCATATTTTGAAATGGCGGATAATAAAAAAGATCTGATATTGTGCCATGGATCTAAAATAGAGTTCCTTGAAAATATCATCGAAGGCGGCAAGATACCGCATGCATTTTTATTCACAGGTGCCAAAGGTATAGGTAAATCAGCTGTTGCAAATATCTTTGCCAAAATGCTTTTAAGCATCGGCAGCACCCCTCCAAAGCAAGAGGAAGAGCCAGATAGTATGGATCTGTTCGGCGATGTATTGCCTAAAGTAGAAGTTAAAACCTCAAGAATAAACCCAATAGTTTCTGATAAGGTGGATAATGGAAATCACCTTGATCTTTATTTACTTAATAAGCCGCAAGATGATGACAAGAAAAATATTGGCATAGACGAGGTTAGAGCTTTGGGTAGGTTCCTATCATTAACTCCTGGAGAAAGTATCTTCAGGGTCGCTCTAATCGACTCTATTGATGATTTTAATACCAACTCTGCAAACGCACTTCTTAAAATTCTGGAAGAACCTACCAAAAATACAATTCTGATAATTATCTGTCACAGTAAAGCAGGTTTACTACCAACTATAAAATCACGCTGCCATGAGATAAATTTCAAAGCTTTAAATAAAGAAGAATTTGAAAAATCATTTTCAAAAGTAGGCCACGAAAATATAGAAGATATCTATGAACTTTCTGATGGTTCTCCGGGTTTTGCACTTGAGATAATAGATAAAAAAGTTAATGATACCTTAGATAAATATCTAAATATAATAAAAAAGAAAATAGTTAATATCTCTGAAGTTACCGCTATTGCAAAAGAGATAAAAGACAAGGGATCATGGGATATTTTCGGTAAATTATTATTAAAGAACTATTCAAGGAAAATAATAAATTCCGGTAATGATGTTAACATAGATGACCTGAATAAATATTCTGAACTGAATAAAATAATATATTTTTCCTCTATCAGGAATATGGATATTCAAGACTCCTTGAAACTTATCACTTACCAAATAAATAATAATAATTAATAAAGAAATATTGTAGTAATAGTAGGGGATGTTTGTTCTGTTCATAAAAAGATATACACAAAATAATGAACAGAAGATTTTAGTATAAGTATCTACAAAATTTATTTTACTGCGAAGGTGTAAAATATTTTATCCAACTTATACACATGTTAACAGAATTGAAAATTTATATATTAAACCTGTATCTTATACACAGGAGAAAGTTGTAAAAAACAATTCACGCAGTTATTAACAGGCTTTTCCACAGAGTTTTCAACATGCCACCAAAGATACTTGGACATAGGGGAATAAACCAGCCGGAAAACCTGCAATTACCTTACCAGAACAGTTTTGAGGCCCTTAAATATGCCCTCGA
>CAYRJW010000083.1:0-4974 GCA_964424715.1 uncultured Rickettsiales bacterium | reverse complement strand
CATCACCGAAATTCGCGACCAGAAGCGTGTTGGATAACGCACCGAGATCAGCTGGCGCAAAAGCAAGGCCCCACGGAGCGCTTAGCTTGCCGCCATCATTCCATACTGCAACCAGTTTGCCATCCTCAGTGAATTCGGCAAGTCTGCCGCTGCCGGGCTGCTCAACATCTTCTTCGGCGGCGAATATCTCGCCTGCCTTGCAGGTTCCGGCTTTAACTTCTTCTGCCGGGCATGGTTGGGTTTTAGCATAGGCAACAAAGATGTTACCTTTCAGGCTTTGTATGTTGAACGGCGCATATTCACCGGCATCAACTTTACCATTTTTATTATCATCGAACGGCTGATCGAAAGTGATCGCTGCAGGTTTGAACTCGCCATCAAAAACTTTGATCTGTGGATGCTGGCCGAAATCAGCAGCATATAGGCGATCATAATTAGAGCTGAGCGCAAGGCCGAAGAATGCCGAACCTTCGCCGGAATGGTCTATTACCTTAACAGCCTCGTTCGATCTGTCGAATGTACCATCTTCCTTTTTGCGCTCTGTCCATGCAGAGATAACGCCGCCATCGCTTGCGAACAGAAATTTGGCCGGAGCAGTTACATCGGCACCGCCTGCGAATTTCTGGGTGATAACGAATTTATCCTTGCTGTCACTGAATACAAGGCCGGTAATGAAAGCCTCATCGCCGCCAACAGGAACTTTTACATGGCTTAATGCATCGGTATGGCCTTTACGCAATTTTTCATCAGCTGAATCTTTTACATCACCAACATATTCAAAACTTATATCTTTACCGCCAACCCAGAAATGCCCACCTGCCCCGGCCGGCCGGATAGCTATGCCCCATGCGTTGATAAGCTGGTCATCAACCGCTTCAGGTTTGTATATCGCTTTATTGGCAACCAGATTTGTCTGTCTGAAATTATTTATTTTGGCAACTTCTGCATTTACAGCCAGAGGTGCAAGCGTTGTTAATAATATCAGCGCGACTGATCTTTTAAAATTCTTATTCATATTTCCTCTTTGTTAATTTTATTTAAAGCACCATCCTTATACTGATAATGATTATCAATTACAAGTGAATATTTCAGGCGATAGGTAATTGGTCATGGGCTATAGCCGCTTCCGGGAGACCATTGCCAATTGCCTGTAACCTATGGCCTTGACTTTTCCCCTGTTTAATATATAAAAGGTGCAAGTTTAGTTTACTCTTAAGAAGTTCGAATAATTAAGTTACCACCGCGTAGACTTTTTGTTTCTGGCGTTTGTTAAGAGTTATAAACTCATCGTTCAGGGCTTTTCTTGAGCGGTTTAATCGCCAAAAATAAGGAGTTTATTATGGCAGTAGGTACAGTAAAATGGTTCAATCCAACTAAAGGCTTCGGCTTCATCCAACCTGATGGTGGTAATAAAGATGTATTCGTTCACATCACCGCTCTTCAAGCTGCTGGCTTAAAAAACCTTAACGAAGGCCAAAAAGTATCATACGAACTGGCTGAGAATAACGGTAAAGTTTCTGCTGTTGACCTTAAATTAGTTGACTAATTCAAGCTTAACGCAAGATATACTGAAAAAGGCGCATTATTCATTTAATGCGCCTTTTTTATTGGCTGATCCCCTGTCATCCCCATATCTCATGATCAATATGGAAATTATCCCCAGCACCAGAAACCCTGCAACTACCGGGATAAGGGTATTATTATAAAGCTGCCCTATCATCGCACCAAGCACCATTGAGATCGCCGACGAGACAGAACCAGTAACCGCCGAAGCGATACCCGCGATATGCCCCATCGGTTCCATCGCTATTGAATTCAGGTTACCGAATATCATCCCAAAACAGAAGAACAGCACCGCGGCATATAAAAGGAACATCCATAGCTGCACGCTCACCATTATATTCACCAGCAGGAATATCGCAGATGCCGCCACAATGCATACCATAGAGCGGTAACACAGGTAGTGCATCCCAAGCCTCTGCACGAACCGTGAATTTGTCAGCGAGGCCACACCAAGCACCAGCGCCAGTATCCCGAAATAAACGGTGAACATCTTGCCGGTATCAAACTGCACCTGGAATATCTGCTGTGATGAATTTAAGTATCCGATAAAGCTGCCGAATGTTATCCCCATGCAGATCGTATAACTGATAGTAACACGATTCCCCACAACCTCTTTCAAACCGTGGATTATGGACCTTATGCTGAACGGTATCCTGTTCTCCACCGGCAGGGTCTCTTCCAGCCTGATAAAAAGCCATATACCGATCGCGATGGCATATATTATATAAAGTAAAAAAACATATCTCCACGAAGCAAAGAACAGTATCCCTTGCCCAAGGCTTGGCGCAATGGCCGGGACCATCATAAAAACCATCATGATAACAGACATCACCTTCGCCATGTTCCGCCCGCTATATTTATCGCGCACTATGGAAACCACCGATACATAAGGCGCCGATACTCCCAACCCCTGCACGAACCGCCCGAAAAGCAGCATGTCAAAACTTCCCGCAAAAAAGCAGATGACACTGCCGACCAGATATAACCCTATGCCCCAGTAAAGAACCTTCTTCCTCCCCACCGCATCTGAAAGCGGGCCGCATACCAGCTGGCCTATCGTCATGCCGAGGAAAATAGAGCCTATGACATATTGTATGTGGTTAGGGTTGGATACCTGAAGATCACGCCCTATCAACCCCAGCGCCGGCAATAGTGCATCGATAGAAATAGCGATTATGGACATTAGAAATGCCATTAATATCGTGAATTCTTTGAGGCTAACATTTTTATTTTCAGACATTGAGTTTTCCCTGATTAAAACCCACGCATAAAACTTTTAAAGCGCAGCTTCTACCATTATCTCAACATCATAACCCGGAGCCGCAAGTTTTGCCTCCACCGTAGCCCGCGCCGGTGCCTTTCCGGCAACTACCCACGCATCCCATGCCTCGTTCATCTGGTTGAATTTGCTTATATCCGTAAGCCAAATATTGGCTTTTAAGATACGCGTTTTATCCGTACCCGCCGCCGCAAGCAGCGCATCGATCTGCTGCAATATCTCTTTCGTCTGCTCCAGTACTGATTTTCCTATCGTACTATCTGCAACAACCCCGGCGGTATAAACTTTACCACCAAAAATAACCGCCTCACTCATACGGGCCCCGGCTTCAATGCGAATTATATCTGTCATGTGATCTTTCCTTCTATATAGTTATTACTTACTTAATATATCCAGCTTTTTATCCCCGGCATTCAATTTTATTTTATCCTTAAAGAGCTGCTTCGGCGGTTGGTAGCGCCCTACCGGATGAACGCAGGTATCTTCATCGATACTTTTAAGTACCGGCTGCAATTCACGCAGATCTTTTAATTGCTCACGGCTTATGGTAATAGCTTCCGGCAAATAAATGACCCGCACACCACGATAGAATATATCGCTTTTGCCTTCCTTCAACCCAATATCATTCTCTGAATTTACTTTCAACCCGCCAAGATGCATACTCATAAAAGGAGCTTCCGGCACACCATCAACATCGAACCTGCCTTTATAACATGCAAGCGGATCAAATATCAGATCACCTGCCGGCACGGCCTTAGCGGCAACTTCATTCGCATCGGTCATATCATCTATTATCTCAAGAGGCTTTCCTGCCCTGTTCTTTTTCAACAGATCTATATATTTACCAAACTCCTCGTTATGCGCACCAATTTCTACATTGGCACCGAGTAAAAGTGCACGCTTGCCCTTGGTTGTATAAATAGTATGCAGCTGCCCCACCACATTACGGTTCGGATCCAGATGCGGATTTTTACGACATAACTTCTTGTGCGCAGCATCCTTATAAAGCAGGAATTCCGGCGTGGCGTCCTTTTCTCCATCAACATTCATCACTGGCCCCTCTTCCTGAGTCGCATTTTTCAGCGGGTGGAAATGCAGGTTGCTGCTTGTATATATATCTCCCTGAAACTTTAGTTGCGGGCCGTTCAGACTGCGTATCATGGTGGTACGCCCGTTATTTACCCCATCCTGACATGGGCCTTTATTCGCATTCACAATTACCACCCTGTTGATATTAACATCTTCAAGCGGGCCAAAAAATATTTTATCCTCTCCTGCTGCATGCATTGCATTGGCAATGATTTGGGTGGTCTGAACCTGCGAGGCCTTATCTCCCGCCAACAATAATCCCGGAAGCATCACCACCAACGCTTCCATGCTCACACCGTTAAACTGGATATCCTCGCCGTTAGCAGCGATCTCTATTTTATTATCAGACTGCAAAAGCTTCTCAAAATAAGCCTGCTGGCCCTTAGTCGTAAACCCATCTTTTCGCAAATGTGGACGGGTTTTTCTGATCTCCTTCAATGTCTCAGATGCTATACTACCTATCGGCTCTACGAATATCCGCCCGCGCTCATCAACACTCATCTTTTCCAGTAATTTTGGCAGGATACGCACCACCTCAATAGTATCAGCATGCAACAGCCTGTTATGCAACGCCTCGGTCAGATCCTCCGCCCCTACAAGATCGGTTATAGAGCGCTCATCTTCCGCCACATTTAACCATTTCTCCACTTCACCACATTGCACATCTGTCAACAACGCACTGGTCTTGGGGCCTTCAACCTTACCCGTATAAACCACCACCTGATGCTTCGCCCCAAAGCCTAACCCAAACCCACGATTTTTAGCCGTGACGTGAATTTGATTTTTTTTCGCCATGATAATTCCCCAATTATGAACGTTGGGAATATTGTATTCTATTGTTTTATAAGGTCAATGTATTCTTGGAATATCTGCCTGATAAGAACTTATCTAACTACCGCAATAGCCTGTATTATTCAATATGTTAAGTAACTATCAGGATAAATCAAAAGCTGAACAATCTAATGGCGGAAGGGATGAGATTCGAACTCACGATACCTTTGACAGTATACACACTTTCCAGGCGTGCGCCTTCAACCGCTCGG
>CAYRJW010000082.1:0-4997 GCA_964424715.1 uncultured Rickettsiales bacterium | reverse complement strand
GTGCGGTTTCGATATGATAGGCGATCACCTCACCGAGGTAAACGTTACCTGCCCGGCACATTTTTATTGTTATAATGAACTTTACAAAAATGATAAGGGCTTCATTCCTTCAGAAAAAACCTACTGGAACATACTTGAAAAGAAGCTAAAAGGTACTAAGTAACCTCCCATGACAGAAATAAAAAAGATACTCGCGGAATTAAGCTCATCAAAACATGAAGAGATAGAAAATTTCTTTGCTGAAAGATACCAGACCACCAAACCTTTATTTTATTCCTCGGTTGATATACGCTACAGCGGCCCGAAGATAGTTCCGGTGGATACCAACCTGTTCCCCGCGGGTTTCAACCTGCTTTCAGATAATCAGCGCGAGAATGCATCAGGGCAGATAAGGGAATATTTCAATCGCTTCCACCCGGAGAAAGAGAAAGTTCTGATAATCCCGGAAGCACATACCAGAAATAAATTTTACCTGCTGAATGTTCTAAGGCTGGCTAAAATAATTGAAGATGCAGGATTACAGGTGAAGATAGGCAGCATAAACCTCACCGAAAAATTCGCAGAAACAATTTTTGAGAACGAGCAGATAGAGATATTACCGGTCAAAAGAGTTGGCGATAAGATAGAGATAGAAAATTTCATCCCGGAGATCATCGTAGTGAATAATGATTTTTCCAGCGGCAACCCGGACATACTGACAAAACTTAAAGACCAGCCGATAATCCCACCTGTCTCGATGGGATGGTTCCGCCGCAGGAAAAGTCAGCATTTTGAGACTTATGAAACACTCTCGCGTGAATTCGGCAGAAAGTTCGATCTGGATAACTGGCTTATCTCGGCATATTTCAAAAGATGCGGCCATATAAATTTCAAACAGAAGGAAGGACTGGAGCAGGTCGCCAGTTCGGTTGATGATATACTTACAAAAACAGCGGCAAAATATAAAGAATACGGCATCACCGACCAGCCCTATGCCTTTATCAAGGCAAATAGCGGCACTTATGGCATGGGGATAATGGTGGTGAAATCAGCGCAGGAAGTTCTGGAGATAAACAAGAAGATGCGCCATAGCATGAATGTGATAAAAGAAGGCGTTGAGAACAGCGAAGTTGTTATACAGGAAGGCATCCCTACCATAGATAGTTATAACGGCAACCCTTCCGAACCTATGGTATATCTGGTAAACTCAAACCCGGTTGGCTGCACTTACCGCATCAACAGCAATCAGGATAAACTCGGCAATTTAAATTCAAGCGGGATGGAATTCATATCTTTCGATTCCATCGAATCACAGAGCGAAATGAACTGCCCGGTACAATCCCTCATCGCCAGACTGGCAAGCCTTGCCGCAGCGCGCGAATGTTACGAGCAGAACTGGGATATTTAAACTTTATCTATGAATCTCTGCAAAATATAACCGGCGGCCACTTTATCTATCAGCTGCTGTTTCCTGTCCCAGCTTATATCGGCGTGGTCCAGCGATTGCTGTGCGAGTGAGGTAGAAAATCTTTCATCGTAGAAATGGATATTTATATCTTTTATCTTGGTGATGTTCTTGCCGAACTGCCTTATCGACTGGCATATCTTATTATCGCTGCCATCCATGCTGAGCGGCAGGCCGATAACTATTCCTATCGCCTCCCTTTCTTCCATTATCTTGATTATCTCGTTGGCGGAGGAGGTGAATTTTTTGTTCATGATACCCACAAACGGGCTGGCTATCACCCATCTGGAATCGCAGACCGCAACGCCTATCACTTTTTCACCGTAATCAACGCCCAGTATCGGCTTTGATTGTTTTTTTAATTCAGTGAATTCTTTAAATTCCAAAATTGGCATGGTCTTTGCTGCTATGCTTGATTAATTATTATATTTTGCCTACTATAACTCCATGGTAGCGCAAACGCAAAGTTTAGTTCTAAGACAATCCCAGAATCTGGTGATGACCCAGGCAATGCAGCAATCCCTCAAGATATTGCAGCTTTCCTCGCTTGACCTTGCACAATATATCGAAGAAGAAATAGAAAAAAATCCCCTGCTGGAAGTTGAAGGCGATACCACCGAAGTAGCACAGGAAACCGCCCCTTCCGAAGGTGAAGAAAACAGCGAATTTGAAAAGGACAGTTTCGATAATCTCAATTCCGACAAGATAAAAGAAAGCGATAACTCCCTCGATACCGATATTAATTCCGACTGGAACACCAGCGATAACAACGCCGAGACTGATGACTATAAAGATAATAATTACGAACTGAACAACATGAGCAGCCGCGCCTCCGAAGATGATGCGGGCACCATAATCGAAAAAACATTTTCCAAGGAAGAATCACTGAAAGAACATCTGCTTGAACAGGTGAATCTTGATTTCACCGAGATAAAAGACAAAATAATCGCCGAACATATCATAGATATGGTAGATGCCAGCGGCTATCTTTCCTCCGAAACCCTGAATGACGATATAGAGAACCTCTCCCGCCAGCTTGGCTGCAGTGTTGAGGATATCAACACAATAATAAACCGCCTGCAGAAATGCGACCCGCTTGGGGCTTGCTCAAGAAATCTGAAAGAATATATCAAGATACAGCTCACCGAAAAACAAACGCTTGATGCCGCACTTGAAAAACTGGTGGATAATCTTGAACTGCTTGCCAAGGGTGAACTTGATAAGCTGAAAAAAATATGCGCAGTTGATGCTGATGATCTGAAAGAAATGATAAAGGAAATAAAATTACTCAATCCCCGCCCGGCAATCGGTTTCTCCGAGGACAGGCCACAGACCAAGCATGCCGACCTTATCCTTGAGAAGAAGAACAACCAGTGGAATCTCGAACTGAATCAGGAATTACTGCCTAAATTAAGCGTCCGCAGAGATTATTATAATAAGATAAAATCGAACAAGCTTAAAGGTGACGATAAAAAATATGTATCGGAACATTACGGCTCTGCCAACTTTCTGATGCGCGCTATTCAGCAGCGCTGCGAGACAATGTTAAAGGTCGGCAATGCAATAATCCAGCATCAGGAAAAGTTCCTTGAGATGGGCATAAATTATTTAAAACCTATATCCATGCGCGAGATAGCGGTGGAAGTTGGCCTGCATGAATCTACCATCGGCAGGGTGGTCGCCAATAAATATATGCTCACCCCGCGCGGCGTTTATGAGCTGAAATACTTCTTCACCACCGGCCTTGCCAGCACTAATAATGCAGAAAATGATTTTTCCAGCGAAACGGTAAAACACCAGATAAAAGAGCTGATAGACAAGGAAGCCAAGATAATTTCCGATGATGAGATAACAAATATATTAAAATCCCAGGGAATAAATATTGCACGAAGGACCGTTGCCAAATATCGTGAGGGCATGAACATCCCTACCTCTGCGGTGCGGAAACGGTTAAAAAAGATATCAGGATAACATATGAGCGATATTTCAGTTATAGGTGGCGGTGCTTGGGGAACGGCTCTGGCAGGCGTTGTAAGTAGTAATGGCAGCGATGTTGTTATTTACGCGCGCGAGAAAGATGCGGTAGAATCCATCAATACTTTTCATGAGAACAAGCCTTTCCTGCCGGGTGTAAAACTTTCACCATCCTTAAAAGCCTCTGATAATATCGATGATGCGGTGAAGGCAAAGATAGTCCTTATCACCACCCCATCACAATTCTTCAGAAGCCAGATAAGGCAGATATCAAAGCATAATGTTTCACCTGATACTGTTTTCCTGATCTGCTCCAAAGGCATTGAAAATGAATCTCTGGCGCTGATGAGCGAGATATTTGAAGAATCACTCAGTAACCCTTACGGCATATTGTCCGGCCCCACCTTCGCCGATGAAGTTGCCAAAGGCATCGCCACTAGCGTAAGCCTCGCATCAAAACATCTGATAGTCGCCGAGAATGTAAGAAAGATCATCCAGCGCGATAATTTCAGGGTTCATGTGAATAATGATGTCATCGGCTCACAGATATGCGGCGCCATAAAGAATGTGATAGCCATAGGCTGCGGTATAATCCGCGGCTTGGGGCAAGGCGAAAATTCAAGGGCGGCCATCCTAACCATCGGTTTCCACGAAATAATGCGGGTGAACAATGAAATGGGCGGCAAAATGGAGACCATGATGGAACCATGCGGCATCGGCGACCTTGTACTTACCTGCAGCAGCGAAAAATCCCGTAATTTCTCTTTTGGTAAGGCGCTCAGCGAAAATAAGGTAAAAGAATATCTCGAAGGCAAAGTTTCCGTGGTGGAAGGCGTGGCAACGGCCAAATCCGTGGTCAATCTGGCCAATAACCTCAATATCACCCTCCCCCTCTGCGAAAAGATCAACGACATCATAGAAGGCCGGGCCCCGGCCGCTGAAATATTATCTCTTGTCTAGTGGTCCAATTTAATTTATTAGCAAAATAATGAGACAATTTTTACCGGGAACCACTATTGGGATTTTAGGATGCGGGCAGCTTGGCCGCATGATTGCCACCTCGGCTGCGATGATGGGCTATAAGGTAATAGCCTACGGCCCGCGCCGCGAAGGTGAGGTTGCGCCATGTGAGCAGGTATGTAACGATGTTATCTATGCCGAGTTCGATGACCACGAAAAACTCCAGGAATTCGCCTCCAGCTGTAACCTGATAACCTTCGAGTTCGAGAATATCCCTTCCGATACCGTCAAATATCTTGAAAAGATAACCACGGTTCATCCCGGCCATGATGCCATCCATTTCACCCAGCACCGCCTGCGTGAGCGCCAATTCCTGAAGAATGGCGGGTTCCCTACCCACCGTTTCTGGCACGTTAAAAGCCCTGAAGATATACGCAAGGCCTTCAAGCAGGACCTTAAAAAAGGCATACTGAAAACCGCATATTTCGGCTATGACGGTAAAGGCCAGAAGATAATCAACACCGAAGCCGAGGCTGATGATGTCTGGAAAGAACTGAAATTCAACGAGGCGGTACTGGAGGAATTCGTGCCGTTCATGAAGGAAATTTCCGTGGTACTT
>CAYRJW010000081.1:0-5060 GCA_964424715.1 uncultured Rickettsiales bacterium | reverse complement strand
TAACAGTATTCAGTGATTCAAAATTCTTCAGGTTATCGGAAAAATCCTTGGCTTCTATGGTGCAGCCGGGAGTGTCATCCTTCGGGTAGAAGTAAAGAACCACATTCTTACCACGCAGTTCGGAAAGTATCATGCGGTTGCCGCCATCGGTATCTATTTCAAAATCCGGTGCGAAATGGCCTTCTTTTAGTTCAATTTCTGTACTCATAAATAACCCTCTGATTGTGTACAATAAACTAATTCAAATATTTTCCAAATAGATTTTTAATGTTTGATTTTGTAGTTTCAAGCTTTTTATAGAGTTCCTGTGGTTTTTTCATTTTCAATGTGCGACAGAGCATATTCTCGGTATAGCGGGTGATATCGGCCTCGGAAGTGATGCGCAGGCGGTTCTGCACCTCTTTATAGAAGGAATAGGCATCTTTTATTATGTTATGGTCCTTGCTGCTGATGGCTTTGGCCTTATGGAGCTTTTCAATGGCGGCAAGGGTGGAATAGCCGTGGAGCTTCGGGTGTTCATATAGATTCGTGAGCTGCAGGAACCTTATCAGGAATTCCAGATCGAACAACCCGCCTTCGGAGCGTTTTATATCGGCATTGTTCAGCGGCTTTTTATTCTGGCGGAATTTCTCTATTATATATTTAGCCTCTTTCACCAGGGTTTTTCTGTCCCATTTATAATGGAGTTTTTCTTTTATTATCTTGCGGAGTTTCTTTTTGAAATCATCATTCAGCGAGATAGGGCGTGCGCGGGTGAGGGCGATATATTCATATACCCAGGCCGAGGATTCTTTTTTCGGCGTATAATATTCGCTGAAACTTTTTACATAAGTTGCAAGCGGTCCGCTCTCGCCATCGGGGCGCAGCCTTGTATCTGTTTCATAAAGATGTCCGGAAGCGGTGATAGAGGAGAGGATGGAGAGTATTTTACCGGTAAGCTTTATGTAATAGGATGATGCGCTTATCTTCGGATTATCTTTTTTGAAATCATAAACGAATACGATATCAAGATCGGACTTGAAGGTCAGTTCCTTGCTGCCGAATTTTCCGAATGCGACCACGCCGAGCTTGCCGCCATTTATCTTGCCGAATTCTTTTTCCATATTTTTCTGCGCAAGTTTTATAACGGTGAGAAGTACCACTTCCGCAATATTTGACAGGCTCAGGAAAAGTTTCTCGGCGGATATCTCGTTCTTTACCAACTGGATGCCGACGCGGAATTTTCTGTCATTGGTCCAGTTCTTTATTATCTCAACCGCTTCCTCAAGGTTGCCATTGGCCGCTTTCACCTGCCGTTCCAGACTATGCTGCAGTGTGTTTATATTAGGTAGGGTCTTGTAGAATTCAGGCTCCAATACATATTCTATCAAGGTTGGATTCTTGCTGAGCATATCCGCCATTTCAGGATAGCCGCCGAATACTTCGGCCAGTAATTCCAAGATATTCGGGTTAACATAAAGCAGCGAGAATATCTGGCTGGTCTCGGGCAGTCTGCTCAGGAATTCATCGAAATGGCTGAAGGCCTCATCCGGGTCGGGCGATCTTGCGAAGGCGACGAATAATGATGGCATAAGTTTTGTTAATTCCGCGCGGGAGCGTTTTTTGATGGTGCAGTTATAACGGCCATGATGCCAGCCGCGCACGATGTCGGAAACCTTATCGGGATTATCAAATCCCATTTTTTTGAGTGTATCCAGAGTATCGGGGTGATTCTCGGTGCCGGTGAAGATGAGGGAGCCGGAGGCTTCCGGCAGGTCGCTGGCGAGGGATGGCGAGGTTTCGAATAATTTGGAATAATGTTTGCGCACCATGCTTATCTTACGGTGCAACGTGCTTAAGAAAGTTTCCGTGCTGCTGAAGCCGCAGAATGTTGCCACGTGGCTCATCTCATCTTTTTCGGCGGGCAGGGTGTGGGTCTGTTCATCATTTATCATTTGCAGGCGGTGTTCCACCATGCGGAAGAACCAGTAGGAATCCTGAAGTTCCTTTGCCACCTGCTCCTCTATCTCGCCTTCCCGTACCAGCGCCAGCAGGGCATTGGTGGTGTTGCGTTTGCGCAGGGTCTGCTTTCTGCCGCCCCATATCAGTTGCTGGGTCTGGGCATAGAATTCTATCTCGCGGATACCGCCGCGGCCGAGTTTTACATTATATTTATACAGATTATCCGGGTGCATTCCCTGCCTTGTATCTATTTGCCGTTTGATGGAATGGATATCTTCTATCGTTTCAAAATCGAGGGATTTTCTATATACGTTACGGTTCATGAATTCCTCGAATATCCTGCCGGAATTCTTATCGCCGCAGATGAAGCGGTTCTTTATCATCGCCGCGCGTTCCCAGTTCTGGCCGACGGTAAAATAATATTTTTCTGCTTTCTTTAAGGAGACTGCCAGCGGGTTGGAGCCGGGGTCCGGGCGCAGGCGCATATCCATGCGGAAAACATAGCCATCGCGGGTTCGTTCGGATAATATTTTCGTGAGTTCCTGCGCCAGTTCGATATAGAATTGCGCCAGTGTTTTTCGGCCGAGATATTTTAATTTATCATCCTCATAAAAAACACAGAGATCGATATCGCTTGAATAATTAAGCTCAAAAGAACCCAGTTTCCCTAGCGCAATTATCACCAGCCCGGAATCATCGAGCGGGTTCTTTATATTTTTTAATTCTATGAATTGCTTGTTGTGGTAATCACTCATCAAAAATTCACAGGCTTTTTTTACGCAGAGATCAGCAAACAGGGAAAGATATTTTGTGGTCTTATCGATCTCCCATAATTTTGTTATTTCTGAGATAGCGATAAGCAGCGAGGCTTTCTGTTTTTCCACGCGCAGGAATCTCATCAGGTTTTCCTGCGAATCCTCGATGTGGGTTTCAAGGTTCTGCAATATTTCGTTAAAGGAATTCTCAAAACCTTTTTCAAACAGGGAAAAATAAAATTCGGGGAATTTTATGATAAGTTCGCTTAGGTAAGTACTGTTGCCAAAGATTGATGCGGTTATTTCCCGGACGGGGGATATATTAAGCTTACCTGATAATTCCGGCCTTTTTTCCCGAAATTTATCATGATTTAGCTGTAAATCCCTGTTTGAGAAGGGTTTAGGTATATTCTTCAGCTCTATTTTTTCTTTAATGCTCATATAAAAACAGCCTAAATCGATAAAACAAAACTTGCAACTCGCTTAATAATTATTATAAAGCAGCTACATATTTTAATATAGGAAGTAATAAAATGGCAAAAGCTAAAGTATTGATATCAGATAAATTATCCACCCGTGCGAAAGAGATATTCGAGGAAAATGGCGTTGAGGTCGATGTAAAAGTTGGCTTAAAGCCAGAGGAACTGGCGGCTATAATCGGCGATTATGATGGTCTTGCCATCCGCTCTGCCACTAAAGTTACCAAAGATATAATCGCAAAAGCGACAAAACTTAAAGTTATCGCCCGCGCCGGTATTGGTGTTGATAACGTTGATATACCTGCGGCTACTGCCAAAGGTATTATAGTAATGAACACGCCTTTCGGCAATTCCATCACCACTGCAGAACATGCGATAGCGATGATGTTCGCGGCAGCGCGCCAGCTTCCGGCGGCCAATGCTTCCACCCATGCAGGTAAATGGGAAAAGAATAAATTCATGGGCGTTGAGCTTGCGTTCAAAACGCTTGGGCTTATCGGCTGCGGTAATATCGGTTCCATCGTTGCCGACAGGGCAATGGGGCTTAAAATGAAGGTTGTGGTATATGATCCGTTCCTTTCCGCTGAACGTGCCAACGATATAAATGTTGAAAAAGTTACGCTTGAAGAATTATTAAAGCGTGCTGATTTCATATCACTTCACACCCCGCTGAACGACCAGACCCGCAATATATTAGGCGAGCAGAATCTGGCGAAGACCAAAAAAGGCGTTATCATAGTTAACTGCGCCCGCGGTGGATTAGTTGATGAAAAAGCATTACGCAAACTCCTTGATTCCGGCCATATCGGCGCTGCCGGTTTTGACGTTTTTGAAACTGAACCTGCAACTGAGAATGTGTTGTTCGGACAGGAAAATTTTGTCTGCACCCCGCATCTTGGCGCTTCCACCAACGAAGCTCAGGAAAATGTCGCGCTTCAGGTGGCGGAACAGATATCGGAATATTTAACCAAAGGTTCCATCACCAACGCGCTGAACATAGCTTCTGTTTCTGCCGAGGATGCGAAAAAACTGAACCCATATATCAACCTTGGCGAATGTCTTGGTAAACTTGCCGCGCAAGTGGTTGAAGGTGGCATCAGCAAAATAGAGATAGAATATGAAGGCCATGCGGCGGAACTTAACACCAAGCTTGTAACGAATAATATTTTAAAAGGCATGCTTGAGAACATCGTTGAGACCGTTAACATAATCAACGCCCCTGTTGTAGCAACTGAACGCAATATCAAAGTTGCCGAAACAAAACATGAAAGGGAATGTGATTACAGCACGCTGGTTACCGTAAATGTTGCGGTTGGCAGTGAAGTAACAACCATCAAGGGCACATTATTCAACAATGAACCACGCATAGTTCAGGTTGGCGATATCAACCTTGAAGCATCCCTGCAAGGCAACATGCTTTTCGTTGAGAACGAGGATAAACCTGGTTTCATCGGTGGCCTTGGCAAGCTTCTTGGTGATGAGAAAATAAACATCGCAAACTTCCACCTGGGCCGCGGCAAAGCAAAAAAAGGTCACGCTGTTGCACTGGTTGAGGTAGATGGCGATTTCAATAATTCATTACTGGAAAAAATATCCAAACTGCCAAGCGTTATAAAAGCTAAGGCGTTGAGATTCTAAACACTGCTAACTGTTTATCTTCGCATCCGCGATTATATTCACATGCCCAAGTTTACGGCCAGCTTTTACTTTGGTTTTGCCGTAGAGATAGATATTGGCATTCCTGTTCTGCAGGTAATCAGGGATTTTTTTGATGTCATCGCCGATTATGTTATCCATGGCGGTTGCAGTAAGTAGTCTTGCGGTGGCGAGTGGCAGGCCGCAGATGGCGCGGACATGCTGCTCGAACTGGCTTACGGTGCAGCCA
>CAYRJW010000080.1:3014-5178 GCA_964424715.1 uncultured Rickettsiales bacterium | reverse complement strand
TCTGCCATTTGTCCACAGGTCATCAGCATCCAGCAAAGCAAGAATCGGATATTTCGCCCGTGCGATACCATGATTCCGCGCGGCACTGATACCCTGATTCCTCTCAAGGCGGTATAATAAAAGCTTAGGGAAGTTCAGGCTCTCCACATATTCTGCGCTGCCATCGGTGCTTGCATCATCCACAACTATTATCTCACCTATACACTCACCCTGTTCCGCTATCGATTGCAATGTCTCGGCAATATATTTTTTGCCGTTATAGCATGGTATTATCACTGAAAGTTTTTTGTCCGTGCCGGCTTTTTTTCGCTGCATATTCATCCTCACTACCGATAATAATTCCTTATTATGCGCCAGAGCATTAGCGCTCAGGTTTTTGCCATGTATGCGCTTTAGTAGTAATTCTTCCGGCATCTCAGATATTTTAAGGCCCGCATTGTTCGCCCGGAAGAACCAGTCCACATCATCGGTTCCCGCTTTTAAATTCTCATTGAAGTTTCCAAGCTGCCTGAATATTGATGCCCGCACCATTAACGTACCCGGCAAAAACCCCGGCAGGCTGCTGTTTATATGTTCCTCCTTCACCCAGCCTGGAGTTTGCGTTACACCATCTGCCAGAAAATAGCGCTGCCTTGAAGTAACAAAAGCAATATCCGCGTGCTCATCCAGATATCTACTTTGAAGCTCCAGCTTGTTCGCTACCCACAGATCATCCTGATCGAGGAAACTGATATATTCACCCTTCGCCTGCGATACACCGTAATTTCTGGCAGCGGCAACACCTTTATTCGGCCTTACCTCTAATATCTTAAGTTCAGGATAGCGCTTTTGCGCTTCGGCAAATATCGCTTCAGATCCGGCAGAAGAACCATCATTCACCAGTAAAACCTCTTTGTTTTTATAGGTCTGGCAGAAGATGCTCTCCAGCGCCTCCAGCAAGGTTTTCTGCGGATTATATGCAGGAACTATAACACTTATGAGTTTCATGATCTTAACCAGCTCCGGATACATTCAGCGTTGGCTTTTGTATCTGTTGATAAACTAATCCCCGCAATACGACTCTGCTTTGCAAGAAGCATCGACATTGCCAGATATTCCTTTGCCATAAAAGGCGATTGCATGATAGAGCTTACCGCAAGGCGGTTGATAAGCCCTGTATATTTTACCGGGATTATCGCCGGTTCACAAGCAGAAGATTTTGCGATATCAGGACATAGGATGCCAGATATCTTCGGGCCAGACCTGTCCCAGATATGAGAATTTGCCTGCGGATAATATATTATCTTTTCTGCATATGATAAATTTTTGCTTTCCCAATTTTGAGTTACAGGAAAACTAAAAGATGGTCTGTTGGCCTTGGCGGTTTTGAGTTTTAAGTTATTATATATCGGGCAAACCCTGAATACACCATCATCATTATATACAAGATTATAATCATCCCCGGTAGTGGTCATGTTCTCCTGAAGGCAGGAAATTACAGTAGTAGATTTTCCGCTGCCACCTGCCCCTGGCATAAGCACAGCCACACCATCTTCTGAAACAATGCCGGAATGTATCAGCAGCGCATTATTCCGCAAAGCCCATATATGGAAAAATTCACGCAGCGGGCTATGGATATCCCATTCGTTGAATGATGGGTTGGATGGATAGATTATCGCGGCATATTTTTTTGTAAGATCATAGATACGGAATATATGATTAAGCGAGTCATAGAACGCAACTATTTCTGTATCACCGTTCATGTCAAGCTTACCGTGCTGGTCCCTGTTATATGAGTTCAGGATCGGGGTAATATCAAATTCATTGGTTGTGATGCAATATATATTCCACGCGCCATGCATAGCAGCATCAGAGCACAGGTTCAGCGTCAGCGCATGTTTAATATCCTGAGCTGGCCATGCCGGTGAAAAATGTAAATTAAATGAGTGCCGGTCAATTAAGCGAATGGAAAAACCTTCAAAGCTCTTCTTATCGCAGACAGACCAAAGCTCATCTGGAAATATCATGATTTTTTTGCTACAGGCCAACCGGCTTCGGCTTCCACCTCATGGATAGGATCAAGTCCGAGCAGGTCCTGCATATCTGTGAATGTTTCGATCACGATATCAGGAATATTTACAATAATATCATCTACTAAAGCTTTACAATCATCTAATGATTTCTC
>CAYRJW010000080.1:0-3004 GCA_964424715.1 uncultured Rickettsiales bacterium | reverse complement strand
TGACAGGACCGGGATATTATCAGTTTCCCTTATAAGACCTTCTGCGATCAATTGCGCAAAGAAGGCATCCAGCCTGTTCCCTGCCTCTTCCAGGCTGAGCGGTGTGAGGGGCTGAACTTTGCTTTTTAATATATCAATATCGGCACCTTCCAGCAATAGCGACCATAATTTAGAGGCTTCGCTATTCAGGTTATAATACGAACCTGTTTCCAGATTTATGATAACGGTCTCGCCGGCAGTATCCTCGGAGATCACCTGCGGGCTGTTAATAATATATTTTCCCATGAATATTGTTTTTTATTATGAAAATATTTTAGAGCATGGAAAATGATCTTTCCAGTATTTTTTTCCGGTGATCATTATTATATTTTGCTCTCAGGTCTCTGGAAAACAGCTCTGTTTCCTGCTGCAGATCGGTGGCAAGTAATGAGTTTATCTTTTCTGCATAATCCTTACCATCAACCTCTGAAAGTAGCTTTGATGCTAGCTTAGGCGGCAATTCTATACCTTCAAAGCTTATAGAGGTTCCTAATAACGGGTGGCATAATGCCAGAGCTTCCACAACTTTTCTTTTTACCCCTGCACCATAGCGCAAAGGCGCAATAATTAAATTTGCTTCATGATACATATTATACAGATCTTCCTGTGAAAGCATGCCGCAGAATTTTATTACCTGCCCATCGCGCGCCGTGCGTGTCCAGATATTCATTATCTCCGATCTCACCGTATCCGGCCAGCTACCGGCCACATATAAATTAATATCAATAGTCAGATGCGGCAGAACTTCCTGTGCGAACCATATCATAGCATCGTGATTAGGCATATGGTGTGCGCCGCCTACAAATAATAAGGAATTACCGTTATTTGTCTTCGCATTCGCAGTGATATTACAAAAATCTTCATATGCGCCAAGCAGATCATATATCGGCATTTCCAGCGCATGATCTCTTTTGCAGCGCTCATTCACAACATCACATTCCTGCCGTGATGGGTAGATCACTGCCATAGATTTGTTCCATATATGCTGTTCCAGCACCTGCATTGCCTTTATGTCGCGCGCGCTCATCCGCCTTTCCGGCGCAATAAGATCATTGCCGAGGGTAAGCCTGCGGTAATGAATATCATGCCCGAAATAAATAACTGGAATATGCGCCGTTTCACAGATATGCAGCCACTCCGCCGCCGGGCCGGGCCTTGAGATGATGGCCACATCAATATTTTTTTGCTGCATAATTCTCAGCTTGGCGGTGCTATCAGATGTAGCTACCTGACTGAACGCAATATCATTATCCGCAAGATCCGTACTTCTTCCCCACGGATTATCTCCTGTATAGATATATTCCAGCTCATGCCCCATAGATCGCGCCAGAATACATAATTCCACCACCGCGGTGGAACCCGCATCATGCCCGCAATTCGGCAACCCAGCTTCAAATAGCCCTATTTTCATGAGTTAACCTTTTATTATATAAATTACTATGGTCCGGCAGTTGGGCCAATAGGTAAAATAACATTCTACTCTATATTTTCAAATATTTGCAACTGGTTCAAACCTGACAGATAAATGTTACAAAAACTTAGAAGTAGCAGCTATCACAACCGGCCCGCAGTGCGCGAAACCGGGAAGATGACATTATCAGATTCTTTGAATCTTGGTTGCGCCTTCTGGAGACTCTGGAATTGCTGCCAGCTTATTGTCATTGAATTCTTATGGCTTAGGTGCAGCACATCCATGCCATTATATAAAATAGGGTTTTTCGAGCCGGGGGTTAATCCAGCGAATACTGCTTTACATATCCCCGGTGTTTCAAAGCTGATTGGGAAGCATGCAAGCGGATCGAATGGTGCATTTTTTAGATCCAGTTTTTCTCCGGCCTTCAGTTCTTTCCCGAATTCATCAAGCCTGTCAGTATAATTACCAAACATCTGATTCCTTTCCCCAATCCTGACATGTGAACATATGCATTAGACAATTCTGCAATGCGTTTGGCAATGGCGCAGGACTAAGGTTATTATGTCTTAAAGCATCAGAAAGTTCCTCCTGCTGAGGGCTAGTGAGCCACTGCGCCACCACATCGATATATCGTTGGTTTACTGTATCATCCATATGGAACAGGTTACCAGTGCGTGGTGCGGATTTAGTATATATTACCACCGAGCTATCACCACCAAAACTTGCCTCGAACACACTGTTACTCCCAGCCGTCACACTCGATTTAGTCACTATATCAGTCCAGTTATTATTCTTGAACTCCATGCGCCGCCACTCATGTTTCCGGGAAAAAGTACTTGGCGGCGTATCACGCGTCTTAATTGTCTCAAGTATCATTTCATCTTTAATATTTCTTAGACGATCTATGTAAAAAGCGGGATCGCTTATGATAGCCCTGATTATATCCTCCCGCGAAGGCGTTTTTATTTCGCCGGTTTTACCGGCCTTACTGCGCTCAGTCACTTTCAATACGCCTTCTATGGCTGCTTGTAGGGCAGTAGTGGCCTTGGTAGGATATGCAACATGATATCCTGGCTTGAGTTCTTCCAAAGGCTCATAGCGCCTTTCATCTCTGGTCATCTGGAAATTTATAGTGATCTGTTCTATTGTATCAACGAACTTAGCATCCTTAAGGAACCAGAATATCCCCGGATCATTCTCAGTACCCACCAGTGCTTCCTTGTATCTTTTCAGAAGTTCTTCTTTTGCGCCCTGATCAAGTTTGCTGTGCCATTCTTTCGGTACCGATCGCCTGGCGGGGTCAGCGCTATCAAGCATATAGGGCTCAGCGATATTGGCTATATCAGGATGATATACTACCGCATAATTATCATTCATCATGCACCACATGCCGCCGAAACCATCTTTCAGCACGAATGCCGGTCCCGGTAATATCTTGGTATCGATACCTGATATATCAACTATTGCCATTACGCGCCGGTAAGCCAGCATCTTTTTATGCTGCTCGGCACTGCGATGTTCTGCATCCAACATGAAGCCGTTCTCCGCAAC
>CAYRJW010000079.1:0-5205 GCA_964424715.1 uncultured Rickettsiales bacterium | reverse complement strand
GATTTTTCCGATAATCTTAAGAATTTTGAATCACTGAATACCGTTATAATCGGCCTTTCAAAAGATACCGTCACCAGCCACGATAAATTCAAGCAGAAATACTGCCTGCCATTCACCCTGGCTTCCGATGCCAATTCCACTGTATGCGAGGCATATAACACATGGGTTAAAAAATCGATGTACGGCAAGGAATATATGGGCATCCAGCGCGATACCTTCCTGATAGACCGCACCGGCAAGATCCGCAAGATCTGGCGCAAAGTAAAGGTGGAAGGCCACGCTGCTGAGGTTCTGAACCTTGTCCGCACATTGTAATTTTATTCCATTGAAATAATTTGTAACTCTCAAACCGCCCTAAAACCAATGGTTTTGGTTGTTTTTAGGATATTTTAGTATTTACTATGTCATCCTGAATGCAATGAAGGATCTCGCGAGATTCTTCGCTTTGCTCAGAATGACAGGAAAATAACTATGAAACTATTCGGCACAGATGGTATAAGGGGCAAAAGCAATATAAGCCCGATGGATGCAGAGACCGCACTGCGCGTAGGCATGGCGGCCGGCGCATATTTCACAAAAGGAGGCCACCGCCACCGCGTTATAATCGGCAAGGATACAAGGCTTTCCGGCTACATGATAGAACCGGCACTTACCGCAGGTTTTATTGCGATGGGCATGGATGTTTTTCTTGTCGGCCCGCTTCCGACTCCGGCGGTGGCACTTGTCACACGTTCCATGCGCGGCGATGTGGGAGTGATGATATCGGCATCACATAATCCGTATTACGATAATGGCATAAAGCTTTTCCAGCCGAACGGATTAAAACTTTCCGATGAAGCGGAAACCGAGATAGAAAATCTTATAAATTCCGACCTGAGCAAATATAAAGCGAAATCCAAAAATCTCGGCCGCGCAAAGCGTATTGATGATGCGGCGGGCCGTTATATTGAATATTTAAAACAGACCTTCCCGAAACGCGCCCGCCTCGATGGCCTGAAAATAGTACTGGATTGTGCTAACGGTGCGGCTTACAAGATCGCCCCGATAATATTCTGGGAGCTCGGCGCTGAGGTCATAACCATAAACGCCAACCCCGATGGCTTTAACATCAACGAAAATTGCGGCTCCACCTCCCCGGAATCACTGAGTAAAAAAGTGAAAGAAGTAAAAGCCGATATCGGTATCGCGCTCGATGGCGATGCAGACAGGGTTCTGGTCTGCGATGAAAAGGGCAGGATAATAGATGGCGACCAGATAATGGCGGCGATAGCAACCAGCTGGCACGCCCGCAAAATGCTGAAAGGCGGTGCACTTGTTACCACTGTAATGAGCAATATGGGACTTGAAAAATATATTGAATCCCTCGGTTTAAAACTTGAACGCACCCGCGTGGGCGACAGATATGTCACCGAAAGGATGCGCAAGATAGGCGCAAATCTTGGCGGAGAACAAAGCGGCCATATAATCTTCAATGATTACACCACCACCGGCGATGGCATACTTGCCGCCCTGCAGATCCTTTCCGCAATAGTAGAAAAAGGCAAAAAAGCCAGCACGGTACTCAATGTTTTTGAACCATGGCCACAGCTTCTCAAAAATGTAAAACTCTCCGGCAAAACAAATCCGCTTGAGAATGCCCAGATAAAAAAACTTATCACCAGTTCCGAAAAGACACTGGGCAAGAACGGCCGTCTGGTTATCCGCAAATCAGGCACAGAACCACTTATACGCATAATGGCAGAAGGTAAGAACAGGAAACAGATAGAAATGATCGCGGGCACTCTGGAAAAAGAAATAAAGAAAATAGCGAACTGATATAATTTATCTTAAAGATTAACCTCATATAATTTCATCAGAACCCTCTGCAGGTTATTTATCGTCGCCTGATCCGGTGGTATCGGTGGCCCGCAAACAGCTTTCACGCTCTTACGGAAATATCGCGGGATAAATCTTTTCCATTTCGGCTCGCCTAAATATTTGCGGCTGAAGATACTGCCCCATAACCCAATAAGCGCAATAGGGATCACCGGAACCTTATCATTCTTCAATATCCACTCAACCCCGAACTTGAAGCGGCTCATATAGCCCGAATATGTTATCTGCCCCTCGGGGAATATCGCAACGATCTCACCGTTCTGCAGTGCCTCTGATGCCATTGCCAGCGCACGCTTAACAGCTTCCTTGGTAGGTTTAATGGGAATTGCCCTGTCCATCTTCATGAAATAATGCACAAATGGCTGGTTATATATATCCTCATCAATGATGAACCTGATATTGCGCTTGCAGGCTGAATTCATGATAAGCCCATCCATATACGAAACATGGTTAGCGATTATCACCGCCGGCCCCGTTTCCGGGATATTATCAAACCCGGTAAATTCGCATTTATATACCATCCGGATCAGCATCTTAGCCCCGAAATGATAGAAATTCTCAAGCAACATGTGAATGATATTATGCAAGCTTTAACCTAAAATAATCTTCTTTATCAATAGAATAACCAAATAAATGGGCTCAGGCAAATATATTTTTCTTTTTTTCGATTTCTTAATGGAAAATTAACCATTTTTTGATATCATCTAACCCTACCTTACTTTTTTCAACTTTTACATTTTTTTATTTTTTAACATTTTTATGTTTCTGAATAATTAATGTTTTTAGTTTTTTAAAGTTATATAGCCAAGGCTATTTTTTATTTTTAAAATTCCGTCCATGTACCAGAATATAACGACCTTAGCATCGTTTTTGGTTTCGGGTGACGCTTAATATATATACAATGCTGAACTGGTTTCATTAAGTTGTTTAACTTATGAAATTCCGAGTGAGCCTATTCGCGCTTTTTAACTATTCTTGGAGGATAAATCCCTCCCGGATGCGCTTATAGTATTAAAGTTAGACGCAATGATCATTTACACTGAAACCAGAGAAATAGCTAATCTCTCGGTTGGATCATTGTTGTAGTCAGTATCTATATCTATCTAAACTTTTTATATCTAAGAAATGGCACATTCGCAATTAACGCAAGAACACCCACGTCCAATGATGTCTCAGGAAGACTCGGACGTAATCTGGGTGATGGTTTGTATCCCTCATGAAAATGGAGGATTTAAAATCAAGAAATGGTTCTGTAAAAGGGGCAAATTAACCTTAAGACCGCCAACTTCGGCTATAGCCTATGGCCGTTCCGGTTTTGGTGGCATGAGAATAAGGCTTGATAAACATGGAAAGCCTTACATTCATTATTGCAGGACTCATTGCCGAAGGCTTCGCTATAATGCGAAATCCATGGGCATCTTGAAAACAGAGATCAGGCCACATTTGCCAAATTTAAATATGGACTATGAAGAGATTGAAAAAATCATCATGGATCTATACGCAAGAAACGGTAAAGGAGACTTCACGTACGTGAGGCCAACTATATACCGTGAATTTGGTGGCTTAGGTGTTTCTCAAGGTGTTACAGGTTTTGTATTCATGATAGAAATAGTCCCTTTCTGGGATGGCGCCTATTATGGTAACGGAAGCGATAAGGGAATGAAAGTGGTAGCAGTAAACCCTGAAGAGTTTTCCCGCCCTACATTCGCGAGCCAAACCCGTCCCGCAAAAAGCGGTGGTGTTGGCACTTATGTTGTAGGAGGCGATGCGAAAGATTGGGCGCATGCTCACGGTTTTGATGATGCTCTTATGCAATCTCCGTTCCACGGAGATTTTTATGTATCCGATTTCACCAGTACAAATATTATTTGTCTGAAAAGTGAAGAAAAGGCACTGTATTTGCCGGAATCCAATCGAATGAATTTTTTGAATGGAATTCAGCAACAAATCTGTCTTCGGATTGCAGAAGCGCAAGGTTGGAACCTTCATACCAAGAATATAGCTTTAAATAGTCTTGGTGAGTATGATGAAATACTTGCAACAGGAACCGCTGGTGGCGTTGGTTATGTGTCAGAGATTGGTTTCTACAATTCTGAAGAAACACTTCATTATAAAAAGGGAGCAATGGCTACCCATATTATTGAGGAGTTTAATCGAGGAATTTTAGAGAGGATAGAATACAACATCGAAAAGATGTTCTAATCTATCTTTAACTTATAGGCGCAACAAAGGGGGAATTTATTCCCCCTTTGTTGGCGCCTCTTTTTTTATTTTATATTTTTTCAGATTCCTTTTCAGGAAAACTATTAGAACTTCCCGCGCTTAGCCGCGAGTTTCAGTCTCAAACCGTTCAGTTTAATGAACCCTTCAGCGTCACGCTGGTTGTAGATGTTATCTTCTTCGAATGTTACGAGGTCCATTTTGTATAATGAGCTGTTGGATTTTCTGCCAACAACATTTACTGAACCTTTGTAAAGTTTCAGGGCAACGGTGCCGTTCACCATTTTCTGGGATTCGTCTATTAAGGCCTGCATTGCAAGGCGTTCCGGGCTGAACCAGTAGCCGCAATAGATAAGGCTGGCATAGCGTGGCATAAGATCATCTTTCAGGTGCGCTACTTCGCGATCTAAAGTTATTGATTCTATCGCGCGGTGAGCTTCCAGCAATATCGTGCCGCCGGGAGTTTCATAAACCCCGCGGGATTTCATGCCTACATAACGATTTTCCACGATATCGATAACACCGATACCGTTATCGCCACCGAATTTATTTAATTTTGCGAGTAGTTTTGCAGGTGATAATCTTTCGCCGTTTATTGCAACTGCATCGCCTTTTTCAAATTCTATTTCGATTATGGTTGCCTTATCCGGGGCCTGTTCCACAGGAGTTGTGCGGGTAAGCATGGAAGCATCATAGCGCTCCCACGGATCTTCAAGAACTTTGCCTTCATAGGAAATATGCAGCAGGTTAGCATCCATTGAATATGGAGGTTCATTCAGCTTGCTTGCCGGAACATCAATGCCGTGCTTGTTGGCATATTCCAGAAGTTTTGTGCGGGAGTTCAGGTCCCACTCACGCCAAGGCGCAATGATGGTCACTTCCGGCATGAACGCGAAATAGCCAAGCTCAAAACGCACCTGATCGTTCCCTTGACCGGTAGCGCCGTGGCACACAGCATCAGCGCCGGTGGCTTTGGCAATTTCTATCTGGCGTTTTGCGATAAGCGGGCGAGCGATGGAAGTGCCGAGCAGATATTTGCCTTCATAAATAGTATTGGCGCGGAACATCGGGAATACATAATCACGCACGAATTCTTCTTTCAGATCCTCA
>CAYRJW010000078.1:0-5362 GCA_964424715.1 uncultured Rickettsiales bacterium | reverse complement strand
TTCGCCGACTATCATGCCTTTGTAAACTTTATCCTGGTGGCCGATGAACATAACGCCGCGGTCCTGAAGTTTGAAGATGGCGTATGCTACTGCTTCGCCGTCATCAGTGGATATTAGTGCGCCTTTCTGTCTTTCGCCGACCTCGCCTTTGAACGGGGCATAGCCGTGGAACAGGCGGTTTATGATGCCGGTGCCTTTAGTGTCGGTCATGAACTCGCCCTGATAGCCGATAAGGCCGCGGGAAGGGGAGTGGAAAACGATACGGGTCTTGCCGTTGGATGAAGTTTTCATTTCCTTCATCTCGGATTTACGGCGGTTCATTTTATCGATCACCGTGCCGGAGTAAGCCTCATCAACGTCTATCACTACTTCTTCAATAGGTTCAAGCAGGCCGCCATTTTCGTCTTTCTGGAAAACTACTTTAGGGCGGGAAACGGAAAGTTCAAAACCTTCACGACGCATGTTCTCGATAAGTACGCCAAGCTGTAACTCGCCACGGCCGGCAACTTCAAGGGCATCTTTGCCGGAAGTTTCGCGCACGCTTATTGCCACGTTGGTCTCACCTTCGGCGAATAAACGCTGGCGGATCATGGTGGAGGTTACCTTGCTGCCTTCGCGGCCTGCAAGAGGGGAATCATTAACGGTGATTGTAATAGCGATCGTAGGAGGATCTATCGGAGTGGTTTTGATAGGTTTATCAATTAGCGGATCGCAGATAGTATCGGAAACGTGAACTTTTTCCATACCTGCAACGCAAACGATATCGCCTGCCACAGCTTCTTCAACCGCAACCCTTTCAAGGCCACGGAAGCCGAATAATTTTGTTAAACGGAAATTCTCTACAAGTTCGCCATTTAAGTTAATTGCTTTTACAGCAGTGTTAACTTTTGCTTTGCCGGAGTAAACTTTACCGGTAAGTGTGCGGCCAAGGAATGAATCATAGCCGAGCAGGGTGGAAAGCATGGAGAACGGCGCATCATCATCAACTTTTGGAGCCGGTACATGTTTTAATACCAGATCAAGCAGGCCGTGAAGATTTTCGCGCGGGTCGTTAAGGTCGTTCACCGCCCAGCCGTTACGGCCGGATGCGTACATGGTAGGGAAATCAAGCTGTTCATCGCTTGCTTCCATGTTAACGAAAAGATCGAACACTTCATCAAGAACCTCATCAGGGCGGGCATCGCTACGGTCAATTTTATTGATAACAACGATAGGGCGGATGCCTTGTTTAAGGGCCTTGCCTAGTACGAATTTGGTTTGCGGAAGCGGACCTTCAGCGGAATCGCAGAGCAGGATAACGCCATCGACCATGTTAAGGATACGCTCAACCTCACCGCCGAAATCGGCGTGGCCCGGAGTATCAACGATGTTGATCTTGTGGCCTTTCCAGGTGATGGAAGTTGGTTTTGCAAGGATGGTAATGCCGCGTTCGCGTTCCTGATCGTTGGAATCCATCGCGCAGTCCTCAACCTTCTGGTTCTCGCGGAAAGTGCCGGATTGCTTCAATAAATTATCAACCAGAGTTGTTTTGCCGTGATCTACGTGCGCGATTATCGCGATATTTCTTATCGTTTGCATAAGCGTTTTTCTACCTTCATTATGAATTGAAAGCGGCTTATACACTAATATTCAGGGAATACCAGCGAAAACTTGTGTGGGGTGGGATTTAGTTTGGAATGCTAAAAAATCTACCATCCGCCTTTAGATTTGACTTCCACATGATTTTGAGCATGTTTACTATAGTCTATTACATCAAGTGCAGAGATTTTCTGTATACTGGTCTTTGGGTCTAGCATCTCTTTTGCTCTTTCACCAGCTTCCGACAATTTATTTATGTTATCTTCATTATCTGTCATAATATACGCTCCGTTGTTATCTTGTTGAGTTGTTTGATGATAACACAACATACCAATAGCTTAAAGAAGAATTTATAATAATTCTTTGCTTTTTGTTCTTAGGTTAGAAACCACAATCCCAGATAGAACCAGCACAAAACCTGCAATGTGGTATCTGTAAAAATGCTCCCCGAGGAAGATTATCGACATAATACCGCTGAAAATGGGCATTGTGTAGTATATCAGGGAGGTGCGGACGGGGCCTATCATGAACACGGACTGGTTGAAGAGATACCACGCGATAACGCTGGCGCCGATGCCTACATATAGATAGGAATAGAGGGCTTTGGTGGAGAACGGGGTGTAGCCGATATAGGCTATTTCTATGGCGTATAGAGGGGTTATCACGCAGAGGCCGAAGAAGATTATAAGGCTCATCAGGAAGAAAGAGTTCATTTCCCTGTGCTTGAATTTCAGCAGCAGCGAATAGATGGCCCAGAGCCAGCTTGCGATGAACATCATGAGATCACCGATGTTAAAATTCATGTGCAGGAGTAGCGAGATATCCCCTTTGGAAACGATGGTGAGTGCGCCGGCGAAGGCGGTGAATATGCCGATTATCCTGTTGCGGTTCAGTATATCTATTTTGAATATCCCGGCGAGGAAGAGTGTCCATATCGGCGAGGTTGCGGCTAGGAGGGCCACGTTATTTGCGGAGGTGTATTTGGCAGATTCGTAAACAAGCGTGTTGAATATCCCGACGCCGAGCACGCCCATTGCGATATAAACTTTCGGGTTCTGTTTGAAATATATTATATTGGTTCTGTAATGCGGTAGTGCGAGGGGGATTATTACTATAAGTGCGGTCACCCATCGCCAGAAGGCGAAGCCGATAGGGTTCATCCATTCATGCACGCCGCGGGCAACCACGAAGTTACCGCTCCAGAGGATACAGGCGATGAGGGCGAAGGTTATGGCGGTCAATGTTGTTCTGGTCTGTGGGTTCATTTTTTATTCTTTTCTTTTTCTATTCTTTTTTTCATGTCATTCCAGCGAAAGCTGGAATCCAGCCGTTCCGTTCTTAGAGAATTATTTTTTGGGAGTTGGATAAATATTTTCTTTCACTTAAATCCTCTCTGCTGGATTCCAGCTTTCGCTGGAATGACATTGAGGTTTGAAATAAATATCCCGCATACGATAAGTATAAAACCTGTGATGTGGAATGAATAGATATTTTCGCCGAGGAAGAAATATCCCATCGCAGCGCTGAATACGGGTAGTAAATATAATACTATGGAGGTGCGCACCGGGCCGATGGCGAAGACGCTGTAATTATAACAGAGCCATGAAACTACCGAGGCGGCGATGCCTACATACAGATATACATATATGGTGTTGGCGGTGACAGGTTCGATGCCGATGAAATAGATTTTGGTGAGGTATAGTGGAAGTAAACCTATCAGGCCAAAGAATATCATGGCGGAGAACATGAATATCTGGTCCATCTCTTTTGGTTTCAGTTTTAATAATATCGTGTAGATGCCCCAGATGAATTCGGCAGCTAATATTATAAGGTCACCGGTGTTGAAATCCATGTGGAGAAGTGATGAGAAATTGCCTTTCAGTATAATGGCAAGCGCGCCTATTGCGGCGGTGAATATTCCTATCACTTTGTTCCTGTTCAGTGTTTCAAGGCCGGTAAGTGCGCCTATTATGGCTGTCCATATTAATGATGTGGTGCCGAGCAGGGCGATATTATTCACCGAAGTAAAATGGGCTGAGGTGTAATATAAAATATTCTTTAGTGTTATCGCGGTGATGCCCATCCAGATTATTATTCTGGGGTTCTGTTTTAATATCGCAAAATTCTTTCTGAAATTTTTTATGATGAATGGGGTAAGTACTATGAATGCGATCACGAAACGCCAGAATGCTATGCTTACAGGATCGATGAAATCTATAATCCCGCGTGCAACAACATTATTGGAGGCCCATATCAAACACGCCAGTAGCGAGAATGCAAGGGCGGTAAAGGTTTTTTTATTTTCCGGGTTCATTAGTTCGCAAATTCATAGGTTCAAAATTATGCTAGCTTTTTAAAAACTAACTTTATAGTATCAACGCTTTATTGCGAACCGCTTATAGGGAAAACTTATGTCAATATCCAGCTTATTTCGTAAAAAGACTGTTGCATCACTGGTTGATAGCGCAGAAAATTCAAACCAGCTTAAAAGATCACTTGGGGCGTGGAATCTTACCTCACTTGGAGTGGGTGGTATCATCGGTGCGGGTATATTCGTTATGACAGGGCAGGCGGCGGCTAATTATGCCGGACCTGCTATTCTTATCTCATTCGTTCTTGCAGGTATATGCTGTGCGTTCGCTGCACTTTGCTATGCAGAACTTGCCTCGATGCTTCCGGTTTCCGGCAGTGCCTATTCATATGCTTATGCATCTATGGGTGAACTGGCCGCATGGATAATGGGCTGGTTATTATTACTGGAATATGGCGTTTCCGCTGCAACCGTTGCAGTTGGCTGGAGTGGCTATATCTCAAGTTTTCTGGGGGATTTTGGTATAGTGATACCCGATGCTCTCAAAACATCGACAATTCAGGTTTTGAATGTTGGCACTGACAATGTTCAGTGGGCATTTGGTTCAAGTTTTAATCTTCCGGCTTTCTTAGGTATCATGATGTGTACCATTCTTCTGGTACTAGGTATTAAAGAATCAGCGAATGTTAATAATGTGATAGTTGCCATTAAGGTTGGCGTTATATTGCTGTTCATTGGATTCGGTATTTCCCATGTTGATATGGCAAATCTTACACCTTTCATACCTGAGAATCAGGGAGGTGATAAATATGGTTATGATGGTATCGTTCGCGCGGCAGGGATAATTTTCTTCGCCTATATCGGGTTCGAGGCTGTTTCAACCGCGGCGCAGGAAGCCAAAAATCCTAAGCGCGATGTGCCGCTTGGTATCATAGGCTCGCTGGTGATCTGTACTGTTATATATATGATAGTTGCGTTCGTGCTGGTTGGTATCGTGCCATACACTACGCTTAACGTGCCTGATCCTATGGCGGTTGGTGTTGATGCCATTGGCATGGGCTGGCTGGCGTTCCTTGTGAAAATTGGCGCTATCGCAGGTCTTTCTTCGGTGATGCTGGTGATGTTATTCGCCCAGACGCGCGTGTTCTTCACAATGTCTAACGATGGGCTGATACCTGCAATATTCGGCAAGGTTCATCCTAAATATCAAACGCCTTACATGAACACTATACTTATAGGTTCGGTAATATCGCTGGTTGCCGGTTTTACGCCTATCACCATACTTGGTGATCTGGTAAGCCTTGGAACATTAACGGCGTTCTGCATAATCTGTTTCAGTGTGTTCTATTTAAGGGTAAAACAGCCTGATATGCACAGGCCGTTCAGTGTGCCTATGCCGAAAGTAACGCCGATACTCGGGATATTATGCTGCGCTTACCTTATCTATGGCTTGAGCGAGGTGTTCAATGCGCT
>CAYRJW010000077.1:0-5561 GCA_964424715.1 uncultured Rickettsiales bacterium | reverse complement strand
GCCGTTATTTACCCATGCGGCGAAGGCTTCGATGTCATCTTTCTTAACGGCAACGCCATCTTCATTGCGGAGCATGTTCTCGAACAATACGCGGAGGGAGAATGGAAGCTTGTTTATATCTAAACGAATTTTCCCGGCGGCTGTTTTGATGCAAAAATAATCATACTCCTTATGGGAAGTTTTAAGGGTCTTTTTGCAGTTAAAGGAATTTTTCATGTTGGTTTTCTGTTGGTTATGGTTTATTCGGGATGATAACAAAAATATGGTCATTAAAAAACCTAACCTCTGATCACTAACCACTAATCACTAAACTAATGGTTCTAAGTTTCCAAAATATCACACACGAAATCGCGGGAAATGTTCTATTTCAGAATGTTGGCTTCAGTATGGAAGAAGGCTGCCTGCTGATAATAAAAGGTCCCAATGGCTGCGGAAAGACAACTCTGCTGAAGATACTGGCCGGTGTATTGCTACCTAAACAGGGTTTTATATTCGATGGCGTGGATGGCGATATATATGAGATATCCGAAGATAACCGCCGTTACTTCGCCTCGATGCAATTCGTAGGCCATAAGAACGCGCTGGAGCCTGACCTTACCGTTATGGAAAATATAAAATTCTGGGCATCGATCGCCGGGGGCGAGGATATTACCGAGGCAGTGATAAAATTCTTTAATCTGGGAAAATATCTGAACACCCAATGCAAACACCTCTCCGAAGGCTGGCGGAGGAGGGTGGCGTTATCACGACTGATGCTGACGAAATCGAAATTATGGATATTGGACGAGCCATTTTCCAATCTGGATTCGGAGATGACAGATATTACCTTAAAAATGGTAGCTTCATTCTGCGACCAGGGCGGAAAGATAATAATGTCGTGCCATCAGGAGGTTAACCTGCCGTTTGGGATGGAGTTACAGTTAACTGATTTTTCTTCGCAGACCCCTTCCGGGCTATAAAAACCCATAATAAAATAATAAAAACATTGTCATTGCGAGGAGGCATCGCCGACGCGGCAATCCATCTGTCCGGGATACCTGATGGATTGCCGCGCTTCCGATGGTCGCTCGCAATGACGGCAAATAGGTAGGAGAGTTATTTTATGCTTACATTACTTGGTTCTTTTCTCGGCTTTATCGGTTCCATCATACCGGAGTTCTTTCGCAATTTTCAGGACAGGAGGGATAAAATTCATGAGCTGGAAATATTAAGGTTGCAGATGGAGCAGCAGCGGCTTGGGCATTTTGAGAAGATGGAGGCGATAAATCTGAACGCCACCGCGCGGGAGAGTGAGGGGCTTTATAAAACATTCTATAGCGGTAACCAGTCTACCGATAAGCTTAACTCGGTGGTGAGGCCGGTGATTGCGCTGGGGTTCTTCTTTCTTTATTGCGGGTTGAAATTTTTGCTTTTTAATGCACTGCCGGATATGGAGAGCGCGCCGTTCGTGGTTATTTACCAGACGCTGTGGACGGAGGAAGATGCGGCGATATTCGCGGGGATAATATCGTTTTACTTTGGTAACCGGGCGATGAGTAAGAGGATGAAATAATTAAAATTCCCTTCTCCCCTTGCGGGAGAGGGTAGGGTGAGGGGAGTGTAAATATGCGTACATCATTGAACGGAATAAATTTAATAAAAACCTTCGAGGGGTTTTCGGCGGTGCCATATCTTTGTCCGGCGAAATATTTAACGATAGGTTACGGACATGTTGTAGAGGAAACTGGAATCCGGAAACTGGAAGCTGGAAAAGAAAAAATTCCAGTTTCTAGTTTTCAGTATCCAATTACCAGACTTCAGGCTGAAGAAATTTTACGTAATGACCTGATACGGTTTGAATTGGCAGTAAAAAAATTAATAACCGCCCCCATTAACCAGAACCAGTTCGATGCGCTGGTATCGTTCACATACAATTTAGGGGCGGGAGCATTGCAGCGTTCTACCCTGCGCAGCAAAGTTAATCGGCTGGAACATGAATTGGCGGCCTGTGAATTTTTAAAATGGATATATGCAAGTGGCAGGAAGCTATCAGGGTTGGTGGCGCGAAGAAGGGCGGAAGCGGAGATTTACCTTAGTTAGAATTTTGCTATTGATAATCATTATCAGCTATGTTACGGTGCGGCCTAAATAAATTTCAGGAGAAAAAATGTTTGAGACCGCGTTAGTTTGTTTTCGGGAGGGGATGGAGGCGTTCCTTATTATTTCTATAATTGTGGGGTATCTTATAAAGACCGACAGGAAGAATTTGTTGCCGGCGGTGTGGGGTGGGTTGGCTTTTGCGGTGGTGGGGAGTTTTTTTATCGCGGATATTATTCACCGTTATCACAAAAAGGCGTTGTTTGAGGGGGTAATGGCTATCTCTGCAGCGGTTCTGGTGGCATCGCTTACTTATTATGTGGCAAAGAACGCAAGACATTTCAGCTCTAATATAAGAAGCAAAATAGATATGGCCCATGAAAAACAAGGACTGTGGCGGTATATGGCAATGTTTGCCTTTGTAGTTATCATGGTCGCCCGTGAAGGTGCCGAGATAGCGCTGCTGCTGAATGTGATATCGTTCAAATATCCTGATAACGCGCAGCCAATGATAATAGGTGGGATAATAGGTACTGTGGGTGCTGCGGCGCTGGGGTTCACCTGGATACGCTACAGCCATCTTATAAATCTTGGTAAATTCATGAAGGTCACTGCGGTTTTCCTGTTCATGTTCACTATCCACCTTTTTCTTTATGGAATTCATGAACTGGGCGAGGCGAAGGTTCTGCCGTTCGTCGATAACCATTACTGGGCCGAAGTTACCGAAGATATAGTAAAACACGGCTTCTTCAGCTGGATGATGACATATGGCATGATACTGATACCGGTTTGGTTCTTAATTCAGGGCTATATCAACAGCAGGAAAATTAAAGCTTAATTAGTTTTGACATTTAAAGTTTTATAGGTAGTTTTAACCCAACAAAAATTTGGGAATATCTTCTTATGAAACTGATCTCCGGAAATAGTAACCCTAAACTTGCCCAGGAAATAGCCAAAAATCTTGGCACAACCCTCATGAAGGCCGAAGTTACGCGCTTTGCCGATGATGAAGTGTGGGTTGAAGTGCAGGAGAATGTGAGGGGCGAGGATGTGTTCCTGATACAATCTACTTCTTACCCGACCAATGATAATATCATGGAGCTGCTTATCTGCCTTGATGCGCTGAAACGCGCCTCTGCACGCAGGGTTACGGCTGTTATTCCTTATTTTGGTTATGCAAGACAGGATAGGAAGCCGGGGCCAAGGACGCCTATCACGGCCAAATTAATGGCGAATATCATTACTTCTGCGGGTGCGAACAGGGTGCTTACGGTTGATCTGCACGCTGGGCAGATACAGGGTTTCTTTGATATTCCGCTGGATAATCTGTATGCCGAGCCGGTGTTGGTTCGTGATATTAAATCACGCTACAAAGATCCCAATAATATAGTTGTTGTATCTCCGGATGTTGGCGGTGTGGCGCGTGCACGTTCACTGGCAAAAAAGCTTGATAACGCCGACCTTGCCATAGTGGATAAACGCCGCGAAAAAGCAGGTGTTTCGGAGGTTATGAACATAATCGGTGATGTGGCCGGTAAGGATTGCATAATCTGCGATGATATAGTGGATTCCGCGGGAACCCTGTGTAACGCTGCAAAAGCCATAAAAGATAAAGGTGCGAAGTCGGTTTCGGCCTATATCACGCACGGTGTACTCTCCGGCAAAGCAGTAGAGCGTATCAGCGCTTCAGCGATAGATTCGCTTTCAATAACTGATACGATAGCCCTTACAGAGGTTGCCGCGAAAGAGAAAAAAATAAGGGTTGTTTCGATAGCGCCGCTTATAGCCGCAGCAATAAAGAGCATCAGTGACGAAACATCAGTTTCGGTGTTGTTTGATAACTAGTTGATATATAGCAATATTCGCTTTGGGGTTGACCTGGTAAAAATAAATCCATTTGATTAACCATTTTTTAACCTTTCATGCGTATAATAACCTTACAAACCTTAATTAAGCTGACCTTGGGAACAATAAAAAGCATCCTATCAAAAAAATATATGAAGAACGCATCGGGGGATGTTGTCTATAAAAATATCCTCGACAGGTTCCCAGATATTTTTCAAGTTGAAGATGATGCAACAAATTTACTTAAGACGGTAGTGCAGAATCTTTCATTCAAAACGGTTTCAGAGGTTTTTGAATATAATTCCAATTCTCAGGAAAATGGTTTTGGTGAATTATATGATGCCATATTAAAAAAATGGCCTGATAAAAAAGTTGCAAGAAATATCTTTCTAAAGACGATCACCGATTTTTATATCAGTTATGTTCTGACCGGTCATCCTACAAATACTTTTACGCGCAAGGCCGATGCACAGGAGCGTAAAATATCGGAACTGCAACACCATAAGGATTTTACCAGCTGGGTTGCCGGCGGATTTAAGAGTAATGATGCTGTTATCCCAAAAATGGAGGGGTTATTAAAGGGCTTGCAGAAAGATTTTCAGGAAAATGTTCCTAATGCAAACCTTACCATAGATAAAGAGATAGCAGCCGGCCTAAAAGCTACGGAAAGATTTTATGATGGCACGGATCTTTATTATGCGGCGTTGGGTAAGTTCCTGAAAGCAAAGACCGGCAAAGGACTGACCGGCGATGATATAATGGGGCCTCTTTCTAAAAATCCGGTTCATGAGGTATCTGTATGGGATGCTGTGGATCAGGATGATAAAGATGAGGCGCGTCCTTATGCGATAGCTAATAAGTTACATAAATCTTCCCCAAAGGCGTTGAATCAGCTTGAGATATTGGATGTTGCAAAAATAGAGGATGAATTCTTTAATGCCCATAAGCTAGGAATCACAGAAAATGAGATGGCTGAGTTCGGGGCGCGGATATCTTCCATATCGCTAAAATTGATGAATATGCTTGATCCTGAAGAAAGGAGGCTGGTGAATTATGCGGAATTGATAAAGGATGTTCAATCCAAAGAAGAGCTTACGAATATTACAAAAAAGCTCAAAAAATCAAGTGTTCCGGCGATATATCCGTATATTAATATCCAGCTTCCAAAAGCTATCGGAAGGTTCGGGATAAATGAGAGTGTTATCGGCTATATCAGAAAAAATGTAGAAGCCCGTGTAAACGGGATAAAGAATAATGACAGGGAGCTGGACAGAACCCCTTATGATCAGCTGGCCAGAGATCTGGCAAGTGATCTTTATGATCTTGATAAAAAATTTGGTAAATATCTTCCCGGACATACCCTTTCTGATGGTGAGAAGGCTCTTCACAATAGTATAGTTGCTATGATGGGAAAAGTAAGTACTGCGGGTGAGGAAGCCGCAAAATCGCAATTACGCCAGAGTGGCAGGGATATTGAAGAGTCTGTCGGTTATACATTGAAGGATGTGAGGAAGAGGGGAAATATAAAATTATCAGATAATCTTGAAAGGCTGATAGGGTATCTGGATGCAAAAACTGATCTTTTAAAATCGATCGAAGAGAATAAAAAGACCGAAGGTAAGGGGCAGTTGAAGCTTCTT
>CAYRJW010000076.1:0-5624 GCA_964424715.1 uncultured Rickettsiales bacterium | reverse complement strand
AGTAAACCAACACCGACAAGCGCAGTAGAATTGACCGCACGCCTGCATATCTCAGATATATTGATGTTGTGGTTTATCTTTTCTTTGTTCTTAGGAGCTAGCATAGGCTCCCTGTTGCGTTGTTTGGCAGGCTATCTGAGCCTTGCGGGGCTTCTGAAATTGCTTCGTTCCTTTTTGAGACAGGTTTCATAACTCGTTCTTTGGTGTATATCTCACTAACAGCTCAACCAACAGTTGCGAGCCATATATTACTCTATATTAAGTAGATATAAGTCAAAAAATAAATAATCAATATATTAATTAGTATTTACTCAGAATTATAATATTTGCATCCGGGTATGATAAAAAATCAATAGTGAAGTGAGGGAAGAAGATCCTGTGAGAAGTACAAATCACAAAATCATTTCTTATATTTTATATTTCATATAAACTTACGAGTCCGCCTTCACTTCGTTACGGCGCGACAGTCTTTGCATGAGAATTATTCATAATTTAGAGAATTTGGCAAGTTACTTGCCGAGTCGTAGCTCCGCAGGAGCGAAGACTGGTGGGCGGCGAGGGACTCGAACCCCCGACCCTCTGGGTGTAAACCAGTGGTTTTAGGGTTTTTATTTTTCTTTATTTCCATTTATAATCCTTGATTTCTCTAGCTATTAGGCTATCCTTAACACTATACATGATTTTATCAATTTTTACTGTTTTTCATGTTTACCGTAGCACAGGTGTAGCACAGGCAAAAATGGCAAGTTATAAACTAAACTTCACAAAGTTGGCTTTAGACAAGGTTAAATTACCTGTTTCCGGTAAAAGAGTCTATATATATGATACTAAGGAATCAGGGTTGGTTCTGGATGTAACGCCATCTGGCAAGAAAACATATTATTTATACAAGCGGGTTGAAGGAAGGCCCCAGAGAATTAAAATTGGCGATTACCTGGATATTTCAATAGAAAATGCCAGAAAAAAAGCCACAGCCCTAAAATCAAAGATCAATGATGGATGTAATCCCAACGAGGAAAAGAGAAACATCAGGCAGGAAATTACCCTCGGGGAAATGTTTGATAAGTTTTTGAACGATTATTCAAAGATACATAAAAAATCCTGGGAAGAGGATGAGGGAACCATAAAGCGCTATCTTGAAAAATATAAACTCAGGAGAATGTCCGAAATAGATTCAAAATTAATATCTAAGATACATAATGATATTGCACATACGTTTACAGAAAGAGATAAAAAAGCCGATAGAACCGCTCCTAAGTTTTATGCCGCAAACAGAACCTTGGAGTTTTTGAAGGTAGTCTTTAACAAAGCCATTGAATGGGGCTGGGATGGCAAAAACCCTTGTGATAACGTTAAGGCATACAAGGAAAAAAGCCGCGATAGATTCCTGCAACCTGACGAGATCAAGAGATTTTTTAGTGCCGTTGAAAATGAAGGAAACCAGACGATCAGAGATTATGTTTATATTTCCCTATTAACCGGCGCAAGGAAATCCAATGTTTTATCTATGCGGTGGAATGAGATAAGTTTCAAAACCGCGCAGTGGCGGATACCGGAAACCAAAAACGGCGAACCTCTGACCATACCTCTTGTTGACGAAGCCATAAAAATACTTAAGAACAGAAAAAAAGAAATTGAAGATTCCTCGGAATATGTATTCCCAGGGAAAAGCGGAATAAGTTATCTGAAAGACCCGAAAAAGGGCTGGAAAAGAATTTTAGCCAAGGCGGGAATAAAAGATTTCAGGATACATGATCTGCGGAGGACTATGGGTTCTTACCAGGCAATCATTGGTGCTAATAGTTATGTTATAGGTAAATCCCTGGGGCATAAATCCCATGCCGCTACCCAGATATATGCCAGGTTAAATCTAGATCCGGTAAGGGAATCTATGGAAAAAGCTACCGGCAAGATGATAGAGCTTAGTAAAAATGATGATAGATCGGATAACTGACCGGTCTATAGTGTTTACGCCCGGCTCAAAGCTTCTAGAACGGCGTGAGGATTTGATTTTAATACCCAAAGCAAAGTTCTGGCGGTTCCATCGGGGGTACGCCTGCCATTTTCCCAGTGTCGGACGGCGTGGATACTTGCACCAATAAAATGTGCGAACTCAGCCTGAGTTAGATGTAAGTTACCACGAATTTCTTTTACATCAACTTCATCTGGAAGGTTATAATGATATGTAGGAAAATGTTTTTCACCGCGGGCATGAGCAAGCATATCTTGTGCAGCCTGCAATAAATCACTTTCTAGTTCAGTAAGTGGCTTATCTGTTTTTTTTGGTCTAGGCATATCATACTCCTTTTTTGATCTGTTCAATAATTGCTTTTAGTTGTTTTCTTACTTCCGGCCTTAAATCCGACTGCTCATTCTTTGTGTAGCAAGCCATCAAATAGATATGAAAGCCAACCACATGGTAAAAATAAATTACACGAGCACCACCACGCTTACCTTTTCCGCCAGCCGACCATCGCATTTTGCGAAGACCACTAGTGCCCGGAATAACATCCCCTTTTTCAGGGTTACTTTTAAGGAATTCCCGAAGCTCGTTCAGTTCTTCCTTATCAAAGATTTTCCCGGCTTTCTTAGTAAAACTAGGAAATTCAGTAATTAGGCTAATGCTCATGTTTTGCCTTTATAGTATGCCACAGGCATAGTTAATTGTCAATAATAAACTATGCCCATGTAATACTATGATAGAACTGAGAAAACAAGAAGATATTGCTCAATAAGTCTACATAGGGCTTTCAACCAGGCTTTTTTTGCCACTAGGTAAGGTGAAAGGGAAAAGAGCGGTTTTGCAGATGCCTTGACGTGTGCGTGCGGTTCATCATGACAGGACTGATAAATATTGGGGAGGGACTTTATTCTATTTTTGCCTATAAACTTACCCTACCCCCCCATCAGCAGATTTTTTAATACCATGAACCCTCGTATAAACATATGGAAACAATTTGACCAAGGGGGTGACATGGCTGGCTGTTTTATAGGAAGGCTAAAGCCTATATTATCTCTATCCTTTATTAATTTTTTTATTTTTTAAATCTACCTGATCGCACTAAGAGATCTGTATAAAGTTGTGGCCCCTCCCTCCCAGACCCTCAATATATTATCTATAGGCATTTCAATATTCAATCCGGGCGCTTCACTATAGATTTTTTATCATGGTCTAGCGTAACTACTGTTATTCTGAGCAGATATTAATTATTAATATTGATTATTTAAAATATGACTTATATCTAATTAATATAGAGTTATATATTACCACCCAACCATTGGCTGAGTTATAAATAAGATATACACTAATAAAGAAGCTATGAAACCTGTCTCAAAAAGAAGCGGTGATATTTCGGAAGTGGTGAAAACCCCGGATAGCCGCGGAAATTCGGGGGGGGGGAGCCTTCTTCTAGAGGTAAACGACCTTCCGGGGGTTCAATGCTAGCCCCTAAGACCAAAGAAAAGATAAACCACAACATCAATATCTCCGAGATATGCAAACGCGCGTTCAATTCTACTGCGCTAGTGGGTGTTGGTTTACTTGGGCCGATGCTGATAGGCGGTTATGCGCCAAGGGCTAGGGCGGCTTGTACGGGCGGTGCTGGTAACTCTTATTTGCCGACCACGGGGGAAAATATTGATTGTACTGGCACGATAACCACGCAGGTAAAAATCAATACAGGTAAGACGGGTGTTGATATTGATTTTATAGGGGCAACAGATAGTAAAAATGTTTTAAGTTATATCAACAACACCAACACTATAGATCTTAGCGGCGGAAGTACGATCACCACAACGGCTAACGATCAACACGGCATATACTTTTATTACGCGGATAGCAGTGCCATAACATTAAATGATACCAGCTCTATTACAACAAAGGGCAGCAGTTCACATGGTATTCGCCTGACACATTCAAATACGAACACTGTCACCCTGAATGATACCGGCTCTATTACAACAGAGAGCATCTACGCGCCTGGTATTTACCTAAAAGATTCAGATACGAACACCATCACCCTGAACGGCGGTTCAATATCATCTACCTCTTCCACGGGTATATACGCCAAGAGCGCCGCCCTGACCAATAACGATATAAACATCAAGAACGGCAGTACCGTAAGTGGCGTTAAAGCCATCACCACAACCGCCAACGGGCAGCTGGATATATTATTAGATGGCAGTTCATCAGGCGTTACGGTAACTGGTACAGGTGGCACCGCGATGGCGTTAAGCACCAGTCAGGCGGATACGTTAGAGATAAAAGGAACCACCAGCATAGTCGGCGCGGTGACGGCGGGAAGCGTAGCGGGAACAGATGTATTGAAACTAACAGGTGCGGCATTAACACTCAGCTCCTCCGTCAGCGGATTTGAAACTATAACCGTAACCGGCACCAACACCCTAACCGGCGCAGGCGGAATAGTCGGCACAGCCGCTATCGCCACAAACAGCAATTCATGGGCGCAAAGCAGTAGTAGCACGCTTTCCACTACCGCAGATAGCACTCATGCGATGACACTTACCAATGCCGACAGCAACACCATAACACTCGGCAACAGCAGTAAGATATCCACCACTGGCACCAGTTCGCAGGGTATTTATTTTAATAACAACTCTGATACTAATACTGTTACCCTGAACAATACAGCGGCTATCACAACTACTGGTAATAACTCAAGTACAATTGTCTCCAGAGCTAGTAATGCGATTATACTAAATGACAGCAGCTATCTTCACACAACAGGATCATCAGCATTTGATATCTATCTTATTGGCGCGAGCAATACAGTAACTTTAAATGATAGCAGCTCTATCTCATCAACCGGGTTCAGGGGGCATGGTATCAGAACCGCTAGCGCTGGAGATAGCAATACGATAACTTTAAATGATAGCAGTTCCATCTCAACCACAAATACATACACATATGGAATCCATTTTGTTTATGGCGACAACAATATTGTAAAATTATATGATGCCAGCCATATCACAACTACAAATAGTGGAGCCGCTGGCATTAAAGAATCTAATGTATCAACCCACAATTCAGTAGGGTTATATGATAACAGCTATATTTCAGCAGCAAAGGCGCATGGTGTTGTCTTGCAGAATTCCAACACAGGTTCTGTAACATTAAATGAAAACAGCAAGATATCCTCTGCTGGTACCGGTGGCTCAAATGGGATTTATATAACTAACGGTGACAGCTTTACTATCACCTTAAACGACGCTAGCTCTATCTCAACCAGCAGCACTAGTGGTGGCGCAGCAGTTATATTTAGCGCCGGTTCGGATAGTAATACATTAACGCTCAATGGAACCAGTAAGCTTTCAACGGCTACTAATAGTGGCTCTGGCGTTATAAGGATAGCAAGTTCCACTGGCAATACCGTTACGCTTAATGGCGGTTCAGTAGCTGGTACTGGTACCTCATCAATAGGAATACTTGCCAGCGGCGGTACGGATACCAATATCATATCCGTTGCCAATGGTAGTGCTATCACCGCTGTTACGGGTATTAGCGCAGGTGCTAACAATACTCTTAACATAACACTGGATGGCAGTTCCTCCGGCGTAACGGTAACCGGCTCTGGCGGAACGGCGATTTCATTTAGGAGCGCTCA
>CAYRJW010000075.1:0-5767 GCA_964424715.1 uncultured Rickettsiales bacterium | reverse complement strand
CGATGAGGATTATGTCAGCTTCCTCAAGTGTTTCGGTTTCCTGACCATCATCATGGGCGAGGGTGTAGTGCATGGCATCCATCTTCTCGAAATATTCCTCATCAAGCTCATACTGGCTGCCGACTTTCGCTTTCGCTTTTACGCCGAAGAATAATTGCAGCTCCTTGGTGGCGCGGTGCAGGATAGGGATGCATGGCAGGCGGTTCTTGCGGCAGAAATTGGTGAGCAGAGCTTGCAGTTCCGTATCTATGATAGTGAAAAGCACCGGCCCCGGTTCTGAGGTTATCGCTTCAATGACCCGCTCCAGATGCCCCTTGGTACGTACCAGCGCCCAGGTATGTTCCTCGACCTCAACATCATCAAACTGACTCATCACACTGCGCATAACAGAGTTCACCGTTTCCCCGGTGGAATCGGATATCATGTGGATATGGAATGTTTTATTAGACAAAAAAACCTACCGTTTCTTTTATTTCTTTTAAATTCTTTTCAGCTATCTCACCGGCTTTTTCGGAGCCATCGCGCAGGATGTTTATTAAGTGGGATTTATCCTGTTTTAGTTTGTTGAATTCTGAAGTTATAGGAGAAAGTTTTTCAACTGCTAGTTCGGCTAATGCGCCTTTGAGGTCGGAGGAGCGTTTGCCGAAGAAATTATTTGTGGCCGCTTCAATGGAAATATCCGAAAGTGCTGCATAAATGGTCAGCAGGTTAGCAATATCAGGTCGCGCTTCTTTATCATAAGTTATCTCAGGGAATGAATCGCTTTTCGCTTTCTGGAATTTCTTTTTGATAGTATCTGCATCATCAGAAAGATTGATGCGCGAATAATCAGATTCCTCGCTCTTGCTCATTTTGCGCGTGCCATCATTAAGGCTCATCACGCGGGTAGCGGCGCCTAGGATAAGAGGTTCCGGCTGAGGGAATAGTTTTTTCTTATAAGTATGGTTGAAACTGTTTGCTATCTCGCGTGCAAGTTCCAGATGCTGCTTCTGGTCTTCGCCGACTGGAACGTGAGTGGCTTTATATAATAATATATCGGCAGCCATCAGCACCGGATAACTGAATAATCCCAGCATTGCATTATCTCTGTGGTCACCAGCTTTTTCCTTGAACTGCGTCATCCGGTTCAACCAGCCAAGCGGTGTATTACAAGATAATATCCAAGCCAGCTCACTATGCGCAGCAACTGCGCTTTGTGGAAATATTATGGATTTTTTTGGGTCGATACCACACGCAAGAAAAACCGCAGCAAGTTCCAGTGTGCTTTCGTATAAAGCTTTCGGGTCTTGATGGACGGTTATCGCGTGCAGGTCTACTATGCAGAAAATTGAGCGGTATTTATTCTGAATATCTATCCAGTTCTTGATGGCGCCGAGGTAATTACCAAGGTGAAGGTTGCCTGTTGGCTGGACGCCGGAAAATACTAGTTCGTTACTCATAATATAGTTTTTAAGTTTTCAAGTTTTCAGGTTTACAAGTTTTCGAGTTCATTAGAAAAAATAACTTGAAAACTCGACAACTTGAAAACATTTATTCCACCTTTCTGCTCTTATGCCCCGGATAAACCCCAAGCAATTTTGTTTTCTTGGTGAAGAAGCCGAGTTCCTCGATCGCGCGTTGTACCTGTTTATTGCGCGGGCTGCCTTCGAAGCTGATGAAGAATTGCGCGCTGGAGGATTCGCCTTCGGGGATGTAGCTTTCCAGTTTTATGATGTTCACGTTGTTCGTTGCGAAACCGCCGAGGGCTTTGTAGAGGCCGGCCGGGATGTTGCGGGTGGTGAACAGCATGGAGGTTATCACCAGTTTTTCCTTGGCCGGATCGGGGTCTACCGGTTCTTTGGAGAAGGTGAGGAACAGGGTCGAGTTATCTTTGGCATCTTCGACATTGGCTTTTATAAGATCGAGGCCGTATATCTCCTTGGCGAGTTCGGAGGATATGGCGGCTTTGCTTTTATCGTTCCACTGTGCGACATCCTTGGCGGCGATGGCGGTATTGGAGTGGGATACGGGCTTTAATTTAAGCTGTTTTAGAGTATCGTTGCACTGCATCAATGCTTGCGGGTGGGAGTAAACTTCCTTCACATCGTCTAATTTGGCGCCTTTCGGGCCTACCAGAAAATGTTCGATCTTCATGAAATACTCACCGACTATGCTGAGCGGGGTTTTTGGGAGTATATTATGTATCTCCGCCACTCTGCCGGCATAGGAATTACCGATGGGAATAAGGCAATAGCGGGCCTTTCCTTCCTCAACAGCGCGGAAAGCGGCTTCAAAATCCTCACACGGGAGGGTTTGCATGTATGGGTATGCCTGCCTGCACGCAACATCGGAATTTGCCCCGGCGACGCCCTGAAAAGCGATTATGTCCTTGTTTCCTGTCATTTTATCAGCTTTATGTTTCAAGTTGTAAGTTTTAAGTAAAAGCCACACAATTTCAAGCCAGAAATTGCTAAATTGTTATGAAGTGGCTTGATACTAGTGCATTTATGTCTTATTTATGCTCTTGTAATTGAACTTACAACTTAAAACATCAAACTTGCAGCTAAACTATGTCAGTAAAGAATAAAAATAAGAAAGCGGTGGAGAACTGGTCTGCGGATTCGTGGCGTAATTTCCCGATAAAACAGCAGCCGCAATATAATGACGCTGGCAAGCTTGATGGCGTTCTGAAGAATTTACGGGCATATCCGGCGCTGGTAACTCCAGGCGAGATACGGGAACTTAAAAGGCAGCTTGCAAGCGTGGCAAAAGGCAAGGCGTTTTTACTGCAGGGCGGTGATTGCGCGGAAAGCTTTGCCGAGTTCCATCAGGATAACCTAACCAGCTATTTCAAAGTTATATTACAGATGACCGTTGCGCTTATGTATGGCGCAGGTAAACCGGTTGTTAAGGTTGGTCGCGTTGCCGGGCAGTTCGCGAAACCGCGTTCCGATGATACTGAGAAACAGGGCGATAAAACGCTGCCTTCATATCGCGGCGATATAATCAACAGTATAGATTTCAACGATTCCTCGCGTGAGAATAATCCGGAGAATCTGGTGCGCGCTTACCACCAATCGGCGGCTACGCTTAATTATTTGCGTTCACTGGCTACTGGCGGTTACTCTTCTTTAAAGAATGTTTCGCGCTGGAATGATGAATTTATTTCAAGATCATCGCAGGGTAAACGGTTTGAAAGCATTGTTCATTCTATCGATGAATGCCAGAATTTCATGCGTGCCTGCGGCCTTACCACCGATAACATGGCCCAGCTGCAACAGGCTGATTTCTTCGTTTCCCACGAGGGCTTGCTATTGCCTTATGAAGAACAATTCGTTCAGCAGGACCCGAAAACAAAAGAACATTTCGCATGCTCGGCGCATATGTTATGGATAGGCGACAGAACGCGCAATTTAGATGAAGCGCATATCGAATTCTTCCGCGGCATCGCAAACCCTATCGCCTGCAAGGTCGGCCCTTCCATGAAGGCCGATGATCTGCTGAAACTTATAGATGTGCTTAACCCGAACAACGAGGAAGGCCGCCTGACGCTAATTTCCCGCATGGGCCACAGCAAGGTTGAAGATATATTGCCGGGCTTAGTGCGTGCCGTAAAAGAAAGCGGCAAATCCGTAATATGGAGCTGCGACCCAATGCACGGCAACACCATAAAATCCCCGAACGGTTATAAGACCCGCCCGTTCAACGATATACTTTCCGAAGTACGCAGCTTCTTCAATGTGGTGGAGGCTGAGGGTGCATATCCTGGCGGTGTTCACTTTGAGATGACCGGGCAGGATGTTACGGAGTGTATAGGTGGTTCACAGGCTATCACGGAGGTTGATCTTGCGGATAGGTATCATACACATTGCGACCCTAGGCTGAACGCATCTCAGGCGCTGGAACTGGCGTTTTTGATAGCGGAGGAGTTGAAGGGTTAATAAAACCCGTCATTGCGAGTGAGCATCGCGAGCGCGGCAATCCATCCCCATATGAAACAACCTGCTGTCTATATTATAACAAATAAAGTCAACGGCACACTGTATACTGGTGTTACATCAGATTTGATAAAAAGAATATACCAACATAAAAACAAACTTACTGACAGCTTTTCAAAGACACATGATTGCAAAATACTGGTCTGGTATGAACAGCATGGAACTATGGAAAGCGCCATATTGCGCGAAAAGCAAATAAAAGCCGGCTCAAGAAAAAAGAAAACGCAATTGATAGAAAGCGTTAATCCCAGATGGAATGATCTATATAGCAAGATTCTCGGTTAGGATGGATTGCCGCGCTCGCGATGCTCACTCGCAATGACGCGGGGATGGGAGTTATTTCTTCTTAACCTTCGCACTGGTTGCGATGTAATCCATTAGCGCTAGCATAACGCCGGAGAGGACGAATACTACGTGGATGGCTACCATCCATTGTAGTTCGCGGTCGGAGTATTTTTCGACGCCCATGAAAACTTTAAGCAGGTGGATACCGGAGATAGCAACTATTGATGCGATGAGTTTTAGTTTTAGCGTCGCAAAATCAACCGTGCCTTTCCATTCGGGCTGGTCTTTGTGGTCGGCGATGTCCATTTTGGAAACGAAATTCTCATAGCCGGAGAATATAACGATGACCAGAAGGTTACCTGCAAGGGAGATATCTATAAGCGCAAGGCAGCCCAGTATGGCATCATTCGCGTTAAGGCTTGCGTAGCTGAGAACAAGATGTAAAAGCTCCTTCAGAAAACTGCAAAGCAGAACTATAAGCGCCCCGACAAGGCCGATATAAAAAGGTGCCATAAGCCAACGGCTGGCAAACAATCCGTTCTCGATAACTCTTTCAACTTTATTCTGGGACATGATTTTATACCTATAGTTAATTAATTCTGCCGCCGAAGAAAAAATATCCAAGGCCAATTGTAAATATCATATTACCATATAGTGCATGTTCCAGAGAAACAAGAGCCAGAGATCTGGTTTTTGTATAAGTTTGTGCAAAAAAGTAACCAGCGAACAGGCTTAATATTGGCGCAACCCAGTTAAGATATAACATATGCGTACATGCGAATATTATTGTTGCCGCAGTAAGCAGGTGCTTTTTATTGGTGAAAAGATATTTAAATCTTGCGAAGAAATAGGTGCAGAAAATAAATTCCTGCGGTGCAGCAGAAAGCAGTGGGTAGAGGAGCATAACCTTCCACCAGATATCCGGCCTTTGGCTGAGCAGCCCAAATGCACGCTCGGGTATCAGTATATATACAAGTGGTATAAGCAGGGCAGAAGATATAAAAAACCGTATCAATATTGGTTTTATGTTTTGCCAGGTAACTTCCTTCCAGCGCCAGATAGAGATATTTTTTGTATCCGGGGTTTTTCTATGTAGATAAACGCAAATTAAAAGTGCGCTCCATAGGAAAACGAACATATAAGGCGCAAGCTTAAAATATATAAGTGTAAACGGAACGCCAATGCAGATGAGAATAAACTCAACCAACAAAATTTTTTTAGATGGTGGTGAGTTTATATCCATGCAGTTAACTAACCAACTTTCTCACCTTTCTCCATTCTCTTCCTCATATTCGGGTCAAGGTGGCGTTTGCGGAGGCGGAGGGCTTTAGGCGTTACTTCAACTAACTCATCGTCGTTGATGTAGCTCATCATTTCTTCGAGGGTCATTTTGCGTGGTGGAACTAGGACAACGGCTTCATCAGCACTTGTGGTGCGGATGTTGGTAAGCTGTTTGCCTTTTAGGACGTTTATTTCCATATCGGCTTCGCGGGAGTTTTCGCCGA
>CAYRJW010000074.1:2398-6075 GCA_964424715.1 uncultured Rickettsiales bacterium | reverse complement strand
CTCATCCACAGTAGTAACAGGGATTATCTCCAAACGCCCCTTGATATCATTCTGGATATCTTCAAGGTCTTTTACGTTTTTTGCAGGAATCAGAACAGTTTTGATACCGCCGCGTATAGCCGCTAATAGTTTTTCTTTCAGGCCGCCGATAGGTGTTACCATACCGCGCAGTGTTATCTCGCCGGTCATGGCGACATCGCGGCGGGCCGGGATACCGGTGAGAGCGGAGATTATCGTGTTGCACATCGCGGCACCTGCAGATGGGCCATCTTTCGGGGTGGCGCCTTCAGGTACGTGAATGTGAATATCATTCTTGAGGAATTTTTCCTTGCGGATGCCGAACTCGTAGCAGCGTGAGCGCACATGGCTCCACGCGGCAGAAGCAGATTCCTTCATCACATCGCCAAGCTGGCCAGTAAGGATTATGTTGCCTTTGCCGCCTGGGATTATAACTGCTTCTATAGGTAACAGATCGCCGCCAACTTCGGTGTAAGCAAGGCCGGTAGTAACACCGATGGCATTATCCTTCTCCATGCTGTTATGATCGAACCTTTGTACGCCGGAGAAATCTTTCAGGTTCTCAGGGGTGATATTTATTACCTTTGCCTGTTTCTTAACTATTTTTGCAGTACCTTTACGCGCCAGTTTTGATATCTCGCGTTCAAGGTTACGCACACCGGATTCACGCGTGTAATAACGGATAAGATCAAGCATCGCCTCATCGGAAATGGTGAATTCATTCTTTTTGAAACCGTGCGATTTCTCAACGCGCGGGATAAGATGTTCTTTCGCGATATGCAGCTTTTCCTCTTCCGTATAACCGGAAAGGCGGATTATCTCCATCCTGTCCATAAGCGGGCGTGGCATGTTCAGCGTGTTCGCGGTAGTGATGAACATCACATCGGAAAGATCAAAATCAACTTCCATGTAGTGATCGTTGAAGGTTTTATTCTGCTCCGGGTCCAGCACTTCAAGCAGTGCAGAGGCAGGATCGCCGCGGAAATCACGGCCGAGTTTATCTATCTCATCCAGCAGGAATACCGGGTTGGAACTCTTACATTTTTTTAATGACTGGATAATTTTGCCCGGCATAGAACCGATATAAGTTCTACGGTGACCGCGTATCTCGGATTCATCATGCACACCGCCGAGAGAGATTTTTATGAACTCCCTGCCCGTTGCTGTTGCAATAGATTTCGCCAGCGAGGTTTTACCAACGCCCGGAGGCCCTACGAAACATATTATCTGTCCGCGCATATTCTTAGAACGCTGCTGCACGGCTAGATGTTCAACTATACGTTCTTTTACTTTATCAAGGCCGTAATGATCTTTATCCAGAGTTTTCTGGGCTTTGGCGATGTTCTTATTCACTTCCGTGCGGATATCCCACGGCAGGCCAAGCAGCCAGTCGAGGTAATTGCGTACAACACCAGCTTCAGCCGACATTGGACTCATTAATTTCAGTTTTTTAACTTCGGCATTGGCTTTTTCAAGAGCTTCCTTGGAAAGTTTTGTTGCCTGTATCTTTTTCAGTATCTCGGAAATTTCGTTCTTCTCCTCCTCTTCGCCGCCCAGTTCCTTGCGGATGGCTTTCATCTGTTCGTTGAGGTAATATTCCTTCTGCGATTTTTCCATCTGCGAACGGACGCGTGTGCGAATTTTACGTTCAGCATTCAGAACATCTATCTCACGCTCGATGAATTCCAATATCTTCTCAAGCCTTTTCACTACATCGGTAAGCTCAAGTATCTCCTGCTTCTCGGATATTTTCAGAGTTAAATGAGTTGCGATAGTATCGGCGATAAGCGAATGATCGGTAAGCTTCTGAATGTTTGAAAGTATATCGTAAGGTATCTTTTTATTGAGCTTAATGTAATTATCAAACCCGGTTATGATAGAGCGCGAAAGCGCCTCAACGCTGGTTTGTTCGCCTTTGATCTCATCAAGGTGAAAAACTTCCGACTCAAAATATTGCGGGTTATCTATATAATAATTCACCTCGGCGCGTGCGTGACCTTCCACCAGAACTTTCACCGTACCATCAGGCAGTTTCAGAAGTTGCAGGATATTAACTATAACGCCAATTCTGTAAAGGTCCTCAGGGCGCGGATCATCGTTGGATGCATCAAGCTGGGTAACAAGTAAAAGCTTGGTTTTATTCTCAACCGCATATTCCAGCGCGTTGATGGATTTCTGACGGCCGACGAATAACGGCACTATCATCCCCGGAAACACGACGATATCCCGAAGCGGTAGAACCGGATATAAAGCACTGCCTGATTTTTTTTCTGTCATAGCTTTATTATAGTGAGTTCGGGAAAGTATTTCAAGTGGACTTACGCCGATTTAACTATTTCCTTGCTCTTGCCTTCTTTCTTCTTCGGAGTTTCGGTAGTTATTATTTTCGGGCGCTTGCCTTCAGTGATGCAGGTCTCATCGACAACAACCTTTTCGATATCGGTTCTGTCAGGGATCTCATACATCAGGTCGGTCAGGGCACCTTCAACGATAGCGCGTAAACCTCTTGCGCCGGTCTTGCGTTTGATCGCCTTCTGGGCAACAGCGCTTAACGCCGCAGGTTTGAACTCGATCTCGACATTTTCCATCTCGAACAGTTTTTTATACTGTTTCACCAGAGCGTTCTTAGGCTCTGTAAGAATTTGTATAAGTGCTTCCTCGCTTAATTCCTCAAGCGTTGCGATAACCGGAAGACGGCCGACGAATTCAGGTATCATACCGAATTTTATCATATCCTCAGGCTCAAGCCTTCTGAATAATTCGTTGGATTCGATGTTCTGTTTATTGTGAACAGCAGCGCCGAAACCTATGGAAGAACCATGCGTTCTGCCTGCGATAACTTTCTCGATGCCTGCGAATGAACCGCCGCAGATAAATAATATACCGGAAGTATCAACCTGCAGGAATTCCTGCTGAGGATGCTTTCTGCCGCCTTGCGGAGGAACGGAAGCCATTGTGCCTTCGAGTATCTTAAGTAGTGCCTGCTGTACGCCTTCGCCCGATACATCGCGGGTGATGGAAGGATTTTCAGACTTGCGGGAAATTTTATCGATCTCATCGATGTAAACTATACCGCGCTGTGCACGCTCAACATTATAATCCGCCGCCTGCAACAGGCGCAGGATGATATTCTCAACATCCTCACCGACATAACCGGCTTCAGTTAATGTAGTGGCATCTGCCATGGTGAACGGAACATCCAATATGCGCGCAAGGGTTTGCGCCAGTAATGTTTTACCTGAACCGGTAGGGCCAACTAAAAGTATATTGGATTTGGAAATTTCAGGCTCGCCGCCTTTTTCCATGTGCTCAAGGCGTTTATAGTGGTTATGCACCGCAACTGAAAGAATGCGCTTCGCAGCTTCCTGCCCGATAACATAATCATCAAGCACCTTTTTGATAGCGCTTGGTTTAGGAACGCCGCCATGAGATTCAATTGAAAGTGTGGATTTATTTTCTTCGCGGATGATATCAACGCAAAGCTCAACACATTCATTACAGATGAAAACTGTAGGACCGGCAATAAGCTTTTTTACCTCATGCTGGCTCTTGCCACAGAAAGAGCAATAGAGCATTTTTTCGGGGCCGCTTTTCTTTTCCGCCATCGTTCGCCTCTTTAGTCTCTTCCAGTTACCGTTTAGTACAGGTTGCTGCGGATC
>CAYRJW010000074.1:0-2388 GCA_964424715.1 uncultured Rickettsiales bacterium | reverse complement strand
AAGGAGCAATATAACGTACCATTATCTTTATCTTTGTCTTCTGCCATAAATGATATTTTATCCCTATCTATTAAATTAACATATTTTTAACCCTAGTACAAAATCTAAAGCTATTTTTTGCCGCTTTTATCGGCTTCTTGCCTTTTTGTCACTATTTCGTCAATCAAACCGAACTTTTTGGCTGCCTCGGCATCCATGAAATTATCGCGTTCCATAGCCGCCTCAACCACGCTAAGCTTTTGACCTGTATGGTGAACATAGATCTGGTTAAGCCTTCTTTTCAGCTCCATGATCTCTTTGGCATGAATTTCGATGTCGGTAGCCTGTCCCTGGAAACCACCGGAAGGCTGGTGTATCATTATACGCGAATTCGGCAGGGAGAATCTTTTACCCTTAGCACCCGCAGTAAGTAATAACGAACCCATAGAACAAGCCTGCCCTATGCAGATGGTAGAAACATCAGGCCGTATGAACTGCATGGTATCATATATCGCAAGGCCGGAAGTGACCACGCCGCCTGGTGAATTGATATAAACGAATATGTCCTTATCCGGGTTCTCAGATTCAAGGAACAGCAGCTGTGCCACTGAAAGCGATGACATACCATCATGGACGCCGCCATTTATGAATATGATACGCTCACGCAGTAGGCGGGAGAATATATCGAAAGCACGCTCGCCACGACCGTCCTGCTCTATCACCATAGGCACAAGATCTGCAGTTGGCGCGAATGAATTCGCGTGGCCGCTATTGATGATATCTTCAATCAGATTATTTCTTCTATTATTCATTTTGTTGATCCCAAGTTTATTTTGTTAACTACGCATAGCAGAAAGGATAGAGTGTATAATATCAACTCTATATCCGAATATTCAAGATGCAGGGGTTGGATTTTTTAGTCTTTGTTGTTTTCAAGCACTAGCTCGCGCAGTTTCTCGAAATCGTTCACAACATCAGAAACCTTCACCTGCGTAAGGATGTAATCAACAACCTTCTCTTCGATGATAGGGCCACCAAGGCTTTGCAGCGCCTGAGGGTTTTTGCGGTAGAATTCTATCACCTGCTGCTCCTGACCAGGATAACGGTAAGCTTCATTCATTACAGCGCGGTTGATCTCTTCCTGTGCGACCTGAATTTTCTGCTTAGAGCCTATCTCAGTAACTAATATACCAAGTAACACGCGGCGTTTCGCAAGAGGTTCATATTCTTTTTTCAGCTTTTCATCTTCCTTGCTGTGATCACAGCTTGCAGTGTGAACATGGCCGTGGCCTTCATAATCGGTAGAGGCTTTTATCTGCTGCAGGATAGAATCAAGCTCACCCTGAACCATTTTCTGTGGCAGATCGAACTTAACAACTTTTTCAAGCGCATCGAAAAGATCTTTTTTAATAAGCACGCGGCTCATTTCAGCTGCATCAGCCTCAAGGGATTTATGTAATATCTCTTTCAGTGAAGCAAGGTCTTTCTGGCCGTTCTTCTGAGCGAATTCATCGTTTATCTCAGCAGATGCAGGCTCAAGAACATCATGAACTTTTATCTTGAACTCAGAAGCTTTACCGGCAAGGTCCTTAGAATGATATTCTTTCGGGAAAGAAACTTTAACGGTCGGTTCATCGCCTTTTTTAGCGCCAACCAGTTGCTCCTCAAAACCCGGGATGAATGAATTGCTGCCAAGTTCAAGGCGGTAATTCTCACCTTTACCACCGGCGAAAGCAACACCATCAGTGAAACCTTCAAAATCTATCAACACCGCATCACCAAGCTTCGCAGCGCGAGGAGTGGCAACAGGTTTGAAATCTTTTGAGTTTTTGGAAATCTCTTCAAGAAGTTTATTTACTTCAGCATCGCCAATTTTGGCAACCTGCTTTTTAAGGGAAATTTTATCGAACTTAACTTCAGGAACTTCCGGCATTATTTCAACAGACATTTTATATGTAAGGTCTTTACCGTCATCGTAAGAAGTTATCTCAACGCTAGGCTGGGTGGCCGGTTTAAGATTATTTGTTTTGATAGTATTCTTGGAAGATGAATCAACAACCTGCTGGATAACTTCACCAAGTACTTCATCCTTATATTTTTTCCTGACTATATCCAGAGGGACCTTGCCTTTGCGGAAGCCCGGCATATTCACTTTTTTGCTAAGCGCCACAAGCTTTGCATCGATCTGTTTGCTAATATCATTAGCAGGGATGGTTACGCTATATTCCCTGAGTAATTTATCTTCTTTCAGCTTTTCTATTTTCATTTTCGTGCCTTTGTGGGTTTAGTTTTTCTTTGTTTTTTAATATCTGGCGTAAGCCATCCGAAGCCCTTTGGGCGAAGAATGGTGCGGGTAGAGGGACTTGAACCCCCATGCCTTGCGGCGCTAGATCCTAAGTCTAGTGTGTC
>CAYRJW010000073.1:5676-6123 GCA_964424715.1 uncultured Rickettsiales bacterium | reverse complement strand
AAGAACTTCAACGAGCTAAGTTCTTCCGATTTCAGAGTGCTGAGTTTAAATTCTATAAAGAAAAATCCCTATATCATTGCCCCAGAATTTATAATTGATACAGCCCTGCAATGCAGAGAATCTAATCCTGACAAGGAGCTTTTACAGAATATTCCTGTTACCATGGCGGATATATCCCTCGTTAGAATTCAGAATGAAAAAGGCATTTCAACCTCCGAGATCATAAAAGGGAAAGAACCCTCATCTGTTTTGGAGTTAATTGATCTGATCTATCAAAGCAGAGCATATGAAAGGCCGGATCTTGAGATCACCGGTAAAATTACCGCTAATAAAAATGAAATTACAAGAGGTATTGTTAATGGCTAATAAAGTTAAAATAAAGATAGCCCAGGCAAGCATGAATCAGACAGCGATGGACTGGCCTAATAATCTTGCCAACATCAAAAC
>CAYRJW010000073.1:5131-5666 GCA_964424715.1 uncultured Rickettsiales bacterium | reverse complement strand
ACTGCTATTGATAAGGCAATAGCGGGTGGGGCAGATATACTGAGTTTAGAAGAATTAGCATTAACGGGCTATGATTGCGGTGATAACTTCCAGTATCATGATAACGAACAGACGCTAAAAATGCTTCAGCTGATCGCAGATTATGCCGCAAGCAAAGATACTAACCTTATTATTTCAATAGGCCACCCATATTACTTCGCTGATAAATCCATTCCTAATGATCTGGAGCGCCGCAAAAACCCTATCTATAACAGAGAGGATACACCCTTCAATGTTCAAAGTTTCATCACTGGCGGTGAAATAGTTTCAATGTCGGCAAAAGCCTACCTGTTTAATTATGAAAGGGGTTATGAGAAAAGATATTTTCAGGAATGGGATCAGAGACCGGCCAATTTTTATTCCAATGAACATGGCGAAGGGTTCAATGGCTCCGTTTATATAAAGATACCGAAGATAGATCTGGGTAATGGCCAGTTCGTAAAAGAAAAGATCATTCCATTCGGTTCCCCGATTGTTCAGATCGGTGCCGGTAAGA
>CAYRJW010000073.1:0-5121 GCA_964424715.1 uncultured Rickettsiales bacterium | reverse complement strand
GTGATCTGTGAAGAAAAATGGGTAGGTTCAAAATATGATGGTACCAAAGATATCAAGGAAGATAAAAGCAATGCAGATTTCGGCAGAGATAACCCGCTGCCCCAGAAAGCCGCTATTTACGGTAAGCAAGGTTTAGTTGCGGTAAGCCCAAGCGCCAGCCCACCTTCGGCACTAAAAGGGTTGAAACACGAATTACTTGATAGCCTGGGTTCAAAATATGCCGAGGTTTTCATTGATACTGATGGTTTGGGTTCCAGCGGTTCCAGCTTTGCTCAGTTCGGCGGAAGATATGTTGCGCAGAATGGAAGTGTGGTTTCCAAAGGCAAAAGATTATCCATGGATAATCTTTCTTACAATGAAACTATCGTTGAAGTTAACTGTCTTGATACCGATAAAGCAAAACCGCATACTGTCGTTCCGCACCAGTTCAGGGATAAACACCTGAAAGCTCAGAATAACGGCCCTGCTACATGGGATGATATCTCAAACCCCCGTCAGGCCTTTGAAGAGGAACTTCGCATGGAGATCGTCTGGTTGAAAGATTATATGCGCAAGACCGAACGCCAGGGATTTATTCAGGCCTTGAGCGGTGGAGCTGATTCAGCATATAACTCGGTCAAGGTTCGGCTGATGATAGACCTTTCAGTTGAAGAGCTTGGCTTTGAAGGCTTCATGAAGCAAATGGAACATCTGAAATATAAAGATGAGGCGCTGAAGATCTATCAGGAAAAAGGTTTAAAGGATGCCGGGAAATTCCTTATGGATAATATGCTGACCTGCGTTTACATGGGCACCGAGAACAGCTCCTTTGAAACCAGTAATGCAGCAAGAACCCTTATAGAAGGCGGGGCTGATGAGCACGGCAATAAATTTGAAGGTATCGGCGGCAGGTTCTTTAATAAGAATATCCAGCCGATAGTTGAAACATATGCGAATGCTTATGCCATGAATGCAAGCGCTGCTAATCTTACCGAGGAACAGCATGAAAAAGTTACAAAAGAGCTGAAAGAAATATTCAAGCTGACAGGCAATGATGTTTCTGCACAGGAATTATCAGTAAGGGTAGATATACTAAAATCCCAGTTTGAAGGCGTTGTCGGTGATGTATTAAGTTATGCTGATAAAAGTAAATCTGTAGCGATCGAGAATATACAGGCGAGAGTAAGGCAGGTTTTGGTACTTGTTTATACAAATACCTTAGGTGGAACCGCCATGGCAAACCCTAACCTTGATGAAGCAAGGAACTCTTATGCGACATATGGCGGCGATCTTCACAGCGGTATGATCGGGCCGAACGCTCACAAGCCAAAACAGCGGGAACTGGATCAGATGGGCCTGTTATATGAATTTGGCCTGGAAGGTATCGAGCCAATAAAAGCACTGAACTTTGTTAATAAAAATAAGCCTTCCGCCGAATTACTACCTTCAGATATACAGAAAAATGATGAAGATGCTTTAGGCAGAACTTTCGATGAGATGAACAGGATCTCAACCTATATGCTTGCAGACAGACCAAAAGAGCAGAGCCAGAGAAAGAATAACCCGACAGAGGTTTATAATAAGTGCCGCAAGGATGAATTATTTAAAAATATCAGCGATGAAGACCTGCACGATAAGATCAGGATCTCTTACGAAAGATTTTATGTTCTTTCGCAGTTCAAGATACATGCCTCACCTATAGCCGCTACATTCGGTGAAAGCGTTGATCATCAGGTTTCGCTCAGAACGCCTAATGTTTCAAGCTGCTTCAAGCCAGAACTTGCTCAACTGGCGATAGATTGCCTGAAGTATCATTGCGATAAGGCCGGCAAAGATTTCAAAAGATTTACCGGCGTTGATCACAGCAGCTTAAGAGAGAGAGTTTTATTAGATAAGGATATGGCAAATAAGATCAGCGATATAATGTATGATGCAAGCGCCGCTGATGGAAAGCCCAGAAAACTTAATAAATTAATTAAGCATATCGAAAATAATAAAGGTCTTGGCTCTTTGATATCCCAACAGAAGCCGAATCCACTAGCCGAAATGATCAGTCAGGCTAATGCTTTCAGGAAACAAAATGGGCTAAGCGCATGAATAACGATATTAAAATAATTCAACAAGCATTGGAAGGTGTAGGTAGCTCAAAGACCATCTACGCTCTGGTAATGCCAGAAACTGAGGCCATAAAATCCAAGGTTCAATTTCCAAATATAGAACAAGAACTAAAAAAACAATTCGAGTTGGGTGGCTCATTAAATAATGAAGAATCTATAAAGGCCGCTCTTAAAAGAGCCCAGGAACCATATTTTGATATGTTCAGGGAAGCCTGGACACAAAAACAGGATAATGTTCATCACGAGTTTTTTGACAGGTGGCTGGAATGGTCAAAACCAATTTCACCAATAAATAAAGAAGTGTTCAAGTTCAGATATCCTACTGCTGGTGCTGGAGAAGGCTTAAAGTCATCTATTGAAGAGTATGGTAACAGGGCGAGAAAAGAAAAATTCGAGCCTGAGATACATATATTCAATGGTGAATATGAAGGATATGGGGCCTATGCTGATGCGGCCTATATACCTGTGATTAAGCACGATAGAAACAACTGGAAAGATGCTGTAGAAAAAATAGCTGCTGCCAATAAAGAAAAACCTGTACAGATTTACCTTAGCCAACCCTCTGCATTAGATGGTAATATCTGGGGGCATTATGATGATTTCATGAAGTTGCTCGCTGAAAAAGCGCCAAAGGCGGAACTCATCTTGGATGTAACTTATGTGGGCTGCATCACACAGCGCTGTAAGATCGAAACAGACTATCCTAATATAAAAGCAATCGTTTTCTCATTAAGTAAACCGATTGGTGGTTATTACGACAGGATCGGAGGCGTGGTCGCAAAAGATGATGGCTCTGATAAAGGTCCATATCCTTCATTATTTGGGAATATGTGGTTTAAGAATCTTACCTCTCTTGCTATAGGCAATGAATTCATGAAAACATATAATGTATTTGATATGCCGGATAAATATTCACTGATTCAAAAACAGGCTATTGAAAAAATAACTCAAAATTTATCTGACCAACAATCAAAAGGTCATGATATAAAGCTGAATGAGATAAAGCCATCGGATGTATTTACATTAGGCACGGCAGAGCTTTCGACAAATCCGAATGATCTGGAAAAATATCTGAGCAGACCCGCTGATGGTAAACAGATTGTTCGCATCTGCCTGACGCCTACAATGGCAAATATAATAGGAATGGCTAAATCTTCAGAAGTTAGCCCAAGATTTTATGAGAAATTATAGTAGGTAATTGTATGGATATGAAAAACATAAAAGTTTTATACGAATCTGATGAGGTGATGAATTACGTTAAAGATCAGTTCAAAACAGATTTTTTTAAAACTGAGGTGGCAAAGGAAGGTAGCATAATTAATAAGGTTACCAGTTACTTTGCAAAATATCCTGCCTTCTTTTTTGACATGACCGATAAGCATAACGAGCATGCACATTTCTATTCGTGGTTCGGTGGTATTCCACATAGAGAATATGAAAATCCATATATCCACGATCTATATTTGTTACATGAGATGTATCATAAGGGAAATATGGCTTATGTGAAAGGTGACAGTTTTGAAAATTTCAAACTTAAAATTTTCCAGAATGAGCTTCATGCCTCAACAGTTTCAGAGATAGCTGTTTACCTACATTACCCGGAACTCAGAGAAAAAACCTTTCCCCATAAAATCTATGCAGATAAATTCTTGGGCGATGAAAGCTTTATGAAGGAATGGAAGGCTGATCCCAGAGCTTGTTATGATATAATCGTGGATAAAAGAAGAAATATCATGAAGAACGAAAACCCTCATGATCCTATAGAGTACTGGATACATAAATTCTCCGCACAGAATGATGTCTGGGCATCAAACTGGAAAATAAGATATGATGAGGTTGAAGGTCATATAGCGGAACTCCAAAAGGAAATCAGGCTAGGCGGAAATAAAAAAGAAGCCATGGATAAGTATATGAACTGGCTAACTTCCCCTGAAGTTACCAAGGGCACTGATATACCTTTTCCGGATGAGGCAAAAGCCTTTGCCGGTATGTATCATTTGAACAGGGAATATTACAACGAAGCCGTCAAAGGTAATATTTTTGAGAAGACAATGATGGATAAGCTGTCGCAAATGATAAACTCTGCCTTTCCTGATAAGAATAAAACTGAAATTATCCAGGAATTAGCTAAAAATGTTCTAGGGCCTTTACCGGGTTATTCCAACAGAGAAAATTATCAAATAACAAATGTAACAGGTTTGGCGCCGGGAAGTTTTTTGATACCTTATCACATAGACAAGACTCAAAGAAATACTGATAGTGGAAGAAATGGGCTTCCTATGATCTTCATGCAAAGAAGAAGTGATAAATTATCTATAGGTAAAGGGGTTTATGGTGCTTTTGGTGGATATACCAATGTTGATGATAATCCGGCAAAAAATTCTAAAAAAGAACAGCCAAATGAGGGCGCAATAAGAGAATTGGGCGAAGAAGTTGTTAATGACAAAGGTAATCCCGTTATTGAGCCAGTTCCAAGCAGATTAAAACTGTTGTGCGCTGGCAATGATTATAGACCCAACCCCGCGGTTGCATATACAGGCTTCAGTCTAGAGCTTGATAAAACTGAGATCAAGGCATTAACAAGCCATATTCAAAAAATGCAAACTGAGCCTAATTATAAGACAAAAGTCCAGGAGGCGAGTCACGGAGAGGTTGCAGAAATCATGTCCATGCCTATAAATGAAGTTTTAAAGTTAGGTAAAGAAAGTTTTGCCCACCCTCATGAGTTTGATGCAATACAAGAATTGGCCAATCAGTTAAAGGGTTTATCAACCCAGAAAAAGAGATAAAATGAGAGGGGTTTACGAAATTTCAACGTATATACTGTATAGCAGTATATCTAAAGATGATCTGCTCGAAATAGCTAAAGCTCTCGGCTTTGAACATATAAGACAAGTCACAAAAGCAACATTTATTCCTGAACGTGTTTTCTACCACTCTGCCTTAAATGGGGCGCAGACCAGATTAAAAATAAGTGAAACCGGTGAACTTGAGAGAGGCAAGGCAATAGCCGATATTGCTGACG
>CAYRJW010000072.1:0-6343 GCA_964424715.1 uncultured Rickettsiales bacterium | reverse complement strand
AACATCCAAACCTAATTTAATTGCTTAAAAACCTATATAAAATATAATTTCTGGCAGGCCGCTTAACTAAACAAATTTTATGACAGAATCAAGTACAATTAAGGAAAAACTCACTAAACTCCGCAAGGAACGTGCGAGAAGGTTCCTCAAGAACCTCATTTTCATCGCCATGATAGCTACAGCCTTTGCCGTAGGCTTCATCTGGCTGGGCATGAAGGGTGTTTTCTTCTTTATTTTCCTTGCTCTGGTGCCAACCATACTTTCCATTCTATGGGATAAAAAACCCGGCCGCTTCGCCTCAAAAACGGTTGCAGCCTTCAATGTCACCGGAATGTTCCCTTATGTCATGGCCATATCCTCCTCCGGCTCACCCGACAGTGTCGCCGTTGCAACTATCTACGACCCGAGAAGCTGGGTACTGGTCTACGGTTTCGCCATCTTCGGATGGAGCGTTATATTGCTGGTTCCCAAAATAACCCTGATATTCCTTGAGATACGCTCCAAATTCATGATAAAGAAAATGGAAACCTTTCAGCAGGGCCTGCTCGAAGAATGGGGAGAGGAAATAAGGAAATGACGATTTTTCTTTAATTAATTATGACCGATATTTTAAAAGACATCTGCGAACATAAACTACAGGAAGTTGCCGCCATGCGCGCCCGTGTGGGTTTCAAAATAGTGCGCGAAACAGCAGAGAAAAGCGCTGATAAACCACGCGGTTTCATCAACGCCATAAAAGCAAAAGGCACCACCCCGGCCCTCATTGCCGAGGTAAAAAAGAAAAGCCCGAGCAAAGGTATAATAAGGGCAGATTTTAACCACATAGATATCGCCGCAAGCTATGAAAAGGCTGGCGCAACCTGCATTTCCGTACTCACCGATGAGAAATATTTCGCTGGCAAAAATGAATATCTTGCCGAGATAAGAAGGAAAGTTGCATTACCCCTCATCCGCAAGGATTTCATGCTGGAAGCCTACCAGATCTACGAATCACGAGCACTCGGCGCTGACTGCATATTACTCATAATCGCCTGTCTCGAAAAAAGCCGCGCACTGGAACTCGAAGAAATAGCCCACAGCCTAGGCATGGATGTACTGATAGAGGTCCACGATGAAGCCGAGCTTGAGATAGCCCTGCAACTTAAGTCAAAACTCATCGGCATCAACAACCGCAGCCTCAAAACCTTTGAGGTAAGCCTCGATAACGGCAAGCGCCTCGCAAAACTTATCCCGGATGGCTATATCAAAGTATGCGAAAGCGGAATATATAATAATGCCGACCTCAAAACCATGCACCAGTCCGGCTTCAGCGCCTTCCTCGTCGGCGAAAGCCTGATGCGGGAAGAGGATATTGAACTGGCGGTAAGAAAATTGCTTGGTTAAGAATTTCGCTGGTTTTCGAGTTTTCCAGTTGTCAAGTTTTCAAGAAACAACTAAAAACTTGAAAACCTGAAAACTTGAAAACCCTACTTATGAAAGACAAACTAATAATCGCCGGAAAAGAATATAATTCCCGCCTTTTGGTAGGCACCGGAAAATACAAGGATTTTGAGCAGACCGCAAAAGCCATCGAGGCAAGCGGCGCGGAAATAGTCACCGTTGCGGTGCGCCGTGTTAACATCCATAAAAGCGGTGAGCCGATGTTACAGGATTATCTCGACCCGAAAAAATACACCTACCTTCCCAACACCGCTGGCTGCTACACCTGCGATGATGCCGTGCGCACCCTGCGCCTTGCGCGTGAGGCAGGCGGCTGGAATCTGGTGAAGCTGGAAGTCCTCGCCGACCAGAAAACATTATATCCCGATGTCATCGAGACCGTAAAAGCCACAGAGATTCTGGTGAAAGATGGTTTTCAGGTAATGGTCTACACCACTGATGATCCAGTCATCGCCCGCAAGCTTGAAGACCTAGGTGCCTGCGCCATAATGCCACTCGGCGCACCTATCGGCTCTGGCCTTGGCTTGCAGAACCCGCTGAATATAAAATTCATCATCGAGCAATCCAAAGTTCCCGTACTGGTAGATGCCGGTGTCGGCGTCCCATCTGAGGCCGGGCAGGCCATGGAACTCGGCTGCGATGCCGTGCTGGTAAACACCGCCATAGCCGAAGCTAAAGACCCGATATTAATGGCAGAAGCTATGAAACTCGCCGTAGAGTCAGGCCGCAAAGCCTTCCTCGCCGGCAGAATGACCCGAAAACAATTCGGTGATCCTTCATCACCAGTGGTTGGGAATATTATAAGTAAAAAGGCAATTTAATAATTGTCTACAAGTCTACCAGTTTACGAGTCTACAAGAAAGGCTAGTAAACTGGTAGACTTGTAGACTCGTAGACAAAAAATGATATGAACAAAAAACTGAACATAGGAATAGCCGGCCTCGGCACAGTCGGGCAAGGCGTCTTCAAAATACTAACTGATAAGAAGGAATATTTCTCCAAAAAATTCGGCTGCGAGCTGAATATAGTTGCGGTGTCCTCGCGCGATAAGAACAAAGATAGAGGCCTTAATCTTACAGGCATAAAATGGTATGAGAACGCAGTTGATCTTGCTTCCGACAATAATGTTGATGTAGTTGTAGAAGTCATCGGCGGCGCAGAAGGCCCGGCGGCTGAACTTGTAAAAAAAGCGCTTGAGAACGGCAAACATGTTGTTACAGCGAACAAGGCGCTCATCGCAAGAAGCGGTGCAGACCTTGCAAAAATAGCGGAAGAAAAAAATATCGCGCTACAGTTTGAAGCTTCTGTAGCTGGCGGAATTCCTGTCATTAAAGCAATCAAGGAAGGACTTGCAGCGAACAAGATAATGAAAGTTATCGGTATATTAAACGGCACATGCAATTTCATTTTAACAAAAATGGAAAAAGAAAAACGCACTTTTAATGATGTCCTAGCTGAAGCCCAGAAACTAGGCTACGCCGAGGCAGACCCAAGCTTTGATATTGATGGCATCGATGCAGCGCACAAGCTGGTTATCCTTTCCGCACTTGCATTTGGCATCAGGCCGGATTTCAGCGCGACCTTCGCAGAAGGCATCCGCAACATCACTTTAAATGATATTAATTACGCCGGGCTTTTAGGTTATAAGATAAAACTTCTGGCGATAGCGAATCTCAATTCCTCCGGAGAAATTGAACAGCGCGTTCACCCCTGCCTTGTCGATGCGAAAAAAGACATCGCACAGATAGATGGCGTTCTCGGCGCCGTAAAAATAGATTGCGACAGTCTCGGCAACGCCCTGTTCACCGGCGCCGGAGCAGGCATGCTGCCTACCGCCTCCGCAGTTGTTGCGGATATAATAGATATCGCCAACGGCAAATTCACAAGGCCATTTATCTATTCACACAAAGATCTGGCGAACGGAAAATTCTCTAACATCGAGAACCATGAAAGCGAATATTATTTACGCTTCTCCGTAAAAGACACCGATGGCGTGCTTTCCTCAATCGCTTCAATATTAAGCAGCAACAAGGTCGGCTTCGAAAAGATACATCAGGAAATTTACGAAGAAGGCAAAGCGAATATAGTTGTGATAACGCACGATGTGAAAGAAAAGAACATCAAGGCCTCTTTAGCGGAGATAAGTAAACAGAATTATATAGTAGAGAAACCGATATTTGTTCGGGTTGAGGAATAGCAAAACTCAAGTCTTCTCTATCTTCTCAATTAAATTCTCCAGATACCCGGAAATAGTATTCAGCACCTCGGCTATTTCGCCATCACGCTTGGATTTGCCGGAATCGGTGGTGAGTTCATATTTGCGTTTATCCTCACTGAATTCATCCTGTATCATCAGGGCCGTCATCACCAATAGCAGGGATTCGTTGCCAGTGCGGAGCTGGCGGGAGAGGTTATCGAATTTTTTATCGATTATCTCAGCGGTGGACATTAATTGTTTTTCCTGCCCATCTTCGCAGGCTAACTGGTAGTTCCGGCTGCCGACCTTTACATTTATTACACTCACGATGCCATTCCCTTATCTACCAGATATAATTTCACCTGATTAATTACCTTATCTATCTTTTCCGAGGTCTCGCGGTTCTTGCCTTCCAGCACGAAGCTCTGGTGCTGCGCTTCGCCTATCTTGGCCTGCAGTTCAGAGTTCTGCTCGCGCAGATATTCTATTTCATCTTTCTTATCGCTTAATTCTGTGGTGAGCTTGCCAAGGTCCTCCTGAAGGGTCTGTACTTTCTTTACAACCTCAATCGCAGGAGAGTTTTTTGAGTGAACAAGGCTCCTGTCGATAGCTTTTTCAAGCTTTTCTATGGTCTTTTTCAAATTTATTTTTGCTTCATCAAGCTTATTCATTATAATCGATTCGATATGTGTTTATAATCGGATGATATCTTGTTATAAAAAGACTAACATATTTTTGCAACGACTAATAAAAATTATTTGCATATATTTATTATTGATAAGAAATATCTTGCCATGGCAAATTTTATAAAGATAGCGATCTTCTTTTTCCTCTCGGCGCTCAGCCTGATATTCCTTCTTATATATAACAACACCGGCAAACCTGTCTTTGCTGCGTTCGGCAGTTTCAGCTTCACGGCGCTTATCATAATTTCCATCGCACAGTTCTTTGATGAGTTCATGGGCAAGCTGACCATGTTCCGCAGAAGAACCCGCAGGAACACCCGCTCCGGCTTCAGTGAAAGCAAAGATATAATAGACCAGTCATGGAACAGCCTTATCGAAGAAGGTCCCATCCCCGCTATCATTTTCAACAACAGCCTTGAGATAAAAAAGAAGAACCGCGCCTTCCTTAATATGCTTAAGAATAACAGCCTGAACCCCGATGCAAAGAAACTGGAGAACATCTTCACCGGCGAGTTCGAGGCGCTGGCAGTGGCGCTTACTCTTAATCCTGACAAGGTAACAATGGGTGATGCGAAGCTGAATAATTACAGTAAGTCCCCGTTCATTTTTTATTTCTGCATGATAGGCACTGATGGTGACGAGAAGATATATCTCGCGCAATTCGTTGATAATACCGAGAAGATAGACCTCAAGGAAAAATTCATTCAGGCCCAGAAGATGCAGGCGGTAGGCCAGCTTTCCGGCGGTATCGCGCATGATTTCAACAATATACTAACAGCGATAATCGGCTTCTGCGATCTGCTGCTCACCAAACACGCACCTGGGGATGCAAGCTTTGTGGACATAATGCATATCAAGCAGAACGCCAATCGTGCCGCCAATCTTGTACGCCAGCTTCTCGCATTCTCACGCAAGCAAACCATGCAGATGGAAGTGCTGAATATTGGTGATGTACTTTCAGAAATTTCAAATCTCACCCGCAGGCTTATCGGCGAAAATATTTCGCTCGCGGTCAATTCGGAAAGGAATATCTGGGACATCAAGGCCGATAAATCCCAGCTTGAGCAGGTGCTGGTGAACCTTGCCGTGAACGCGCGCGATGCCATGAAAGATGGTGGCGTGCTTGATATCAGCTGCAGGAATGTGGAAATATTCTCCCCGCGCGATGTCAAACCGAAATACCATAACATGGCTTCTTCCAGCGATATTCAGCCGGGCAAATATGTAAAGATATCCTTCTCCGATACCGGCTCCGGCATTCCTGCAGATAACCTCAAAAAAATATTCGAGCCCTTCTTCACCACCAAGGAGATCGGCCGCGGAACTGGCCTTGGGCTTGCCACAGTACTTGGTATAATCGAGCAGAGCGATGGCTATATATATGTATCCTCCGAAGAAAATTCCGGCACAGAATTTTTAATATTCCTGAACCGCTATGAACGCACCAGCGCCGATATCAAAAACGAGGAAGCCAAAAAAGAACGCACCAAAGACCTCACCGGCACCGGCACCGTGCTGATAGTAGAAGACGAAGAAGCCGTAAGAATGTTCTCCACCCGCGCCCTCAAGAATAAAGGTTATAACGTGATAGAGGCCTTCAGCGGCGAGAACGCCATTGAAGTAATTGAAGCCTTCGGCGGCGATAAGATCGATCTTATAATATCAGATGTTGTAATGCCCGGCATAAGCGGCCCCGAATTCGTGGAGCAGATATCACCTAAATTCCCGAACATAAAAGTAGTATTCGTCTCCGGCTACGGCGAAGATGCCTTCTACCAGAAATACGGAACCGAACGCAAATTCAACTTCCTCGCAAAACCGTATAGTTTGAACCAGCTGGCGGAGAGGGTGAAGGAATTACTGGGTTGATCTAACCTTGCTTCTCCCTTGAGGGGAGAAGATAGTTTTTGTTAACGAGCTTGCGAGTTTACAAAAACTTGATGAGGGTGAAGGTCGTACCGAGTACACCCTCACCAATATTTTCTAAGCAATAAATTGCTAAGAAAATATGTCCTCTCCC
>CAYRJW010000071.1:0-7387 GCA_964424715.1 uncultured Rickettsiales bacterium | reverse complement strand
AGCCAACCCAGACCAATCCTCCCACGCCGGCATGATCAGGGTCAGATATAAGTTCAACTAGACGATGATGCATCATCATGTCAGAAATAATTAATCTGAAACAAAAGCGTAAGGCCAAAGCGCGTACGGACAAAGAAAAAAAGGCCGAGGAGAACCGCCGGAAATATGGGCGTACCAAGGAAGAAAAACAGAGCGAGAAGATAAGGGCTGAAAGGGCAGAGAAGCTTTTACAGGGGCATAAGCGCGAAACAATGGAGTCTGAATAATATAAAAAATTATTACTGGTTCTATAAGAAAGGGGCTAAAGAGCCCCTTTCTGTTATTTAGTTGCAGGAACCAGCTGTGCTGCAGTTATCAGCGGAACCTTGTTTCGGGTTTTTCTGATTCTGCTTATTAGGATTATTCTGATTACCTTTTTGTGGTTGGTTATTACGGTTTTGATCAGTCATAACTACTCCTTTTTATGGTTAAATGCTCCCCGAAATTTTCACTCCCGGGAGCATTAGGAACTTATGTGAAGCTGTGTAAACTCTCAGTATTTAAATATTATAAATTTATAAAAATATTATAAATTATACCTGCAAAAGCTCGGCTCACCCCGGTTTTTTTATATATCCTTTATTTATTAGCCTGCATTCCATAGAGATTCTTTAGAATGAAGAGCTTAATGGTTATCTCAGCTAACAAAATGTCAGCTAAACAAAATGGAGAAAAATATGAAAAAACTTTTATTCAGCGTTTCCCTGATAGCGACCTTATCAGCAACCTCGGCGCTTGCCGGTGGTGGGCATGATGGTTATGTTACCAACACAAGACCGGATGATAATTACCCGGCTGAAACCCGCAGCAATTCAGTGACCCGTCCGCAAAGCAGCTGGTATCTCACCATTGCCGGCGTGGATAACTTCCTGCGCGATCAGGATGCCACTATAGGTGCATCAGCAGGCGAGGCTGATTTTGATAATGGCTGGGGCGTTCTTGTTGCTGCCGGTCACCAGATGGACTGGGGCTTTTTGCAGGGTACGCGCGGCGAGCTTGAGCTGGGCTGGCGCCAGAACGATGTTGATTCATTCACCACTGCAGGCGTAGGCTCTGCTGGTTCGGGTGATATCAACACCTATTCATTAATGGCCAATGCCTATTATGATATGGTCAATGATTCCTCAGTAACTCCTTACCTTGGTCTTGGTATAGGCGGTGCGAGCATATCCGCCAATGATGTGGCCGCAGCAGGTGTTGCAGGCTCACTGGATGATAATGATGTGGTGTTCGCCTATCAAGGCATTGCCGGGGTTAATTTCGCCCTGAACCAGAACTGGAGCATCCAGACCGAATACCGCTATTTCGCCACCACCGAAGCTGACTTCACCAGCTCCACCGGTGCCAGTGCGGATATGGAATATGACAGCCACAATTTAGTAGTAGGTCTTAAATACAGCTTCTACTAGGCCGTCCCGACCTTCATCATACCTGAAGAGAAAAACCCTGCCGTTATACCTACGGCGGGGTTTTTGTTTTAGAAGGTTCTGTCTAAATAAAACCTCTTGACCAGCAATATCGTCCACAGCGTCAGTATCGCGCTGAACACCACGTCCGAAAGGAAATGTCCGCCCTGCCAGATGCGGCAGGTAGAGGCGATTATGGCGTATAGGGATGTGTATATTAATACCGTTCTTCTTTTTTCAATGGGTACTATGAAGGCAAGAGCTACCAGCGAGGTTGCCATGGATGCGTGGCCAGAGGGGAAGGAATTGCCATCCTGTCCGGCGAATAAATGGTAAAAACTGCTGAACTGGAACTGGCCGCCGAATTCAGTTATGTTAACCGGGCGGGCGCGTTCCCAGATGGGTTTCATTACCCAGTGGACTATGATGCCGGGGGTTATGATTATCACCCATAGCAGGAAACCAGCCTGTTTGCTGGTTAATTTTAGGGTGGCCCTTATTCTATCGAGTATCTTTTTCAGGAAGGCTGGAAAAAATTTCCTTGATGCATCATAAAAAACTATGAACAGCCCAAGCCCGCAAAGGGTTATGGTAAGTATCCTTACAGAGTAATATATTATCTGGGAGATGATATGTTCGCGGTAGATAAAGCCGGTGCCTTCAACATAGAACAGGCGGCTAAAATCAAGGTCGGCAGCGGGATATATCAGGAAGAAGGTGAGGGCGAGTAGGGTGGCGGCGGATAATATTTTCATGGTTGTTTGTTGGTTGGATTGTTATATAAGCGGGAGAATATCAAAGAATTTATTTTATGACACAAAAAATAGTGAATTTCCTGTTCATATACATAGTCACTTTCTGGGTGTTGATATTCTGCGTTCTGCCCATCGGGATAAAGCGGGATGAAACTCCGATATCCGGAAATGACCACGGTGCACCTTCCAACCCGAACCTTAAAAAGAAGTTCATTTATACGGCTATACTTACCCTGATACTGGTTTCTGTGGGGCTTATACTTAAGGAAAAGCTGGGGTGACAGGTTACAGGTGACAGGTCAGGGGTAAAAAGCCCTATCACCCCTGACCTGTCACCTCTTACCTATTCTTTATATTTCCAATTTTTCCCCTTGACATGGGGGCAAACTTCTATATTTTCGCCCTTCCATAAAGAATTTTAAGCATAAATAAGGATATATAAAAATGCCTACAATTAACCAGTTGGTTAGAAAACCAAGAATTAAACAAAGCGCAAGAAACAAAGTTCCTGCGATGGAAGCTTGCCCTCAGAAACGTGGTGTTTGCACACGCGTTTATACAACAACTCCAAAAAAGCCTAACTCGGCACTTCGTAAAGTTGCCCGCGTTCGTCTTTCCAATGGTTTTGAAGTTACTGCCTATATCCCGGGTGAAGGTCACAATCTACAGGAACACTCCGTAGTTATGATCCGCGGCGGAAGGGTAAAAGATCTTCCGGGTGTTCGTTACCACATTATCCGTGGTACACTAGATACCCAAGGTGTTAAAGACCGTAAGCAGAAACGCTCACGCTACGGTGCTAAGAGACCTAAATAATTACTAAACCCCATTGAGAGCTGGGGCCTGAAAAGGGAAAGTTCTTGAAAAAGACCTGCTTGTTCAGGTTGTAATAAGTAAGTCCGGATTTTCCGGTCTGAAGAAAAAGGAAATAAAATGTCACGTCGTCACGCAGCAGAACAAAGAAAGATCATCCCGGATCCTCGTCATGGTAACCTTACCATCGCAAAGTTCATGAATTATGTAATGGAATCCGGCAAGAAATCAGTTGCTGAGAAAATTGTTTATGGCACTTTAGATATCCTTGCCAAACAAACCAAAGGCGATCCTCTTCAGACTTTCATGGATGCCCTTGAAAATATCAAACCAACCGTGGAAGTTCGCTCCCGCCGTGTTGGTGGTGCTACTTACCAGGTTCCGGTTGAAGTTCGCCCTAAACGCTCACTTGCACTTGCCCTTCGCTGGATAATTGAAGCGGCCCGCAAACGTAAGGAAAAAACAATGCAGCAGCGCCTTGCTAATGAATTGCTGGATGCCCTTAACAAAAAAGGCACCGCGATCAAAAAACGCGAAGACACCCACAAGATGGCAGAAGCCAACAAGGCCTTCTCTCACTTCCGCTGGTAGTCTTTTTAAAAAGATATTCTCGAAAAACCCCGCAACTATCGCGGGGTTTTTTATTTGTAAATCTTTGTGCCGTGTTAAATTATTATTGATTTGACTTAGCATATTGCTGTATAGAGAGACCACATTGATCAATATATAAAACTTAAAGCGGAAATATATGAACCTTGAATTCAATAAAATAGCGGCAGCGGTGCTTTTGGGTGGGGTTGTTGCCATGACATCCGGAACGATAGCGAAGATAGCATTTGGCGAATATTCCCATCATCACGAGGAAAAGCGCGGTTTTGAGATAGAGGTTGTTGAAGATGCAGGCAGCGGTGCGGCACCGGCGGCAGAGGTTGATATAGGTACAATGCTGGCTGCGGCAACGGTGGAGCAGGGTGCTGCCGTGATCAAGAAATGCGCGGCATGCCATGATTTTACCAAAGGCGGACCTAATAAGGTTGGCCCGAATCTTTATGGCGTTCTTGGCGGCCCTCATGCGCATAAGGGGGATTTCCAGTATTCAGCGGCCCTTCAGGCATTAAAGGGTAACTGGGATTATGACAGCCTATGGAAGTTCCTGAATAATCCGCAGGCTTATGTGAAAGGCACAAAAATGGCTTTCGCAGGTCTTAAAAAACCTGAGGAACTGGCGGCGGCGATAGTTTATATCCGCTCGCAAGGCAGTGCCAACACTCCACTTCCGGCACCGAAAAAATAGTTTTCAGTTTTGGTTTTTATATTGTAAGCTGAATCTCTTAACATAACCTGGAAGTAAAATGTTATCACCAACCATCTGGCTTATAATCGGCGCTATCCTTATATTAATTGAAGTTGCAGTGCTGCCCGGCGTGGGTTTTCTGTTCGCGGGCCTTTCGGCAATAACCCTTGGCGGGCTTATATCCCTTGAGCTTTTACAGCAGACGACATTATCATGGCAGATCGCTTATTTCTTTTTCCTGACCGGTGTCTGGTGGGCAGTATTGTGGAAGCAGCTGAAAAAACTTACCCGCAATAAAGGCGGTGAGGGCTACGAAAATCTTTCCGGCACATATGGAATTGTTGAAGATGAACAGGGCCTGATCGCCGGGAAAATGGGTCATGTTAAGTGGAGCGGTGCTGTAATGCGCGCCCGCATCCGCCCGGATTCTGCCGTTGAAAAGATAGAAAAGGGTGAAACAGTGTGGGTTCATGAGCAGAAAGATGGGATATTATTAGTGGATATTACAAAGCCGTAAAAACAATAACAGGAGATAAAAATGGAAGTTTCAGGATTTATAATTGCGATATTATTTTTGGTCATCATCACCATATTCAAAGGTGTAAAGACCGTTCCGCAGCAGCAGGCGTGGATAATCGAGCGTCTTGGTAAGTTCAATTCCGTGCTGGAACCGGGCTTAACGCTTATCATCCCATTCCTTGACAGTGTGGCTTACAAGCATACTTTGAAAGAGCAGGCGATAGATATACGCTCGCAATCTGCCATCACCAAGGATAACGTGACCTTGCAGCTTGATGGTATAATCTATGTTCGCATAATCGACCCGAAACAGGCATCTTACGGTGTTTCTGATCCATATAACGCTCTTATCCAGCTGGCGCAGACCACCATGCGTTCCGAGATCGGCAAGATGGATCTCGATAAAACTTTTGAAGAGCGCGAAAGGCTGAACGGCAATATCGTGCAATCGCTGAACGAGGCTTCCGCTACATGGGGAATTCAGTGTATGCGTTACGAGATAAAAGATATCACCCCGCCGGTAAGTATCCTGAAAGCGATGGAACAGCAGGTTACCGCTGAACGCATGAAACGCGCGCAGATACTTGAGTCTGAAGGTTTAAGGCAATCGAAAGTGAATAACGCCGAAGCAGAAAAAGCGCAGCTTGTTCTTGCATCTGAGGCATCGAAGATAGAGCAGATAAACCGCGCAGAAGGTGAGGCGCAAGCGATATTAAATGTTGCCGAAGCTACAGCGAAAGGCCTTGAAATGGTAGCCATAGCCATCAACAAAACAGGTGGTAAAGACGCCGTAGCCCTGCAAGTGGCGGAACGTTATATCGATGCATTCTCGAATCTTGCGAAAACGAACAACACTATATTGCTGCCGCAGAATACCGAGGTAGGCTCGTTCGTAGCGCAGGCTCTGGCTGTGTTCGATAATATCCGCGCTAATGATAATTCAGTGAAGAAATAGCAATCTCCAAAGCACTACTTCCCAGCGAAGGCTGGGAACCATTATTCCATAACCTCCTGAACAATATTTGTGGCGCAATGGTTCCCAGCCTTCGCTGGGAAGTTTAAAGTAAGGGTTTTGTTAATAACTTATTGAATAATATACAAAAAATAATACCATTCAGGTTAATGATTTCTTAACCTTTTTAGTGTATAATGTAATGGTAGGAAATTATTTTATAATGATAAATAAATTTACCAGTATTTTAACCCTGATCTTTGCGATGATACTTCTTTCATCCTGCATAAATAACGACCTGAAAGAATATTACGGCAAGGAAAGTGCTCTCACTATGCGTCCGGCTTATCTGGGTGAGATGCCGCAGGGAGATGACAGCTACTCCAAGGGTGTCCGCGATGGCTGCAATACATCAATAGCTGTGGTTGGAACCGGGCCGATGGCGGAGCAGTATGATGATATATATTATGATTTTGATAAGACCAATGATCAGGATTATTACCGTGGCAGAACTTTGGGTTTTAACTATTGTACATATTATCAGGACCCGGATCCGTTATGAGAAATATTTATAAACATATCATCATCGTTGTTCTTTTTATGTCCCTTGCGGCCTGCAACCGTACGCCGGAGGGTAAGATAAGCTGGCAGCCGAACAACCTTAACCTTAACCCGCCGCCTGGCCCGCCTGAATATCAGCAGGGTTGGAGCGATGGCTGTGAAAGTGGCGCGAATGCTTATTCCAATACAGTATATAAAACATTTAAGGCATTCGAGTTCCGCATGGACCCGAAACTCCGCAGCAATAAATTCTATTATCAGGTCTGGAAGGATGCCTTCCTGTATTGCTCGATATTCTGGGAAAGAACGCAGGGTGAGAATATTTAAATATAATATTTTATGAAATTATTTTTATACATATCTTTGATATTTTCCCTTGGTGCCTGCACCATGAACGATCATTATTTTGATCTTTCCAAGCCCGGAAATCCTTCGATGAAATGGATATATGATGGCCCGCCACCAAGGAAAGGTGACCAGAAACCATATGATCCGCTTTATGTGGATGGCTGGAAAGATGGCTGCGAAACAGGTGTGGCGGGTAATACCAATGCTTTCTATAAATATTTTAATGATTTCAAGCAGGATGCCTACAAGGCCCAGAACGAGATATACTACAAGGGCTGGAAGGATGCCTTCAACTATTGCGGCAGGTATATATATCAATATAACCGGAGGATAGGTTTCTAGGGTGAGATATATTTTAAATATCATTCTGGCGTTGGCAGTATCATCCTGCGCGGCCTCTTTTGGCAGTGTGGAAACTGCCGTGAAGCAGGATATACTTAAATCCGGCAATATGTGGGAACCCACACCATGGGGAATTCAGATGGAGCCACCGGCAGGCGGAAGCCCGGAATTCAACCAGGGCTGGAAGGATGGCTGTTATAGCGGCATCGCGGCCTATGGCGGTGACCACTACAAATATCTGGGCTACAGGTTCAAGCAGGACTGGCGCATGATAAGCAATCAGGAATATTACCAGACATGGCAGGATTCCTATCTTTATTGCAGGTGGTATATGTGGAACTATATCCAAAAACCTCCT
>CAYRJW010000070.1:2916-7722 GCA_964424715.1 uncultured Rickettsiales bacterium | reverse complement strand
AAAGATGGTCATAAAATATCTGAGATCAATAGCTCTCTCCAGGATACAAGGGTAACAATAGAAAGGCTTCAGGAGCAGTTGCATAAATACAGGAAAAAAATAAACGCCTCTTTTGCCGAGGCTTTAGAGGAGATAGATACTAATAAGGAGCTTCGGGATGAGATAAAGAAATTCATTTCGACCCGGGATGAGCTTTATTTTAACACTGTAATATCTCCAAAAGAACTGGCCAAGAAATTAATAGTAAAAAACCTGCCGGAACTTTTAAATACCGAAAATGATGATAAGCAAACGCTAAAGGAAAAGAGCGCAAAGACTTCTGATTCTGCTCTGGAGGCACTTACCAAAGATATAAAAATATATGATAAGGTCAAATCAGTAGAAATAATGGTGAATAATCCTAAGAGGATGCCGCTTTATATTTCTGCTAACAATGATGGCGCCAATACAATATTTGCTCAGCATTTTTTAACACGCGCCCTTCTTGGAACTGCGAAGCGTGTTACTAACCAGATAATAGCCCTGCCGGAATCTGTCCCTACTTTAGTGTCAATCCCGGAAGACTGGAGGGATGATATATTGCGCAGTGAATATGTGCTAAAGCAAATGAGGGGCGCTAATACCTCTGTACCAAAAAAATATGATAAACTTGGAAATGAAACGGAGTTTACCCAGAAAGATATTCTAAAAATGATGGGTGATAAAAATATTCCTGCAGAAGCTTTATATAATAATATTATTGCGTATAGCACACATATGTTCGGCGGTAGTGATATCCAGAAGGTTACATCATTAGGTGCTGCGATATTTCTTGAGGCGGATAAAAAATACTATCTGCGTAAGGTGTTGGCGGAAAAAGGATTGTACTTTAGGCCTTATGCCGGAATGGGTTCTAACGTATTGCGGGCGAATCCTAAAGAAGCGGCAATGAAAACATTGCAGGGGCGCGATAAAAGGATATCGCAGGAGGCGGTTTGTCTTGATGATATATCCTTTAAGGTAAGCCAATCCATGGAACATCTTGGTCTAAAAAGGGAAAAGAAAAAAGGTCGCATCTCCGAGGCTGAGCAGAATATACAGAACGATCCACGCTATAATTACACTAATAGCGACTGGGTATCAGACCGTTATATTTCCAACAATCCAGAAAAATGGGAGTTTTATAAGAAGTTATTCTTTGATAAGGTCGGCAAAAAATATGCTGAACTTTATGAAAGCGCTGCATTTGGTAAATATTATACGAATGGCAGTTTTCAGGAATTTGCAAAGCTAATCTCCTTCTCGGCGCGCCCGGCAGTAAGATCTGGCGATTCACAGAAGGATCTTTCGGTATATCCATCTGAGGCGGATGTTGATAAAGTGCGCGCGATACAATTTGCCTGTGCCACATCGCCTATAAACCCGCATGGGGGAATGATGATCCATCATATCTTTGAGAATGGTGGTGGTAAGTTCAGTCTGGATAGATTTAACAATATCTTGCAGGACTATAAAGAATATGAGGATGGAAAAAGAAATCCGGCATTGCAGGAGGCCATAAATAAATCTGCTTATACGCTGGCCCAGTCCGATCTTACTAAATCATGGAAGATAATGGGCTTTGAGCGGTTCAGGGTTGACGATGGTTCTATGGTTAGTATTGCTGGTAATGGATATAAAATATCTGACATAGCTGTAGGCATGAAGGATGACCAGATACTAAAGCATCTGCACCAGTCCGGCATATATAAGCATATCAAGAATGAGAACGATTATAATAATAAAATATTGGATGAGGTGGTTGCCATAAGGGTACTTGCGCAAATGGATATTCACACTGTTAAATCGCGAAAATATATGTCCATGTTGCTGAATGCGGTTGATCAGGGCAGATTATCTCTGACCGAACTGGATGTTAAGAAAGCTGAGGATTTTGAGGCAAGCGATACTAAGGTTGAGATATTGAATTCCCTGCCATACCACCATAGAAAAGAACTTGAGATGGCGAACATACAAACAAATATGGCCTTTGGGGAACTGGCAGATATTCACCTTAAGCTGAAAAAGAACGAGTTGACCCTCCCGAAGAAAACGCCTGATGAGAATGGTGTTGTACAGATAAGTGTAAGCGATAGCTCTTACCCGTTGTTCAAAAAGCTTTGTTATCTGGTTGCCCAGATAATGGAAAATCGCGAAAGGGTGGTTTCCGGTGTTATAAGGAAAGATTATGCAAAGATTGTTGAGTTGGATAATAAATCAGCGCAAAAAGACCGTTAAGGAACTAACTAGAATTTTGGGTGGTGCAGCCCCTTGTGGGAGCTGGTGAATATCTCGAATCCATCTTTTGTAACTGCAATAGTATGTTCAAACTGTGCTGATAAGGATTTATCGCGCGTGGTAACTGTCCAGCCATCGGCTTTGCTTAGTATGGTATCGTGGCGGCCGGTGTTTATCATTGGTTCTACGGTGAAGAACATTCCTTCTTCAAGTACAAGTCCTGTGCCTTTTCTGCCGTAATGTACGACATTGGGGGATGTGTGGAATATACGGCCGATTCCATGGCCGCAGTAATCGCGTACTACGCCGTAGCCGTTGCCTTCGGCATATTGCTGTATAGCCGCGCCGATATCGCCGACGGTTGCGCCGGGGCGAACCTGTTCAATGCCGAGCATGGTGGCTTCATAGGTTACTTGCGTAAGGCGTTTTGCTTTGATGGATATTTTATCGCCGACCCAGTACATGCGGCTGGTATCGCCGTGCCAGCCGTTCAGGATAACGGTGACATCTATGTTCACTATATCGCCTTCGTTAAGTTTTCTGTCATCGGGGATGCCGTGGCAGACAACGTGGTTTATGGATGTGCAGATGGATTTCGGGAAGCCGCGGTAATTAAGCGGGGCAGGGATGGCACCTTTGCTGATGATATAATTATGGCAGAGATCATTCAGCGCGTTGGTGGTAACGCCGGGCTGCACATGTTCGCCTATCATATCCAGCACTTCAGCCGCAAGCGCGCCTGCTTTGCGCATGCCTTCAAATTCTTCAGGGGTGTGGATGTTTATTCCATCTTTATTCAGGTGGGACATGGTTCCTATATGATTTTAGATATATATAAGCCCGCGAGAAACAAAAAACCAGTAATAAACGAGATATGTTTGAAACTATACAGGCAATCTGCGGGGTTATCGAGGTTTTTTGTGTTCATGAGCCAGTACATGTGCAGCAGCGCCGGAAGGCAATATATATAAGCGCTGCCGCCGCCGGAGATGCAGGCGGAATAGGTTATCAACATATAAGAAAGAACAAAGCATGACCATATTATGAGCCTGCTATGTTTGCCGAAACTTATTGCGGTGGAATTTACGCCCGCCTTTATATCATCTGATTTATCCTGATGGGCGTAGATGGTATCGTAACCGACAGTCCAGAATATGCAGCCGAGATAGAGCAGGAACGCGGCAAGATCTATATCTCCGGCTATTGCGGCCCATGCTACCAGCGCACCGGAGCTGAAAACTATTCCGAGGAATAATTGCGGGAAACGGAAGAATCTTTTCATTAAGGGGTAGATTATTGCCAGCCCGAAAGCGCCGAGGGAATAAAATTTTGCCATAAGGTTGATCTGCATGAAAACAAATAAACCCATTGAAAGCATAAGGAACAGGAGAGCCGCGGCATCAGTAAGTTTAAGCCGGCCGCTTGCGAGAGGGCGGTTTCTGGTGCGTTCTACCTTGGCATCTATATCTCTGTCGATAATATCATTAACGATACAGCCGGAGCTTCTTAGAGCAACAGAGCCGATAAAAAACAGGAACAACTCATAATAATTGATTGAGTCGGCATCACCCGCCAGTATAATGGCAAAAGCGCACGGCCAGAACAGCAGCAGGAATCCTGCGGGCTTATCCAGTCTTGCAAGCTCTACATAAGGCAGGAAAATATTTTTTATATGCGTAATCATAAATTAATAAGGGTTTTTGTAAGCCTTCCTCTCGCGGAAGGTGCTTCCATTAATCTAAATAAAGAACAAAGCCATTATTTGACCAATGTAATGCGCCGTAAAATATCAGATTCTGTTCTGTTATTCAATGGCAGTGATGGGGAATTCGAGGGGGAGATAATTGCCGCTTCAAGGAATGAGGCTGTAATTAAGGTAAAGGCACAGACCAGAAAGCAGGTCTCATCACCGGATATAACCTTGTTATACGCGCCAGTGAAGAACGCCAAGAATGAATTTATTGTGCAGAAAGCAACAGAAATGGGGGTGAGCCATATTCAGCCGGTTATTACGCATAATACAATAAAAGATAAGACCAACAATGAAAGGCTAAGGCTGGTGGCGATAGAGGCTGCGGAACAATGCGAACGGCTGGATGTGCCGGAGGTCAGTGAGATAGTGGAACTGGATAAGGTGCTTCATAAATATGATGGTCATAAGATAATGATGTGTGATGAAACGGGTAGGGGCAAGCCTGCTTCTGTGGTTCTAGCACATCAGGCGGGTGACAGGTGGTGTATCCTGATAGGACCGGAAGGTGGGTTCTCAGAGGCGGAAATAAAAATGCTGCATTCCATGAAGAATATTCATCCGGTGGGTTTGGGGCCGCGTATATTGCGGGCGGAAACGGCGATAATAACAGCGATAGCCTTATGGCAGAATTATCTGGGGGATTTTGGTTCATCGCCGGATTTTCGCGGATGATTTCTCTTTATAATATATAAAACACGGCTATTTTACCGACCTATGGCAGAAAAACAGAAAAAGAAGATAAACTGGATAAAGATATTATTCTGGATAACGGTGATAACCGGGATAAGCCTATGGTA
>CAYRJW010000070.1:0-2906 GCA_964424715.1 uncultured Rickettsiales bacterium | reverse complement strand
GACCCATTAAAAACTTTTCTTAATTCCAAAGAGCTGAAATTCAAGATAGGAAAATTGAGCTTTACACCGTTCGTGCTGCTGAAGACCGGGGTGCTGCTGATAGTTCTGTTGTGGTTATCTGGTAAGGCTTCAAACTCTATTGAAAAGATACTGAGAAAGTCGCGCCGCGTGCGTGCCAGCGACAGGGCGCTTACGGTGAAGATATTGAATATCTCGCTATATATAATCTCGTTCCTGATAATACTTTCGGCTTTGGGAATTGATCTGACAAGCATAACAGTATTTGGTGGAGCATTAGGTATAGGTATCGGGTTCGGGTTGCAGAAGATCGCTTCCAACTTTATCAGCGGTATAATCTTATTGTTTGAAAGAACCATAAATGAAGGTGATCTGGTGGAGCTTCCGAATACTACCGCCGCATTTGTGCGCAGGACAAGCGCACGCTATACGCTTCTGGAAACTTATGACGGCAAGGAGATAATGATACCGAATGAGGATTTCATTACCAACCGTGTCACCAATTATACTTTTTCCAACAAGATAGGCAGGGTAGAGCTTGGTATTTCCATCTCTTATGATTCCAACCCGGAAAAGGCGCGGGAGATAATATTGGCCGCGGCCCGTAATCATGGTCTTTCCAGCAAGAAGAGAGCGCCGGAATGTTACCTGTTAAAGCTAGGCCAGAACTCTATGGATTTCCTGTTACAGGTATGGCTGGATGATATTACTGACGGCAAATATTCCGCCACTAACGATATATTGTTCGAGGTCTGCAAGAAGTTCAAAGAGAATAAGATAGCGTTCCCTAATCCTCGCATGGATATAAATATTTCCGGTAAAGATACAGATGCAAAGATTTGATGTAATAATTAACGGCGGCGGCCCGGCTGGCCTTTCTATGGCGGCAGGGCTTGCCCATACGGGGTTGCAGGTTGCAGTGATAGAACCGCAATCTATTGAAGATATATCTTCCAATAAAAGCGATAAACGCACTACTGCGCTTTCATATTTTACGGTGAATTATTTTAAAAGGATAGGGCTGTGGGATGAGTTATTAAAAAATGCAGGGGCTATCAACGATATAAAGATACTGGATAGCGATTTTGTCCGGGGTGATTCGCCGCTTGATCTGAGCTTTTCCAAGAATGATGTTGCCGCCGAAATAGGCGAAGATGCGCCGATGGGCTATATAATCGAGAATCATTTGTTCAAGGATGCGCTGCTTAATTTTTGTCTGGCGCAGGAGAATATAAAGATATTTGACCGGGAAACAATTATTCACCTGCAACAGAATTCTGCCTTTGTGGAGGTTGAATTAAGTAATGATATGGAACTTTCTGCAAAATTGCTGGTGGCGGCAGATGGCAGGAATTCTGTGGTGCGGGAGATGCTTGGTATAGAGACCATCGAAAAAGATTATGACCAGACCGCTATTACTTTGAATATAGAACACGAAAGGCCGCATAACCGAACGGCAATTGAACGCTTTATGCCGAGCGGCCCTTTCGCGGTTCTGCCGATGTATGATGAGTTAAGATCATCTGTAGTATTCACTACTGGCAAGGAAGCTGCAGTTCATTACATGAAAATGGGCGCTGACGAATTCAAGCTGGAAATATCAAAAAGGCTTGGCGATCATTTAGGGGATTTTACACCAATAACGCCGCGCTCCGCCTATCCGCTGAAACTGAAATATGCGAAGGAATACTATAAGGGCCGTTGTGTTCTGATAGCAGATGCCGCCCATGCCATTCACCCGATAGCGGGGCAGGGGTTCAATCAGGGGGCGAAGGATATTGCACTGCTGATAGAATTAATAAAAAATAACCGTGAGGTAGGCCTTGATATTGCCGATGGCGCGATACTGCAAAAATACCAGAAAGAAAGATTCGCCGATAACAGGCAAATGATCTTCGCCACCAATTTTTTCACGCATTTATTTTCTAATGACAAAAAACTGGTGACGCTTGCCAGAAGAGTTGGGATAAAGGCGGTTGACAGGATATCGCCGATAAAGAGATTTTTTATAAAACGCGCGATGGGGGCTTAAAAATAATGGCTAAAGAACGTATAGCGAAATTTATATCGGCCTCCGGGCATTGTTCGCGGCGGGCGGCGGAGAGGCTTATTGAAGAGAGGAAGGTTAAGGTTAACGGTGTGGTGATAGATATGCCGGTGACGCTTGTTGATGCAAGTGACGAGATAGAGGTTGAGGGCAAAATACTTTCCCGGATATTGGAGCCGAAATTATGGATATTGCATAAGCCGACAGGGTATATCTGCACAAGGAGTGATGAGCAGGGCAGGCCGACCATTTATGATCTTATCCCGAAAGATAAGCATAATCTGCATTATATCGGGCGGCTGGATATGAACTCGGAAGGGCTGCTGTTGCTTACCGATTCGCCGGAAGTGAAGAATTATTACGAACACCCGAATAATAAGATAGCACGGGTGTATCTGGTTAGGGTATTTGGCATAGTGCCGAAGAAAATGTTTGAATTTGCTAAGAAGGGTATTGTTATCCGCGATGACGAAACCGGTAAGAATATGGTCTATAACGCGCTGATAGAACCATATAAAGCCCCTGAAGATGGCAGCAAGAACGCATGGCTGAAATTTACCCTGAGGGAAGGCAAGAACAAGGAGATACGCCGTATCTGTGAGCATTTCGGGTTGCAGGTATCGAAGCTGAAACGCATTTCTTTCGGTGATTTCCATTTGGGTTCTATTCCAAAGGGTAAGATGATCGAGATATAGCAATTCACTAACTAATTGCCTTATCCCCCCGAATATCTATAAAGAGTTCATAATCAAATTCAGGATAAAATGGCTTTCGAGCTTGTACTTAGTATCAATAATGCTTTCGTTACTTTTGGCGGCAGACCGTTGTTCGAGGATCTTTC
>CAYRJW010000069.1:0-8065 GCA_964424715.1 uncultured Rickettsiales bacterium | reverse complement strand
GCATCTGGTTTGGGTCCAGAGGGTCGTGGGTTCGAATCCCTCCGCTCCGACCAATAATAAAGGGGCTCTTTCAGCCCGGTTATTATTGGTAGAAGTGGAAGAGCTGAATAACCCACCGGGTTCGACAATTTTTCAGCAGGAAAAATTGGACGACGGAGCAAAGCGAGTCGCCCGGAAGGACAAAAGGCAAGCAGGCCTTTTATCAATCCCTCTGCGTATATTTTATTTTTTTATAGTATTTACTGTCTTAGTTTAATATCTTTATTACTATGAACATCTACAAAATAAAAGTAACCGGCTTGAACGGTATAACCCGTGAAGTGGAAGGCCCGGAAGGCTATCGTCTGATGGAGGTCATCCGAGATAATGATATTCCCATAAAGGCAGAATGTAACGGCTGCTGCACATGCGCCACCTGCCATATATATATAGACGAAAAATGGATATCTAAGATCCCGCCCGCGCAGGATGAGGAAAAACAACTTCTTTCCGACTCATATCATTTACAACCCAACAGCAGGCTTGCATGTCAGGTTCTTTTGACTGAGGAGTTGGATGGAGTGGAAGTGATACTTACACCTGATTGTGAAGAGTAATATTTATTCTACCATTCCTCTCTGTGTCATTCCTGCGAATGCGGGAATCCTGAAAAATTTTCGAGGATGACACTGTTGGGGTGGGGGTGTTTTACTTTTTAAAAACAAACAAAAAGCGGCAGCGGCTAAATATTTCAGGGCCGTTCCCTGAAATATTTTGTCTCAATCACCTAATTAAAATTGAAAATTTTAATTAATACTAGAACGCCTCAAACGCCTCGTCCCAGGTGCCCTTAGTAGCAGCTTTGGTGTATTCGGTGACGCGGTTCTCGAAGAAGTTGGCGTGTTCTACACCGTTCAGGATCTCATCCATCCATGGTAGCGGGTTTTTGCCGGTGTTATACATTGGTTGCAGATCAAGCTGCATCAGTCTTCTGTCGGCGATGTAGCGGATATAATCTTTTATTTCTTTTGAAGTTAAGCCCTGTATCGAGCCCTCAATATTAAAGGCGAGATCAATGAAGGCATCTTCATGAATAATTATAGTATCGCATACAGTATAGAGCCTTTTATTGAGTTCTGCGCGATCGATATCAGGGTTTTCCTTGACGAAAGTGTGGAACAGGCGGACGATGGAATTAGTGTGAAGTGATTCATCGCGTACCGACCATGTTACGATCTGGCCCATGCCTTTCATTTTGCCGAAGCGCGGGAAGTTCATTAATATCGCGAAGGATGCGAATAGCTGTAAACCTTCGGTGAACGCGCCGAATGCAGCGAGTGTGGTGGCTATATCAATATTAGTATCCATATTGAATACCTGCATATAATCATATTTATCTTTCATTTCCTTGTATTTCAGGAAGGCGGAGTATTCGACTTCCGGCATACCGATCGTATCCAGCAGGTGCGAATAGGCGGCGATGTGAACGGTTTCAATGTTTGAAAACGCGGATAGCATCATGGTGACTTCAACAGGGCCGAACACTTGGGAATAATGTTTCATGTAGCAGTTATTCACTTCAATATCGGCCTGCGTAAAGAAGCGGAATATCTGGGTGAGAAGCTGTTTTTCCTCGGGGGAAAGATTATTTTTCCAGTCCTTCACATCATCGCCCATCGGTACTTCTTCAGGTAGCCAGTGGATGCGCTGCTGGGTAAGCCAAGCTTCATAGGCCCACGGATATGCGAATGGTTTAAAGATACGATCTGCTTTTGTTAGGGACATAAAAAACCTGTTTTTAGTGGTTAATAGTAGGCCATTTATAGTTATGGCTAAAACTTTGTTCTAATATAACATCAACCATATATTGTGTTATAATTTTAGAGTTATACAACATATGGTATTTTTTCCACCCATTTTCGGCGATTGTCAAACTATCTTTTCTATTAATTTTCGCTTGTTGTAATTTATCCGCAAGTTCTGCTTCAGTGGAATAATAGATGGCTTCTTTCCCATCTTCAAGAAGTTCCCATATTTTTGTTTTCGCGTGACAGAAAGTAAGCAGTCCATTGCCGAAATATTGGGAAATTCTATCAGATGAATATAGATAGGGCTGGTAAATATCATCAGTGAATTGCGGAAGGTTAAGGCCTATCCAGCATTTTTTCAGTTCATCCAGATATCTCTGGCCATAAACGACCTTGCCTTTACCTTTGCCGATATGGTGGATATTTATTTCCTGCAGATTTTCTTTGAGGAAATTACAAGTATCTATTCTGTATTTCCCGCCGCCTGCGAAGAATACATCAAACTCCGGTGCGGGATTTTCGAAACATTTATATTTATCGATCGCTTCATCAACCGGGTTCGGGATGAACGCGACCTTCAAACCATCTCTCGCGAATTGCTTCAGCGAATCTCCGGCTGTTGTAGAAAATAATACATCGACCGCTTTGCTTCGTTCTTTCACTAAATTAACATTATGAGGAAGCCAGAGCGCATCAACATTGAACGCAGCTATCTTTATATTTTTATTTTCTTCTTTTATTTTACCGAGCGTTTCATTATCGATCTGCTCGCAGTGCCCAAGTAAAATAAGATCAGGTTTTATTTCGCGCGCAACTTTTATAAGCTTTTCATTCTGCACCGCTGTACTTCCAAAGCGCGATTTAAAAAATCCATCCTGCCGCGCAATATCCCTGTTAGAGAACTGATAGACCGAATGTCCATTTTTAATTAACCCAAAATAGATTTTGTAATCACAATTATAAAATTGATGAAAATTATTCTTATAATCAAAATTAGATACCTGAAGAATTTTAAGAGATCTTTGCACGGGTTTTATATTTTATTTCCTCAAGAATAGAACAAAACAAAAATTAAAAAATAAAAATAAGCGGTAGCGTCTAAAATTTTCAGGGCCGTTCCCTGAAAATTTTTGTCTCAATATTATATAATTAAAACCTTTAGGTTTTAATTAAGGCATAAAAAAACCCCGCAGTCCATTGGAGTTGCGGGGTTTTTCCTAGTTATTGCTAGCAATAACTAAAGCTAACTATTTCTTTTTAGCTTTCTTTTTAACAGCTTTCTTTTTAGCTGCTGGTTTTTTTACAGCTTTTTTAGCTGCTTTTTTCTTAGCTGCCATAATGGCCTCCTTTAGTTGGTTGGTTAAAATGATAAAACTACTGACAAGCGAGGCACTCTTCATAATTAGGTTTCGGAGTAGCCTTTATATTATGCTTGCTAGTTTTTTTATCACTAGCCGGTTGAAGCTTCATTTCAAGTTGCTTTCTGTTGGTTTCCGAATCAGTGGTCTTTTCAGCTCTCTGAATCGAAGTGGACCTGCAGTAGTACAAACTCTTAACTCCCTTCTTCCAAGCGTTCCAGTGGACCTCATGTAAATATTTTTTATGAACATCTCCTGGAAAGAACAGGTTAACAGATTGTGCCTGACAAATAAACTTCGTTCTGTCTGCAGCATGCTCAACTAACCATCTTTGATCAATTTCCTGTGCTGTTTTGAACACATCTTTTTCATCCTGAGTTAAAAAGTCGAGATGTTGCACTGAACCTTCATTCATTGAAATAGAACTCCACACATCATCATTATCCTGACCTTTTTCGCCAAGTAATTTCTTCACATGTTTGTTGCGAACAGTGAAAGAACCGGTGAGAGTTTTCTGCGTGAATGAATTGGCTGCATACGGCTCTATGCCTGGACTTGAGTTGCCACAGATGATAGAGATAGATGCTGTTGGAGCGATAGCAATTTTGTTAGAAAATCTTTCCATGCTACCAACTTCTTTTGCATCTTCACACGCACCTCTTTCTTCAGCAAGTTCGATAGAAGATTCATCACATTCTCTTCTGATATGTTCAAACATCTGTTTGTTCCAGACTTTTGCCATAACGGATTCGATCGGGATCTTTTTGCCTTGCAGGAAAGAGTGGAAGCCCATAACACCAAGGCCCACGCTGCGTTCACGCATTGCAGAATATTTTGCGCGCACCATTGAATCAGGAGCGTTCTCGATAAAATCAGTTAAAACATTATCAAGGAAGCGCATAATATCTTTTATGAAAAGAGGTTTGTCTTTCCACTCATCATAATATTCCAGATTCAGAGATGACAGGCAGCACACCGCAGTACGGTTCTTTCCTAGGTGATCGATTCCTGTTGGCAGAGTTATTTCACTGCACAGGTTAGACATCTTCACCGGAAGATTTAATTTTTTGTGATGCTCAGGGATCGCTTTGTTAACATTATCTATGAATAATAAATAAGGTTCACCTGTTTCGATCCTTGTAGTTAATAATTTTATCCAAAGTTCGCGTGCATTTATAACAGAGATCATGCGACGATCTTTCGGGCTGAGTAATTCCCAAGGTTCATCGTTCTGAACTGCAAGCATGAACGCATCGGATATTACAACGCCGTGGTGAATGTTCAGCGCTTTACGATTCGGATCGCCACCTGTTGGTTTGCGAAGTTCGATGAATTCCTCGATCTCAGGATGATCGACCGGAAGATATACCGCAGAGCTGCCACGGCGTAAGCTGCCTTGCGATATCGCAAGTGTTAACGAATCCTGCACGCGCAGGAAAGGGATAACGCCGGAAGTTTTGCCATTACCTTTTACTTTTTCGCCGATGGAGCGAAGATTGCCCCAGTAACTGCCGATGCCACCGCCGCGCGCAGCAAGCCAGACATTCTCGGTCCAGAGATCAACGATGCCTTCAAGCGAATCAGGAGTTTCATTCAGGAAGCATGAAATAGGCATGCCACGTTCAGTGCCGCCATTACTTAATATAGGTGTAGCAGGCATGAACCACAGATTACTTACATAAGAATATATTCTTTCAGCATGCGCGATATCATCGCTGTATCTTTCAGACACGCGCGCGAAAAGGTCCTGATAGGTCTCGCCTGGTAATAAATATCTGTCCTGTAATACTGCTTTGCCGAAATCTGTCAGCAGGTCGCTTTTGGAATCGTCTATCTTTACTTTCTGATCCATCAGCTGATCATTTGAGTTGGATGTTTTAGCGGAGGCTATATTTACTTGTTCGTTCAGCATCTTCTTTCTCCCTACATGATATTTAGTTATATCCCCAAGATTTTTCTGTTTTTCCCCAAAAAATTTATTTTCTTTTCTTTAAAGTTTCTTCAAAGGGGTAATTGCAATTATTAACCCTCTATGTCTGCATGGTCAATTATATAGTTATAAATAATTATCTAAATATAGTGTATTTTAGTCGGTAGAAGCAGTTTAGACACAATATATAGTAGGTGTATATTTTTCAATCGTTTAGCAAAAAACACCCCAAAACCTGCATCAAAAATGGAACAGCATTGTAGAAAATACTATATATAAATATAGTTTTATTTTGACTATTTTCCAGAATTACGAAGCCCGGCTTTCAGGCTCATTTTAGGACATAGGGTAGGGAAGAGCGGTTAACAAAGAATTAATTTGAATGTTCGCCAATGCGTTTTATTTCCCATTCCAGCTGAATACCGCAATTTTGTTTTACCCTTGCGATTATTTCGTCACCAAGATCTTCGATGTCTTTTGCGGTGGCGTTGTCTGTGTTTATCAGGAAGTTGCAGTGTTTTTCGGAGACCATGGCACCGCCTTTGCGGTGGCCGCGCAGGCCGGCTTCGTCGATGAGTTGCCAGGCTTTTTTGTCGCCGGGCGGGTTCTTGAAGGTGCTGCCGCCGGTTCTGGTGCGGACGGGCTGGGTGGCTTCACGCGAGTCGGAGATGTTCTTCATGCTGTTCAGTATCTCTTCTTTATTACCTTTTTTGCCTTGCAGGGTTGCTTCGATGAAAATTAAATTCCCGGGAAGAGAATTTTTTCTGTAGGTGAAACCGAAGTTAGAATTTTTTAATTCTATTATATTGCCATTCTCATCTATGGCTTTGGCGGAAATTAAAATATCTTTTATCTCGGTGCCGTAAGCGCCGGCATTCATGGCGATCGCGCCGCCAATAGTTCCTGGAACTCCAATAAGGAATTCCATTCCGGCGATATTATTTTCAGCAGCGAATCTTGCAACATTGCTATCCAGCGCGCCGGCTCGGACAATTATTTTATTATCTTCAGCTTTTATTTGTGTGAAATTCTTACCGAGTTTTATTATGCAGCCACGGTAGCCGCCATCACGGATTATGACATTTGAGCAGACGCCCAGAGTTATATAGTTAAGGTTTGAAGGCTTGTTCTTTATGAAATGAGCTAGATCATCTGCATCTTCCGGGCGGAATATAACATCTGCCTCGCCGCCGACGCGGAACCATGTTGATGCGGCAAGAGGGGCGTTGAACCTGTACTCACCCTTTATTTCCGGAAGATCATATTTCATCAGAAATTATTATCTTCTTTGTTTTTTCTAAGGCTGTATGCGCTCATCTGGTCTTCCTTTAGGGAAGTTTGCGGGATGCCGGAAAGTGATTTGTTGAGATTACTTTCAGAATATTGGGATAATCTCAGTTTTAGGTTATTCGGGTTATCGGCTTCCCTTATGGCGGTATCCTTATCTATCACTTTATCTTTTATTAGTTTGAACAGACATTCATCAAAGGTCATCATGCCGTTATTGATGTTCTGCTTCATCACATCTTTTATTTCGGTGACTTTACCTTCCTTGATAAGTTCCCTTATCAGCCCTTCATTTATCATGATCTCGTAAGCAAGCGTAAGGCCGCCCTGAATATTCTTTACAAGGCGCTGTGCTACTACTGCATTCAAAGTATGTGAAAGTGAGGTAAGTATCTGGTTGGAACTTTCTTCAGGGTAGAATGTTAATATGCGTTCAATTGCCTGGTTGGAATTATTAGCGTGAACGGTTGCTACTACAAGATGCCCGGTCTCGCTGAATGTAAGCGCGCTTTCCATGGAATCTTTATCGCGTATCTCGCCGATGAAAAGAACATCCGGCGCCTGCCGCAGTGCGTTCTTCAGCGCGATGTTATAGGAGAATGTATCTATATTTATCTCACGCTGGGTGAAGATACAGTTTTTATGCTGGAAGACAAATTCGATCGGGTCTTCAATGGAAATGACATGGCCGCTGCCGTTCTGGTTGCGATGTTCCAGAAGTGCTGCGATAGTGGTGGATTTACCGGAGCCAGTGGCACCGACCACTAAGAATAATCCGCGTTTCTGCACGATAAGTTTTTTATAAATTTCCGGCACGCCAAGCTGATCAAGGCTTGGTATCTGCGACTTTATATGGCGGACGACCAGACCGATGTTACGCATATTATAGAATATATTTATACGGAATCTTTCATTTTCCTCGGTAGAGACCGCAACGTTAAGCTCAAGTGTAGAAGTGAATTCCAGCCATTGTTCTTCTGTCAGGAATTCTTTCACTATTTTTTCTATGCTGCTTTCGTTGTGTGCCGGCTCCATTATCTTTATGAAATCAGATTTTACCTTGAGAGTGCCGGGAATACCAACCGTCAGGAAAAAATCGGAAGCACCTTCCTTTATCATCATGTTCAGATAATGGTAAATGCGGGGCTTTTTAAGGGTATCTGCCATATATTAAAAATTCTCATCGGTTTTTGGCTGGGTACTATGTACCGGCCTTGGGGTTGCAGGTCTTTCAGGAACAAATTCTTTTTCTTTTTTAGGGCCTTCGCCGGATTTATCATCAAAGTCAGCGGAAGATGTAACCAGATTCATCATACTGGTGGCTGCTTCGTGGGATATCTTGCTATCCCTTACAAGATTGTCGAGATAATCCTTCATAGAGATCATGCCGAATTTTCCGCCGATCTGGATTAGTGATGATATCTGCGGGATCTTGTTCTCGCGGATAAGATTCCTGATGCCAGGTGTTCCAAGCAGCACTTCAAGCGCGGCCACACGGCCGTTACCGTCAGCGGTCTTTATAAGGGTTTGTGCAACAACCGCCTGTATCGAGGAAGAAAGCATGGAGCGGACAAGTTCTTTATCAGCGGCCGGGAACACATCGATTATCCTGTCGATGGTCTTAGGCGCGGAGGTGGTATGTAATGTGCCAAGCACCAAGTGGCCGGTTTCAGCGGCGGTGAGGGCGAGTGAAATGGTCTCGG
>CAYRJW010000068.1:0-8358 GCA_964424715.1 uncultured Rickettsiales bacterium | reverse complement strand
CTGGTTTCGTTTTTTCTTTAATATTTCGAAGCGGAAGCCGTAGAAGTGGAATATCTGGCCTTTTTTTGGGATCATCTGGGCTTCATTTATTAACTTAATTGCCGCCTGGCACTCTCATTCAAAGAGGTCTGGCTTCCACAAGGGGTTTGGGGTTGTGTCAACCGGCAATGAGAAACAACGAGTTTTTAACAGCAGTTATTAATATATAAGAATTTTATTTGGGAGTCAAAACTTTACAAAAAGAGAAATTTAGTATATACTAAACATACTTAATTGATTGGGGGAACATGAATTACAAAAAAGAGAAGTTTAATCTATTCAAGCAGGGGCTTTTGTTGGTTGCTGATCTGCAGACATTTATTGATACGAATAAAAGCGAATTGGTCTTTATAATAGAAAACACGGAACATGGGATAGACTCTCTGAATGTACATTGTAGCCCTGAGAAAAGGATTGAAATTTTAACATCTTTAGAATCTAAAGTAAAAAAACTTACATCATACATTAAAAAATGCGATTCCCCACTGTATAATTATATGGTGGATAGGATGGATAGCCTCCTCCAGGATGGCGACCAAGATTCACCAATAAATGTTGTTGCAATTGGTCCAGGTGTACAGAAGCTTACAATAGATGAACCTATAAGCACTCTCATATTCGGACATCTGATAAACCTTGATATAAAACAGGCGAACGGAAAAGAACTTAGTGATATTCTTCTTGGAATACACGAAGAATATAGTACATATGACTATAACGGCAAAAAAGAATTAGGTATAGAAAAACTTGGTAAATTAGATAAAACTAAAGTTTCAGATGCATTCTTGACCAATGGAAAAGGCTTTGCAAAAGAGTCAAATATTTCTCGCCTGAAAGAGGAATATTCTATTCTTTTTCCAAAATACCCTTTTCAAATACGCGATACAGAAACTCGAATTGAAAATTATAAATCTGAAACCAATTTTCAGTCAACGCGTCTTAATCCCAGAAAAGATTCTTATGAACGGCAATTAGAATCACCAAGCCCCTTCACCAAGAGCCCGGACCCTGATTGGATCAACAAAAAAATTACTAATATGAGGTTCTAAGCCCGGCTTATCTTAACCTTCGTTATCTGGTTGCGTTTTTTCCTTAATATCTCGAAGCGGAAACCGTAAAAATGGAATATCTGGCCTTTTTTTGGGATCATCTGGGCCTCGTTTATTATCAGGCCGGCGATGGTGGTGGCATCACCCAAAGGCAGGTTCCAGTGCATTTCGCGATTGAGATCACGCAGAGGGATGGTGCCATCTACAATGAAGCTGCCATCTAAATTATCCTCAACATTTAAATAATCAGTATCATATTCATCGTGGATGCTGCCGACGATCTCTTCGAGTATATCCTCAAGGGTTATCATACCAAGCAGGGTGCCATATTCATCTACCACCAGCGCGAAATGCTGGTGTTTTTCGCGGAATGCGATGAGTTGTTCTTTGAGCGTGGTGGAATCAGGCACGAACCATGGTTCTACCAGCAGCGATTTTATATCAAGCTGGCCGACATTGCAGGCATTCTCGGCAAATACCTTCATGAAAGCTTTTGCGTGAAGTATACCTATCACATTCTCGGTGGTCTCGGAATATACCGGGATGCGGGAATATTCGCTTTTCAGCACCAGATTTATTATATCCTGTGAAGGAAGGGCTATATCAATAGCTTCCATATCCTTCCGGTGCTGCATAACTTCACTTACCTCGGTCTCGTCAAGATCGATGATGCCGCCGAGCATGTCCTTATCTTCCTTGAACACATCGCCTTCATGGTGATATAGCTCTATAGCGCCACGCAAGGCATCCAGCCCTTTGACCATGCCTTCCATACCGTGCTTTTCAAGGCCAGTGATACGGAGGAAAAAATTCACGATAAGCTCAACTATGAAAGTTATCGGAAGACACACCTTCACGAATAATGATACTATGGGAGCAGTGAACATCGCCGCCCTTTCCGCGTTCTTCAGCGCGAAGACCTTTGGCAGGACCTCGCAGAATACCAGGATAGTGATGGTCATCACCGCAGCCGCATAAAGTATCACCTCCGGCTTTTCGCCGTAGGTTCTCATGAGATATGCCGTAGTAAGCGCCGACGCACCGGCGTTGAACGCCGTATTAACCAGCAGGATGGTTGTTATCAGCCTGTCCTTGCGCTCCAGCAGGTCTATGACCTTACCGGCAAGCAGGCTGCCTTCCAGCTTGCGCTTGTATATCTTGCCCCTGTTAGCGGCAGTTATGGCAGTTTCTGAAAGTGAGAAGAACGCAGATATGAACAGCAGCAGGATTATGATAATTAACATCAGTTTATGTTTTGGTTTGTTTTATGTTTTAAAGATTAGATGGAAAGGAATAAAAAAGCAAATCGATAGAGTATGACACGAACACGGCAAAAAGATCATTCTATCTCGATACCAGCGGCCTTTGGACGCTCCGAGAGCACATAATCAGAGTATCTCCCGGGACGTGGAGGAGCCATCTTTTCCATTACATTTGTTGCATATCTGCGCTTGCTCTCGCTCTTACTGCCCCCAACGGCTTCAAGAACCTGTTTTGCAAGGCCAGGAGCTTCTTCGTGAACGATAGCCGCAATTCTTATTATCTGCCCATATATAACTTCTTTTATTTCAGGATCGCAATCCGGGGCATCGGTCATACCAGCCAATATACCGCCAACCTTGGGCAGGTCGTTTTTAATCTCCAGCATGACATTCTTTTTCTTTAATATCTTTGCTGCTGTTTCTGCCGCCTTACTGAGAGTTTTATTATCGTCAGTATCATCAAATATGCGCCCAAGCTCAACCAACGACTGAAACGGGTCGTGGCTGGAAATTTTTTCTATACTATCTATGGCCTTGCTGCGGACAGATGATAATATTGAATATGCCGCTATCTCTCCCAGACCATAAACTATCTCTCGCGGTGGCACAGAAGAAACCAGCCTTACTATTCCATTGATGCTTTTTATTGCGGTCTCTTCGGAGCGGCTTCCATGCGCCACAATAATGAAATATTCATTGGCAATATCCGCATACTTACTCCTGCTCAGGACCATTCCAGCCCGGTATAGGGCTTCATAGGGCTGTTCACCAATATAATCATATCTTGCACCATTGAATGTCTTATACAACCGGACAAGTTGCTCTATATTGTTGCTATTCAGGGCTTTTTCCAGATACCCTAATAATTTTCTTAAACCTATTTTCATGTTTACGCCCCTACTGTAATGTAACCGAAATAAGGCAGATGAGCAATATTTTTGAATAAGTTAGCCAGAAATACCTAAAATTCGAAATAAATTTAGACTAATTTTGTATCAAATTAATTTTAAATCCGAACAGAAAGTTTATATTAATCATATACTTAATGGCGTTCCTTTGTTAAATTAACCTTCCTGACAAGATCTTTTTAAACAAATATGGGGAACCAAATGAAACAACTGCAATTACTCCTGATAGCCTGCACAGCCCTGCTCACCAGCGCCTGTAGCGACAGATATTCCACTTCACAGTATGATCTTAACACCGGCGATACCGAGTATGGAAGTACAGATACTTATAAAGATAATATAGAGATCGCAGGCCGCGTTTATGACATTAAGGCCAAACCCGAATATGTTTCAGCCCCGCAGCTTGCATATAACAGCTATGTACAGCCTTATTACAGCAATAATATAACAACTACCCCACCCGCTCCGGCGACCACAAGAACCGCCTCTGCGAATTCATATGACTGGTATATGTATTAGGAAGTTATTTACCCATTGAAGGTATATTATCAGCATCCCTTGCGGCGACTATGTGATTATGATTTTCGTTAACCGACCTTTCAAGTTTTGTAAGTATATCCTGGCACGATATGCCGCTTTCCGTCAGCTTCATAAAGTAGCCATTCCCGCCCTTGTCCAATGTAGCCTTAAGTAACTCTTTCAGATCAATACAAAGTTTTTCCACGCTTTCATGGATCAGAGATTCTTTTTCTTTGGGGGATTCTTTTGCCCTGGCAGGATAGGCTCTGGCAGCATCTTCCATCAGATACTCAAATCCCGTATGCTCAGGCGGATTCCTATAGCTTATATTTCCCATAAGCATCTCAGGAATTTTTTTTGTAAATTTCTGCACCGCTTTGCTTTCGATCAGGTCTGTTTTTATAAAATCCAGCTCGGGATCTTTTGCCTTATCCAGTACATTCCGCAGCTTTTCTACCGCCTCGATAACAGCATGCTCAATATTTGCCATATGCACAAATGTGCGGCCATAACGGAAATATCTGACAAAAGAGTCCATCCCGCTTCTGAATAGCAGCTGCACCTTGGTAACGATTATATCTGTACTGGGAAGTTCCCGGCTCGGCATCAGCATTATAGCTCCTGTTTCATATGACTGGTATATATATTTATATTAACTGAGCGAATCATAACTCACCAAATTTATTTTTTTTGCCTAAAAAGGATGGAAAAAAACTGAATAGTATTATTTGCTGGTTTGGAATCGACATTAAGCCCCCTGATTTTTATTTCATCAATATACCATATTATCTAAATATAGCAATTACATTCACTTTTTTGTGATCGATACTATATATGGGGAAAATGCCAGAATCCGCCAGTTACAAAATATCCACACAGCAAATATTTAATTCAAAAACCAGATATTGGTAGTTGACACAGCCATAGAAAAAGCTTATTGGCCCGGCCAAGACCAGAGCGCTCTGAGTTGGTGATAAGTTAGAAGTTGGAAGAAAATATCTTCAAACTTCAAGACAGTTAATCAGCAAGGAGAACAGAAATGAAAAAAGTAAGATTTTTTCTATTATTCGCAATATCGGTCACGGTAATTTTTTTCTCAGCAATTCCGTGCATGGCGGAAAATTCACTAAAAAATAATAATATCAATTCATACTACTCCATCCCGCCTTCAGAAGTATTCTATTACAATAACCGTAACGCCGCAGAGATACTGAACATCCCCCGCCCCCCTACCAGCAAAAGACCTAACAAACTTGAATATCAGGAACCCGCCAATTACCCGGAGGCTTCAGAAGATTATAAAGGAGAATTCTACTGGTAATATTCCGTCGTTTTTATAATAAATTTATAAATTCTACCTCTGAACATAATTGCCCGTTATGTAAAAAGGTTTATACCAGACTGATAATATATTTTCAGAAGTCCATATAGTTCCAGAAGTTCAGGTATCTTTTCCGCAGGTCTCATCTTTTAAATTTTAAAAAATAAAAAACCAAAAGGAGGCTACTATGAAAAAAGCTGTATTGATATTTTGGGCCATATCCCTGCCGGCGGTCATCTATCCGGTAACGCCGCAAAATACGCTTAACACCAAAGCAACCGAGACCTTCCAGCTAGCGCAGGTTGTACCGGTATATTATTCACCCATAGATATGCAAAGCAGCTCTTATCCTTATGGCAATACCGAAACAGGAGAACAGACCGCCAGCACTCCACCAACCCCCGAAACAAAGCCGCATCAAGAACTTAACTGGTATACTTATTGAATGGCTTATACCATTACATGATTCTCTGCCCGCGTATGAGCAGCGCGCACGACTTTGCCTGAATCTATCTTCAGGTGGCCTATCTCAAGCTGGTAATCCGGCTTGAGGGCCTTTTTTATATCGGCAGGTATCGCGTGTTTCATATCCAGCTCCGGATCTGCGGTGATGGTATAGGTCGCGCCATTTTTCTGCACCTCGTTATTATAAATTTTCCAGAGTATGTATTTAAGATCGGGGTTAATTACATGTTCGGCATCAAGCTTTATCCTTTTACCCTTTGAATCACCGCCGGTGACATGGACCATGCTGCGCATATCTTCTGCTGTAGCCGAGTAGAATTTTATGGATTCGTTATTCACGGCACTGCCATCCGGGTTTTTTATGAAGACCTCATATTCCAGTTTGCCGGGATTATTTTCAAACAGGTGAGTTATCTTTTCGCCAAGCTGCCAGGGAGAAAAGGTTAACCTGTCCACCCCAAGGCGCGTTTTAAAGGTATCATATATTAGTATGACCGTTCACCTGAATTGAATATTTGTTTGTAATGAAGATACGATCACCTTCTTCGGGACTTACCGCGTTATTATTATCCTGAAGCTTTAACTCTTTACGCTTATGTTTAGGATAATAGGTGGTATAGGTGCGTTGCTCCGAATTCATCATTTCCAGATATTTAGCACCCTTTTTGAATCTGAAAAGATTATGCACACCAGATGCATCCGTGACCGTTATCTTATTCCCCCGAACCTCCAGATATCCACGCTTCAGAAGCAGCAATATCTCCGGATAGAGGTTTATCTTCAGGCCTATCTTCGAGCTGTAATCAAATAACTCGGCACCATCCAGGGTCTTCCTGAATTTAAAAATGTCACTTATGTATGAAGACAAAACTTCCCCCGGAATATTTATATGTTTTATTATACCAAAAAATGATCGTATCTTCTACCGGCTTTTTAAATTAATAGCCTCGCCTGAAAAAGGCAGTAAATATAGCTCCAGACACTTAATTTTGCTTATAGGCCCCTGATCGGTTGCTTCTTTGTATCAATCTCTTTTATAATATTCGTGATATTTTTCGGGAATTCCACGCCTTTCTTGGCAAGTATCTCTATGCCTTTATCCATTATTTCTATGACGCCGTATTTTGCTGCCTGAAGATGCCCATAATCAGCCATTTTAAATGCCTGATGATCGTATCTTGGCGCAATATGATCATAATCTTCCGGATAATCCGTTATCTTGCCATCTTTTACTTCAATGATCTCCAGATGATGCAGGCACCTGGCCAGTTTCTCTGCGGCTTCTTCATTTTTTGCAACCAAAATAAATTTAGAAGGTTCTATTGTTTCTTTTTTTTCAATTTCCCAAGGTTCATGCCTCTCTGGATCTATGATTAATGGGGAATGCTTAAGAACCTGACATATCCTATCACAAAGATATTCATTGCCTTTTTCGTAATATTTAAAAACCTCAAAATTTTCCAGAATATTAGTCATGCTGTATAAAGCATTGGCTTTTTCTTTTGTATGTAATTGTTCAAGAACCCAACTCCGCCCATCTTTAAGCTTCTCCATTTCAAGCTTAAGCTTTGCCGAGTTTTTCTTAAATTCTAAAAATGTCATTGATTTCCCCAGATTGATGGTTTTATTATACTGATAATGGGCAAAATATCAATGGGATTAGGGTTGCTTGCGGTAATAACCAACAAAAAAACCGCTCAGAAACCTAATTCCGGCGGGTTTTAAATGTTTTTTAACGTATTCCATTCATTTATTGTTTAAAAATTTTACCACCTGATACACTTCTATTCTTTTTTGCAAATTGGGCCCAATCAACTGATTTAACTTTTAGCTTTTCCATCTCCATTTGCTTGTTTTTTTCAGGACGCAATACTTTATGCAAATTTTCAACAACCCCCTGATTCTCACCAAACCTGACACCTGCCTCAAAAAATCTAAGTATATCTTCCTGAGGAAGCATCTCTAACTTCTCAGGCATAGGGCCATAGCGGTCTAAACGTTCCGCCCATTCAGCACCATATTCGTTATATCCTTGTTTATATTTAGGCTTACTTAGGTAGCGCGGAATTAACGGTCCCAGTTCGGTACCTGGTCTACCACCCCGGTACTTTCCTACAATAGCTCCAATATTACCAGCTTTATCCACTACAAATTTGCTATTGGCCATAAAGGTTGAAAGGTTATTGATCTCGATAGTTTCACGCAAAGCTTCAACAGTTCTTTCTGATGCTTTTGTTGTCATAAATTACCCCTCAAAATAAATTAAGAGCAAATGTTAGCATATTTTAGCATTATTTACAAGAGGCATTCGTCGGAATTGTTAGATCTATACAAAAACTGCGGCATAGGGTTACTCGCAGGCAATAAAAAACCCGCCTTGCGGCGGGTCAGATATCATATAAAAAGCCTTCGGAGCCTTTTAAAATGGGGAATCAGCAATCTGCATTAGTTTGATAGATCTGGCAACGATCTACTCTCCCATGCCTTAAGACATAGTACCATTGACGATGAAGAGCTTAACTTCTGAGTTCGAGATGGGATCAGGTGTGACTTCTTCTCCAAAATCACCAGATCAATCAAACTAATGCGGGCATTCAGTAAAATCCATGTATATCTTGATAGTCAATATCTTATATGTAAAACTTCTTGTTTTGCATTAAGTAAACTTAATACTACATATGAGCTATCGTGACTTCGAGAAAATTGTATAAAAAATGTAGTGTAACGCTCCCTTATCCCGAAGGATAAGGTCATATTAAACCAATCGAGCTATTAGTATTGCTTAGCTAAAACCC
>CAYRJW010000067.1:6848-8550 GCA_964424715.1 uncultured Rickettsiales bacterium | reverse complement strand
TCCTCTACACCTCAGGCTCGACTGGTAAGCCGAAGGGCGTGCTGCACACCAGCGGCGGTTACCTGCTGTGGGCCGCCTGGACCCACCATTACGTGTTCGACTATCACGAAGGCGACATCTACTGGTGCACCGCCGATGTCGGCTGGGTCACCGGCCACAGCTATATTGTTTACGGCCCGCTTGCCAACGGCGCCACTACATTAATGTTTGAAGGCATCCCGACCTATCCCGATGCCTCGCGCTTCTGGCAAGTGATAGATAAACATAAAGTAACCCAGTTCTACACCGCCCCTACCGCCATACGCATGCTAATGGCCAGCGGCGATGAACCGGTAAAGCGCACTTCCCGCAAAACTCTCCGCATCCTCGGCAGCGTCGGCGAACCGATAAACCCCGAAGCATGGCGCTGGTATTTCGATGTGGTAGGTGATGGCAACTGCCCGATAGTCGATACCTGGTGGCAGACCGAGACCGGCGGTTTCATCATCACCCCGCTGCCATACGCCATAGCACAAAAACCCGGCTCCGCGACAAAACCATTCTTCGGAATAATCCCCGCCATAGTCGATGAAAAAAATAATATCCTTGAAGGCACCGCTGAAGGCAGCCTTTGCCTGCTGACAAGCTGGCCCGCGCAAGCCCGCACCATCTGGGGCGATCACTCCCGTTTTTATGAAACCTATTTCTCCCAGTTCCCCGGCAAATATTTCTCCGGCGATGGCGCCAAGCGTGATGAGGATAGTTATTACTGGATAACCGGCCGCGTTGATGATGTATTAAAAATATCCGGCCACCGCATCGGCACCGCCGAGGTCGAAAGCGCTCTCGTCCTCCACCACGATGTAGCCGAAGCAGCAGTGGTCGGCTACCCGCACGATGTCAAAGGACAAGGCATATACGCCTTCGTCACCTTAAAGAACGGCATCGACCCAAGCGAAAAACTAAAAGCCGAACTTGTAGATACCGTCCGCAAGAACATCGGCCCCATAGCCAAGCCTGATCTAATACAATTTGCCCCGGCCCTGCCTAAAACCCGCTCCGGCAAAATAATGCGCCGCATCCTCCGCAAAATAGCCGAGAATGATTACAGCAACCTAGGCGACACCAAAACCCTGCTCAACCCGGAAGCGGTTGACGACCTTATAAATAACCGTGTAAATAAATGATCATGCCGGAAAAAACTAAAATATTATTCGTCTGCCTAGGCAATATCTGCCGCAGTCCTACTGCGCACGGTATATTTGAAAAGCTGGTAGAGCAAAACAACCTGAATGATAAATTCGAAATAGATTCCGCCGGAACCGCCGCCTATCACATCGGCAAATCCCCCGATCCCCGCTCCACCATGCACGCCGCAAAACGCGGCTATGATCTCACCCGCCAGACCGCACGCCGCGTCACCTTCGATGATTTCTACGAATTCGACCACATCCTTGCCATGGATAAAAACAATTACGACGACCTCATCCGCCTATGCCCCAACGAAATGAAATACAAGATCCGCCTGATGCTGGAACATGGAACCATGGGAATAAAAGAAGTGCCGGACCCTTATCATGAGGGCGAGGCTGGATTTGAGAAAGTTCTGGATCTGCTGGAGGATGCTTGTACTAATTTCTTAAAAAAAATTACCCAATAATAATTCTGGATTTTTTTAATGTATCTATAAAATCCTGAGTTTTTTGCCCTACATAGGATAGTT
>CAYRJW010000067.1:925-6838 GCA_964424715.1 uncultured Rickettsiales bacterium | reverse complement strand
TGATCCTGCTAATTTCATGTTCTTCACTATAATCCAGCCTTATATATTCTACGGGAGTTGAATAAAGATGGAATTGATCTACTCCACCTATAGGAGTTGTTGTAATTTCTTTAAATCTGTTATCCGTATATACGGCCCTTACTATAGGCTTAAGAATCTCAGGACTCTTCTCAAGAATTATATTGCCATTTTTATCTGTTTCAAATTTCGGTAAATAAGATTTATCTATAAGATTAAAAATATTGGCTATACCATTATTCATAAAAACACTGTGCAGCCTATCCATACTGTCAGCATAATCCTTTATATCTTCAGAAGGTTTAAATACCCCAACGGTATCATATTCTTTTATATAATTTTTAAGCTCATTAGTATTTTTTGAATAAAGTGCCGTTTCACATAAAGCAGTTAACATTTCCTGTCCTGGAAGATGGGCCGCAAAAGTTATAAAATGAGCTGAGCTATGAAATATATCTGCCGCTCTGTTACCAAATGCATTAGTAAAATTTTTTCTCTCAAAAAAATCATGCCCTCGATAAAAATCCGGAAAAGCCGCTATCCATGGCACCAAGGCCATAGGTTGACCATTAATGCCGTAAAACATTATATCCTGGGCTTCTCCTATAGTTTTTGCACCGCTATAATTTAATATATAATTATAATATTGATCGGAAATAGCATTTATAATGTCAGCGGTTGGGGCCTGATCTTTATATACAGGCCAAACAGGAGGAGAGAATCTTGTTTGGGTTTTTATTTGTAATCCTACATTCATTATTGACGATCTTTTGATCTCCCTAATTACTAAATTACAATACCTACCTAATCACATCCGTAAACAGCTCATTAGAATCCGGTTCCGGGCTTGCTTTCGCAAATTCTACAGCTTCGTTGATTATTACTTTTATTTCGTCTTCAATTTTTTTGAGGTCTTCTTCGGTGGCGAAGTTTTGCTGGAATAATATGCGTTTAACGTTTTCTATCGGGTCTTTTTCGTCTTTGTATTTTTCTACTTCTTCTTTAGTGCGGTATTTTGCCGGGTCGCTCATGGAATGGCCGCGGTAGCGGTAGGTTTCCATTTCCATCACATATGGGCCTTTGCCGGCGCGCACATGTTCCACAACTTTCTTTCCGGCCTCATACACCGCCATAACATCCTGCCCATCCACCTGAACACCCGGAATACCGAATATCTCGCCGCGCTTATAGTAATCATCATTAGAGGTAGAGCGGCAGGTTGAAGTACCCATCGCATAATGGTTATTTTCTATGATGAATATCACCGGCAGTTTCCAGAGTGCCGCCATGTTCATAGCCTCGAACACCTGCCCCTGATTCGCGGCGCCATCGCCGAAATATGAAAGGCATATCGCATCATTGCCGCGATATTTATTTGCGAACGCGATACCAGCGCCGATAGGAACCGAAGCGCCAACTATACCGTGGCCGCCGTAAAATTCATTTTTGGTATCGAACATATGCATCGAACCGCCCTTCCCGCGGGAGCAGCCTGTTTCGCGGCCTAATAGTTCCGCCAAAATAACTTTCGGGTCTGTCCCGCATGAAAGCATATGCGCGTGATCGCGATAAGTGGTTATGACCTGATCGCCCTTTTTAATGGCTTCCTGCATGCCGGTAACAACTGCTTCCTGACCGATATATAAATGGCAGAAACCGCCTATCATGCCCATGCCATAAAGCTGGCCGGTGCGTTCCTCAAAGCGGCGGATAAGCAGCATTGAACGGTAGAACTTCAGCAGAAGCTCTTTTGAATACGGTACCGATGTTCTCTTAATTTCTCTCAAACCTGCTTGCGACATATGTTTTGTTTAAGGTTATATTATTATAACATAATAATTCATCAAAATCTGCGACAAAATAGTTCAAATATATGCTTTCATCAAGAGATTTTAAGCACCTGATTTATATAACTATATTGTCATTCCGGACTTCAAGTCCGGAATCCAGCCATTACGATATGCGATCGCGGGTTGGCTGGATACCGGAGTCAGGCTCCGGTATGACTTAAACTTTACTCTCATTTATCTTCAAATACTTTATCAGCACCAGCCCCGGAATCGCTATCACCACCGTAATAATAAAATACATCTCCCACGAAAGCCCAAGCCCGTGGGTCTTATCCACCAGATAGCCCGAAGGCGCGTTGGTAAGCCATCTGCCCAGCGACATGAACGAAGTTAACAGCGCATATTGCGTTGCGGTATACCTAATATTACAAAGCGATGCCAGATACGCCGTGAATGCCGCCGTACCCATTGCGCCCGTGATATTTTCAATAGTGATAACAATCTCCAGCACGCCCACATTATGCCCCACCTGCGCCTGCCAGACATATAACAGGTTTGAAAGCATCTGCATTATCCCGAATATCACCAGCGACCTGAGAAGCCCTATCTTATAGACCGCCCAGCCGCCAATTAACCCGCCGATTATGGTCATCGCAAAACCGTATAATTTAATTATTATCGCCACTTCCGACTTTGTAAAACCCATTTGCAGATAGAACGGATTCGCCATTTTGCCGAGCAGCGCATCACCGAGTTTATAGAATATCACGAACATCAATATCGCCAGCCAGTTCTTATGTTCCGCGATGAATTTCACGAACGGCGCGAAGACGAACATCTTTATCCATATCCACATACTTTTCTGCGCCACTATCTCGCCAAGATCTTTCTCCGGCTCTTTGACAAAAAAAGTTGCTCCCATACAAAAAACCATCGAACCGCCGATAGATATGAACGCAACTTTCCACGAATATATATCCGCAATGAACAGTGCCAGACCGCCGGAAATAAGCATCCCTATACGATACCCTATAATAGAGACACCCGCCCCTGCACCCTGCTTATCCGCCGAAAGCAGCTCCACGCGAATGGCATCATAAGCAATATCATAAGTGGCCGAAACGAATGAAAGTAATATCGCTAAGTAAACCACCATTCTCATATCAGTAAGTGGATCAACAAAACCGAATTTACATATTATGATACCAAGCAACACCTGACTCAGCAGCAGCCAGCTGCGGCGTTGGCCGAGTTTATGGAGCAGCGGTATCTTCAACCCATCCACCAGCGGCGACCAGAGGAATTTTATCGCAAACGGCAGACCCGCCAGCCCGAACAGGCCGATATCGCGTAGATTAACGCCCTTTTCCGCCAGATTAAAAGTATATGTTATAAAAACCAGCGTGAACGGTATCCCGCTGCCATAGCCTAAAGCGGCTATCACTGCCATATTCCGGTTCAGGTAAAGCTCTTTGAACTCGCGGAAGAAATTTTTTAATTTACTAATCATAGTTTTGAGTTAAATGTATTAACCGAAATTGGCAACCAATTAATTTGGTAAGAGGTGAGAGGTTACAGGTGACAGGTAAATATAATTTACTTAACCTGTCACCTGTAACCTCTCACCTGTAACCCAAAGAGAAAGAACATGACCGAAGAAAACCAGCAAGCCGCACCTCACATTTCCATCGCCGCGCAATATGTAAAAGATATATCCTTTGAAAGCCCGGGCGCCCCTAACTCACTAAGGCCGAGCGAAGAAAAACCCAACATCAATGTTTCCGTTGATGTGAAAGCACAAACTTTAGGCAAAGATACTTACGAAGTGGAACTGAAAATAGGCGCCACCGCAAAAAGAATAGCCAAAGGCGGCAAGGAAGAGATAGTATTCATCTGCGAAGTTGAATATGCCGGCGTATTCGTAGTAGCCAACGTTCCTCAGGAAGATATGGAACCCGCCCTACTGATATTCTGCCCGGGCCTCCTATTCCCATACGCCCGCCGCATAGTCTCCGATCTCACCCGCGATGGCGGCTTCCCGGCCCTCATGCTGGACCCTATCGATTTCGCCAGATTATACCAGCAAAGACAGGCTGAAGCAGAGAAATAGACCTATTTAGCCGTTGATATTTTCCGGTTTTATGCTAATATCCCCGCACAAAATAACGGGGGTTAACATGAACAATAGAAATATCATCCAGAAAGAGGTCGCGCCCAGAGATGGCTTCCAGTTCGAAAAGAAATTTGTCAGCCCGGAAGACCGCGTTGCCTTCATAGATGAATTATACAAGGCCGGTTGCAGATACATAGAGATCGGCAGCATGGTGAGGGAAGACAAAGTGCCGCAGATGGCAGGGTCCGATATTGTTGCACTTGAGATAAAAAAAAGGGTTCTGAAAAAACAGTATCCGGATGCCACATTCGCAATTTTAACCCTGAACAGTAAAGGTGCTGAAAAAGCCCTTGATATAATCACCCCCGATGTCTCCAGCCATTTCGAGATAGCCGTAGTGGTCGCTGCCTCCGATAAATTCTGCCATGACAATATGGGTGTAGATGACATGGAAGCCGCCCTCCAGAAACTTGCCGACCCGGTAATAGCTCTTGCAAAAGAACGCGGCGTAAAAGTTCGCGGTTATGTCTCCACCATCTTTGAAGGCCAGCACGGCGAACCGATCGCCCCTGATCGCGTTGCGCAGGCAACAAAAAGATTGCTGGATACTGGCTGCTATGAAGTATCCCTCGGCGATACCACCGGCGCCGGAACCCCTAAAAAAGTTAATCGCCTGGTCAAAGCCCTTGAGAATAACGGAGTTACACTAGATAAGGTCGCAGGCCATTTCCATGATACTAACGGCTACGCCATCGAAAATGTCAGGGCCGCATATAAACTTGGCATAACAACCTTCGATTCCTCCGCAGGCGGTATCGGCGGCTGCCCTTTCGCACACAGCCCAAAAGGAAATCTCGCGACAGAGGCTCTGATAGCCTATGCCAACGCAAATAATATCAAAACCGGACTTGTCCTTAAGAAAATGGTCCATGCCGCACATTTCGGACTTAGCAAAATAGACAAAAAAAGCACCTCACCGGTATTCATCGCCATGGCCCAATTTCTTAACCTTTCCAAGATCGGAGAAACATCCGTTGGTCTCAGGACAAAAAGTTAACAGGATAGACAGATATGTATCATATTGATTTTAAACACTTAAATGGAGATAAAAAATAATACAGGTTGGTTAATGATTTATTAACCTTTTTGTGTTATGATATTAAACAAACCGAAATTAAATGGAAAAAATTATGACTGAAGAACGTGACGGAAATGGTAATCCACTTGAACAGGTTACCGGAGTAATAAAGGATATTAATTATAACCATTCAAACTTTGATGGTGATGCAAAGTCTTATAAAAAACTAGATTCTACTAAAAAGAATTTTGTTGATAGAACAGGAACCACCTCTGAAAAAGGTCATAAAAAAACTAAAGGAATACTTAAAGATATCCTTTTCAATTCTTCAAAACTAGATCAGACTTACGAATTTTATAATAACGGAGGACGGGTATCTGAAGAAGGCCATACAGAAATTATGAAAAAAAGAAGAGAAGCAGGAGTACCTGAAGAAGTAAAAAATGCTTTCGATAGGAGAACCTAGATTCTCAAGGGCGTATTGATTATTCAAAACCTCAGGACTCATCCCAGCCCTAAAAACTCATTACCTTCGCTCTCTCATTCCATAGCTGTAAACATTTCTCAAGCTGCTTCTTTAAAGCTATCGGCATATCTTTCTGCTGGTCAAGGCGGGCTTTTATTATTCCGCCGGCATCAAGCCCGGCTTTGAATAAAACTTTATACGGCGCAGGGTAATCTTCCGTAGAGGTTAATTTTATTTCTGCGTTATCATAATTTTTCAGGAACCACTCAAACCCCGCAAAATTCCCCGATGCTCCTGCTGCCATCAACGGTGTCCAGCCGGAAGCGTTCTGTTCGGCTATCTTCATTCCGGCTTTCTTTGCCTTTTCTGCAAGCGCCACTTCATTTTTAGGCAACCACTTTGCGATATATTGTGCCAGTGATGAATCATGACTTCCCGAACGATCATT
>CAYRJW010000067.1:0-915 GCA_964424715.1 uncultured Rickettsiales bacterium | reverse complement strand
TTGCCACCGCCAGCCAGCGCTTCGTTCAACCAGCGTCTTGTCATCACCCAGCCTATCTCCGGCGCAGATGCCGCCGCAACATTGAAGGGCGTATCACCAGTTTTTCCTTCATCAAATTCCCCCATATGCGGGTCAGCGCCTTTTTCCAACGCTAATTTCGATACTAAAACTACCGAAGGATGGTTTTTACCGGTTCCTTTTGCCTCGGCATCAGCAAGAAAATGTAGCAGGCCCCATTTTTTGCCATCGCCAGCATCTATGGTATTATTTATTTCAGAAAAGTCAGAAGAGTCCTGATTAAGCCAGACATATGCTGGCGCGAAATTATGTTTTTTTGCTTCAGTCAGTATTTCACTGAATCTATACATATTTTATTATATCTCATCCAACCGTTTGAACCCACTCGCCTGCTCTATCGCAAGGCCAACATTGAACGCCATCTGTTCATCCCACGGCTTCGTTATCACCTGCAACCCAAGCGGCAGCCCTTCGGAATCCAATCCTGCAGGAACGGAAATTCCCGGCAATCCGGCCAGTGATGTCGGAATAGTGAACACATCGTTCAGGTACATTTTCACCGGGTCGTTCTGGTTCTCGCCTATTGCGAATGCGGCAGAAGGGGCGGTCGGTGTTAATATCGCATCAACCTGTTTGAATGCGTTCTCGAAATCACGCGCAATCAGTGTGCGAACTTTCTGCGCTTTCAAATAATAAGCATCGTAATAGCCGTGGGAAAGAACATAGGTCCCTATCATTATCCGGCGTTTCACTTCCTCACCGAAACCTTCGGCACGGGTCTTTTCATACATTTCATCAAGCGTTGCGAATGGTTCTATCGTGCGGTGGCCAAAGCGAACGCCATCATACCGCGCAAGGTTGGAAGAACATTCCGCCGAGGCGATTATATAATAAACA
>CAYRJW010000066.1:0-8565 GCA_964424715.1 uncultured Rickettsiales bacterium | reverse complement strand
AAGTGTACCATCACCGTTAAATGAAACCGTACCGTATGAAAGTAATCCTCCGCCATCAAGACCGCCATCTATGACCTCTTCGCCATCTACCTGCGGCGCGAACAGCTCAACTGCCCATACCGCTTCAGTATCGTTCGATCTTATCTTGGAGAATGCCAGACGAAGATCAAGGCCATTACCAAGTGAATCGTAAACTGTGATTGTTCTTGAGAAGTCAGAAGCTATATCGCCTGAGGCCATATTCTGGCCGCTGGCTCCCAAAGCTTCATATGTAGCGTCTATCTGGGTGCCGCTGGATAAATTGAACTCCGTGGCAAAATCAGCATCACTGGTAGTGAATGTGATATTATCGGTTGGATCTATATTGGATATACTCAGGGTCGAATTTGAGCTTGGGGTAATTACCGTTGCGGTAAGACCATCACTTGTTGTATCATTTATGATCGTAGCAAGTTCAGCAAGCGATGCGAACCTTGTACCGGCAGAATCAGCCGCCGTACTGGCAAGGCCAAGAGAGGTAATAAGGTCTGTTGCACCGTTACCGCCGGTATTTGCGAATGTTAGTGCATCATTAGCATCATCCGGGGCAACATACATAACGCCACTGTTTATCCTTGCTTTCAGACCATCTGTTGCATCTATCAGTTCAGAAAGCTCGTTAAGGTTGCTGAACTCGTTATTATCCGCATCAGGGCTTGCCATGAATGTAAAGGTAACCGCCGACATGGAAGTTGTTGCTATTGTGAACGAATCGCCATCAGTAAGGGTTCCTGCGAACCCAGAAAATGTCGCTGAAGGCGTGAACGAACCGGATGCCTCGATACCGCCATAGGTATAGACCGATGCACCATCGGCATTAGTAACCGTTAAGGTCGTGCCGTTCGCAAAAGATTGCGGCACGATAATCTCCGTAGAGTTGTTAGTGGAGTTTGCCGAGCTTTGCGGCTCCAGTACATCGCCCGCACCTTCAAGTATAGGTTCATCGGCCTTAAGGTTTATTTTTGCAGTGATAGCACCTGTAGGCGATGCAGTGCCGGAAATATCGTTGATGTTAATATCACGAAGTGAAGTAACGTCGGCGAATGATGTGGTGTTCGCGTTGCCCGCTTCACCAGGTAGCCTGCCATCGGCATCGAGCGGCCAGCCGCGGAGAATGTAGCCTGCTTCGTTAACAAGACGGCCTTCTGAATCTGTACGGAATGAACCTGCACGGGTATACCTTACGTTACCGGAAAGATCGTTCACCACGAAGAAACCATTACCCTGTATCGCAAGATCGGTTCCCACGCCTGTTGAATTTACCGCACCCTGAATGGCGATATCAGAACGAAGTGAATCTATCACACCACCACCTATCGCACCTGCGATAAGAGTCGAGAACGATACGGAGGTTGATTTGAAACCTGTTGTTGAAAGGTTGGCGATGTTGTTTGATATAACGTTCACCGCGCGTGATTGCGCTGTAAGTGACGTAAGAGAAGCTGAAAGTGCGCCAAATAATGACATAAAAATTCTCCTGATGATTAATTAGTTGTAGTAGTTGCTTGGTTCATAACTGATGAGATCCTTGAGAGATCAACACCTATCTTATTATCGCTGTTCCCAACGAGAATTACCGGCTCGCTTGAGGAAGAGAAATCCACCCCGGTTACGGTCGCCCTGATGAAAGTGCTTATATTACCGAATTCGCCGCTTTCACTTTTTGTCACTGCAGAGATCTTATAAGCGCCAGCCGCTACAGGATTTCCTAGTGTATCTTTACCATCCCATGATATTTTATGGCTACCTATGGCCTTATCACCCGGAAGCCTCATAAGAAGCTTATTATCATTATCCCTGATCTCGATGTTCACATCGGCATAGTCCTTATCCACCAGATATGAGAATTGCTTGGTCGCACCTGCATCAGTGTAGAAAGTATCGCCAAGATATTCCACTTCCTTATTGATGAAGCTGGTAACAGATGATGCCTGCGTATTCGTATTCTGTGCGATAAGTTCTTCAAGGTTCTTGTTCATCGCTATCATCTGCTGGCCGCTGTTCAGCTGCGAAAGCTGCTCGGTCATCTGTGCGGTATCGAAAGGCTGCGTAGGATCCTGGTTCCTCAGCTGAGCGAGGAATAAGCCAAGATACATCTCGGAATTATCCGTGAACAGCTTGCTGGATTTATCCGCTGAGGATTCCACCGTTGTCTGGAATACTGAACCTATTGCACCTACCATAACATTCTCCCGATTATACTATTATATTTAACATTCCGTTCGCCGCTATATTACCATAACCGCTATAACTGCCGCGGCTTAAGTCATCATTGGCGGCAATCATATTTGTAATTTGTTCTTCCACGCGGAAAGATAAAGGCTTGCCGGTAAGGAAATTTAAACCATCACGGCTCTGCTGTTGCTGCTGCTGATCGCGCAGATCGAAACTGAGCGAGCTGGAATCTACATTTATACCGTTATCGGTAAGTATCTTTTCAATGGATTTTGTATCGCGCTGAAGTATGCCCAGAGTTTCCGGCCTGTCAGCGGTAACCATGATATTGGTCTTGCCGTCGGTGAAATCCATTTTTATCTGAACCTTGCCCAGATTTGCCGGATCAAGACGGACATCAATGATGTTATCTTTCTTGGAAACTGATACTACTTTATATGTATCGACCGTATTAAGCGTATCTTTCAGTTCATCTTTGGAACGAAGTGCACGGACAGCATCGCCTATCCTGCCCTGTTCAAAATGCTGGCCGACTATGCCGGAAGTGTTCGCCGAATTAAGCAGAGTGTTCTTATCATGCAACCTGTCCGCCGCGTTTGAAACTATGCTGGAAGCCACTGCACCGTTAGATTGCGCAAGCTTGTTCGGGTCTTTGCCTAATGTGTTGTTCTGCAAGCCCTGAACAGCATTATCGTCTACATTATCGGCAAGTTTAAGTATCTTTTCCTTGTTAACATTCTTTTCATTTACCGCAATCACCGGAGCGTTATCTGTCTGGCCGATCACATTGGTATTTATTTTAGCATTGGTGGCAGTATTTGTTTTTTCACCACCTTCTGTAGTTTCAAGGCCGGCTATAGGTAAATTCGCAAGGTTGGAATCTGCCGGGACCACTGAAGGTGCCGCGATAGGAGAGCCATTAGCTTCCGCCGCCTTGATACCGAACGGGTCATTAAGTTTTGTATTGCCTAATATACCGCCGTTATTGGCCGGGGTGGCTTCATTACTATTAGTATTGATATTACCATCAGTTTCAGCGAAAGCATCTGAAAGAGTATCAGCATCCGCCACAGGGGCGTTGCCGGAAAGTATATTATTAAGATCATCGAGCGTCTGGCCGGATATTACCTCGCCATTTGCCGCGTTAAGTATCGCCGCGCCCTGTGATTGTATATTGATAGCACCCTGCTGTATGACACCGGTGAACGATATTGCAGAATTTGCCGACCCGGCAGTATTAAGTACCGTTTCAGAACCGGAACCCGCATTCTGCACCATATTGGCAAATTGCGATGTCTCAGCCGAGGAACCGGAGTTGCTGCCCGAAACCAGATTGCTTATACCGCTGACAACATCACTTGCTGTGCTGATCAGAGATACTAATGTAAGCGGGTCCATCATTTATTAAAACTTTCCTTAATTAAAAATACTTTTATTCCTCCTCATATTAAGCTGGATATGTGCCAAACTTTGAAAAATGCTATTTTTCAGATAGTTGTTAGTTTTTAGCTGTCAGTTTTCAGTTAATTAAAGGTTCATTGCGGCAAGGATTGCAAAGGGTGCAGGAAAAAATTTCAGGTAAGTTTATGCTTGCAATATGCGGCAATAAGTATATAAGGACTGCATATATGTATAATAAGTTTTGAAAAGGTGAGCTTGTCTCGCCTTTTTTGTTGCTTAAAATGATAATAGAGAATGATCGAACAACAGATACATGAAATGCTGGAAAAAGCCCTGCTTACTATGGGTTATACGCTGGTTCTGGTGAGGATGCATGGTGCCGGCAGTGGTAAAACATTGCAGATAATGGCTGAAAAATCTGATGGAGCTTCCCTTATTATGGAAGACCTTGAGAAGATCAGCAAAACGGTTTCCGCGATACTGGATGTGGAAGATGTGATAGAAAGCCGTTATCACCTTGAAGTTTCCTCACCGGGGCTGGACAGGCCGCTTGTAAAGCGCGCCGACTACGAAAGATTTATGGGGAAACTCGTAAATATACGCCTGATAAGGGCAAACGACAAAGGCAGGAAGTTCAAAGGCGTAATAACAGCGGCAGCGGAGGATTTTTTCACCTTCAAACCCGAAAATTTTGCCGAGAACTTCGAAATAGATTATTCAAACATCGATACGGCCAAATTAGTTATTACCGATGAGATGTTTAATAAGGGGAAGAAGAAAAAAAATTAGGTGACAGGTTACAGGTGAGAGGTGAGAGAGGTATAAATTTCTGTCACCTGTGACCTCTAACCCGTAACCTAAAAAATTAATAATATTAATAATAAGATGGAGAACTAAATATGTCATACGCATTTTCAATTACAGGCGGTTTGGAAATAATCCAGGTTGCTGATGCAGTAGCGAGAGAGAAGAATTTGAAGCGCGATATCGTTATCAGCGCGCTTGAAGCGGCTGTTGTTGCGGTTGCCCGCAAAAAATATGGTCACGAGCTTAACATCCGTGCCATCATCTCTGAAAGAGATGGTATCATTAAAGTATTCCGCGACCTTCTGGTTGTTGAAAGCCCGGAAGATCAAAATATCGAGATAGCTCTTAAATATGCAAAACAGATAAAACCTGATGCTGAACTTGGCGAAACGATTTCGCAGGAACTGCCTCCGATCGATTTCGGCCGCGTTGCAGGCCAGACCTTTAAACAGGTCCTGATGCAAAAAATTCGTGAAGCTGAACGTGAACGTGAATATGAAGAGTTCAAAGACCGCGTTGGCGAAATTGCCTCCGGCGCTGTTGAACGCATCGAAAATAACGGTGATCTTCTTATCAATTTCGGTAAAACCGAAACCATCCTTCCGAAAGATCAGGTCATTCCTCGCGAAAATTACCGTAAAGGTGACCGTATCCGCGCTTACATCACCGATGTTCGCAAAGAGAAAAAAGGCCCGCAAATTTTCCTTTCCCGTATCTGCAACGAATTCCTTGGCGCTCTTTTCGCACAGGAAGTTCCTGAGATATATGATGGGCTTGTGAAAATAAAAGCCATTGCCCGCGACCCTGGTTCACGCGCTAAAGTTGCCGTTACCTCTGATGATTCCGGCATTGATCCAGTGGGTTCATGCATCGGACCTCGTGGTGCCCGCGTAACTGCCGTTTACAACGAACTGCAAGGCGAAAAGATCGACATCATCGAATGGAGCAATGATCTTGCAACCCTTGCTGTTAACGCTATCGGTTCCAAAACCCGCAATTCAGTGGTTGAAGTTCTTAAAATAGTTATCGATGAAGATAATAACAAAGTTATCGCCGTTGTTCCTGATGAGCAGCTTTCCCTTGCGATAGGCCGCCGTGGTCAGAATGTGCGCCTTGCATCGGAACTTATCGGCTGGAACATCGATATACTTTCTGAATCTGATGAAGCTACCCGCTCGGTTGATGAGTTCACCAAATTCTCCAAACTATTCAGCGAAGCGCTGGATGTTGAAGAGGTTATCGGTCAGCTCCTTGCATCTGAAGGCTTCACTTCCATCGAAGAAGTTGCTTTCGTTCAGAAGAAAGACCTTCTTTCCATCGAAGGTTTCGAGGAAGAACTTGTTGATGAACTGCAAAAACGCGCGCAGGAATATCTTGAAGCTAATCCTACCAAGCCTGAGGAAGAAAAGAAATCAAGCGTCCTTAACCCTCGTAGAAGAAGCAATAAAGCCTTCGCAAGCGCCTTCAATGCTGTTGGTATAAGCGAAGAACTGGTGCTGAAACTTCAGGAAAAAGGCATTCGTAACATCAATAACCTTGCAGACCTTGCCTCTGATGAGCTGGTGGAAATATCCCCAGACCTTAGCGAGCAGGATGCCGGTGAGATAATCATCGCAGCCCGCGAAAAAGCCGGCTGGTTCCGCGAACGCAAACCAAGGTTCAATAACGAAAGAAGGTTCAACTAGAACTTTGATCAGCTAAAAGAAAAACCCGGTCAGATGGCCGGGTTTTTTTATGCGCCCTAAAAAGAACAGGTCCAATCATGAAGGTTTGTAATCGTGCCAGGACGCAGTGTTTTTGAAACAAAACTTTCAGCAGGCACGACTTCTTTCCCGATCTCTTTTATCTCAGTAAATGGTTTATCCTTGCCTTCTATTACCAGGGCCATGGCCTTTAGATAACCGATCAGGGGGCTGTAAGGATTGAATATATTCTCTTCCTTCTTTCCTAAAAAACAGGAAATGAACTCATCACCGAACAGATCGCCTTTCAACCTTGCTCCCTGATACATGGTTCCATCCCCCCTTGATATCTGGGAGGCCTGCATTTTCCAGTCATATTTTTTGCACAGGTTCAAAAGCACCTCCTCCTGCTTGAGAAACCCCGGAGACACAGGGTTTAGTATTTTCAACTCCTTATTTGCGAACAGCGATTCAATTTCCTCCCCAAGACCTGAATATTTTTCAATTAAATGCTCTCTGCTACCATTAAATTTAGCAAAATTCTCGGTGGCCAGGTCAAAATTCGTTTCAGCCCTGCCGATCCTGTTATTATAAACAACCGCCGGCCTTATCTTTATATCCTGTTGGCTGAGGCTTTTCAAAAAACATTCGGTAGCATCATGGAAATCAAAAAAAGATTTGGTAGTTACTATGCCGCCTTTCTGGGACCTGAGAGAATGTTTTTTCAATACCTCTATCTCGTTATTTTTATTAAAACCGTATGAGACATATGTTTTCACATCACGAAAAACATCATATAATTTTGGTATGGCCTTGACTATATTATTAGGGGAAAATTCGTTATCCTCATTGCGGTTCATCTCAATTATTTTCAGGGCGATGGCCTTTGCCATCCTTTTTTCTATCCTATTGCCATCTAAAGCTAAGATAGTAGATACTACATCTTTTTGCGATACTGGCAGTCCGCTTATCATTTCCCGGTATCCCGGCGTGTTCACATCTTCGATCTCCTTGCCATCAGAAACCATTTTGTTCGCGAATACAGATATTGATGAGTTTATAAAATCACTGGCTATATCCGAATTATCGATCAAGTGTTTATATTCGCTTGGAATTATCTTGCCAGCTCCACGACCTACTATAAGTGTTAATTCCTGCCCTAAAGGTACTTCACCAGTTTCAATGATATTGTCATACATTTCGATCATTTTCTTCCTGACCACATTCTTCAGGTATCTAATCGATTTATAGTCTCTTTCAAGATAGGCATCCATATATTGCTGGTTATATAAGGCTACCATGTTATTTGCCGGCTTGCCAAAATCTGCAGCGGGAAGATCATTGAATCCATAGTTCAGCTGCGGAGCTATACCTATTGAATGCCTTTCGTTCTCGTCAGTTTTTCCACGGAACAGTACTCCAAGATTTTTATCGATCGCATATTGTGCAAATAATACCCTTGAAAATAACATCATTGTCTCAATGAATTTCTCTGAGCCAGTGCGAGTGGATCTTGAAGTATCAAAATATTTTTCTGCAGCGGCAAAACATCTTGCTACATCGCTGCCAAGGTTATATTTATCTTTTGCTATGTCTATGTCCGCCTTTTCAAAATCATATCCATATAATCTTTGAAATAAGCCATGGCCGAACCCTAAGTGCCTGATCACACCTTTTTTATTTATATCGATCTTTACATACTGGCATGGTGTCAGATCGTTACTTTTAAAGTTCAGCTCATTTTTTAAAAAGCTTTGCTGGATCAATACCTCCAGATTATTAGAAAGATTTTCCTGTATCACCGGCATTCTGTTGGCATAATATCCGACATCCAGAAAACAGATGGAGGCCTGCAGATCTCCGTTGCGCAAAGTTTTAAAACTTATGCCATCTTCTGCTATGACGGTGCCAACCTCATCAATAGTTATACCCTTGATGATATCTCTTTTCTTAAAATCCCTATGGGCATAAACCTTCACCTGCTTAAGCTCAGCATCAAACCTAGCAAAATATTCGCGTAGTTCTTCTGGTTTCATATAAAATACATCAGGCCCCATTATAACACAAAAGTGTTAAATAAAGGTTAACAGATTATATTATTGAAATAATTGATTTATCTGCCCCTGAAAAAGCTCCCCTCTTTTGGGATATTGTATGATATTATGCTCTAAAAGCAAGGTTTAAATCATTTTTGGTAGTGTCTTAAGTTTCCTTTTTTAGCGTCACCCCAGCGCAAGCTGGGATCTATCAGGCCATTGAAGCGTTTAGATTCCATCTTGTGCTGGAATGACGCCCTGAATGAGAATATGAAAACTGAGACACTACCAGCGGGTTTAACCCTTTGTAAAAACATATCTCTTTACATATCGGTTAATTTTTGTAAAAAGCTACCACCAAGCCAGCTTTCACGATCCCGTAGCTCAGCTGGATAGAGCAACGGATTTCTAATCCGTAGGTCACA
>CAYRJW010000065.1:8414-8792 GCA_964424715.1 uncultured Rickettsiales bacterium | reverse complement strand
AGCATTCTCAGTTTCTTTTACGAAATATGCGCCTTTGGCGGAAAGATTTTCCTCAACGAATTTATTGCGGATGTTTGGAAGGTCCTGACGGGAAAGTACTAGCATGGATGGGCCAGTGCGGTTCTCGATGGCGATCTGCCAGCACTCTAAGGTTTCATTTGCATCAGCGGGGCGAAGCACCAGAAGATTTGGTATCGCGCGCATGGATGCAAGATGTTCGACCGGCTGGTGGGTCGGGCCATCTTCACCTAGGCCGATGGAATCATGGGTCATGACGAAAACTACCGGCTGGTGCATAAGGGCTGCCAGGCGGATGGAGGGTTTGCAATAATCAGTGAATACGAAGAACGTGCCACCATAAGGGCGGAAACCACCATG
>CAYRJW010000065.1:0-8404 GCA_964424715.1 uncultured Rickettsiales bacterium | reverse complement strand
GTGTTCGCGAATGCCGTAATATATATACCTGCCGGAAAAGTCACTGGCCGTGACAGGTTTTAAGTCGTTTTTAGTTAAGTTAGAACCGGTAAGATCAGCCGAGCCGCCGATAAGTTCCGGCATTACTGCCGTAAGGGCTTTTAAAGATTCCCCGGATGATTTTCTTGTCGCCATTTTGGAAGAGTTGGCAAAAGTTTGTTTCGCGGCTTTGATGGCTTCGCCGAAATTATCAGGAAGTTTATGTGCCATTACGCGTTCAAATTCTTTTTTCTGTTCGGAAGCCTTTAGCCTGTTCTTCCATGAATTATAATTTTTTGTATTCCTGCGACCGACATCTCTCCATGAGATAAGGATATCCTCAGGGATAGCGAAAGGTTCGTGCGGCCAGTTTATGTTTGTGCGCGTGCCAGCAATTTCATCCTTGCCAAGTGGTGAGCCGTGCGATGATGATGTGCCTGCTTTGGTAGGCGCGCCTTTTGCGATGGTGGTATTGCAGGCGATCATGATAGGTTTATCAGAAGTTTGCGCTGCGGAAAGAGCATTTCTTATCTCGTCAAAATTATGGCCATCTATCGCGATAACATTCCAGCCGGCAGCTTCAAATCTTTTTAACTGGTCTTCGGAAGTTGAAAGGGAGGTTGGGCCATCGATGGAAATTTTATTATCATCCCATAGAACTACCAGTTTATTTAATTTTAAATGGCCTGCCAGGGAAATTGCTTCCTGCGAGATGCCTTCCATCAGGCAGCCATCGCCGGCGATAACATAAGTGTGGTGATCAACAAGATCATTGCCGAAGCGACTATTCAGCATTCTTTCGGCCAGCGCGAAACCAACTGAATTTGCAAGACCCTGCCCTAACGGGCCGGTGGTTGTTTCGATGCCGCCTGCAAGACCGAATTCCGGATGGCCACAGGTTTTGGAACCTAACTGGCGGAAATTCTTTATCTGATCTAAAGACATTTCTTCGTAACCGGTTAAGTATAAAAGTGAATATAACAACATTGAGCCATGACCGGCAGAAAGGATGAAACGATCGCGGTCTGCCCATTTAGGGTCAGCGGGGTTGAATTTCAGGAATTCGGAGAATAATATCGTGGCAACATCAGCCATGCCCATTGGCATCCCGGGATGGCCGGAATTGGCCTTCTCCACGGCATCCATTGATAAAGCGCGAATGCTATTCGCCATTTCCTGATGATTTACAGACATTTATACAAACCCAATTTTGACTAAAAAAATACAGGCAAATTATTATAACAAAAGAAAAGCCAAAACAAGCGTTAAATTTCTTTCTAATGGAAAGGAATTCGTTAATATTCAAAGGTGGTAAAACCTCATAAAACAGGTAAAATTAATAGAATTTTAATAAAATATATGCTAATATTTATCTATGGGTTTAGGAAATAATAAAAAAAGCGAATTGAAATACCATACGGATGTAGAGGAGTTCATACCCTACGCCGCCCATTTTGACGAGGAAACCATCATCACCAAGAACGGTGAGCTGCTACAGATCATAAAACTTACCGGCTTCGCCTCTGAAGCGATAAAGGAAGAGAAAGATGGCGTTACCTCCTTAAGAACATTGATACGCGAGGCGATCAAAAAAAAAATAAAGACAGATGATTTTGCTTTCTGGATACATACGATAAGAAGGCAGAAGGATATTTCCACCGGCGGTGCCTATCCGGAAGGATTCGCAAAAGAACTTAACGAAAAATGGATAGAGAAGCACGGCTGGCGTACCCAGTTCGTGAACGAGCTTTATATAACCATTATCTCTGAAGGGGATATTTTTCCGATAAAGAACCCGAAGACCTCTATAAATAGCCTGTTCACAAAAACACAGATTAGGGACAGAAAGGAAAAGCTTCTGGCAAATGCAAAGAAGCTAAGCGGGGTAACCAGTGAAATAATAAAAGAGCTTGAAATATTCGGCGCAAGGAAACTGAACCTGTTCAAAAGGGACGGTGTTTATTATTCGGAACTGATGAGCTTTGCCAGCAAGCTGATGAATCTGCGCCAAGAAGATATACCGATGCAGACAGCTGATCTTTCCTCGGTACTGCCAACTCATAAAGTAAGTTTCCAGTATAATACAGTGCTGGTTGAAGGCGCAACAGGTAAGCATTTCGGTGCTATATTCAGCGTTAAGGATTACAGGGAGGTTACCGACAGCGAACTGGACAGGCTGATACAATTGCCGGTGAATTTCATAATATCGCAATCATTTGATTTCGTAAGTAAGGAAAAGGTGCTTTCAGAATTTGAGGGCCAGAAGAAGATATATGAGATATCCGGTGCCAAAAGAATGGTGGAGATATCCGGTTTAAAGGAAATTTACGATGCCGATCAGGGCGAGACCGATTTCGGTGAGAGCCAGATAATAATTACCGTTCTTGAGGATACGGTGCGGGCCATGCAGAAGGCGGTTTCTGAGGTTGTTGATACTCTGCGGGAAATGGGCGTGGCATTTATCCGGGAAGATCTTTTTATGGAAAACTGCTACTGGTCCGTGATGCCGGCAAATTTTGATTTTATAAAACGGATAAGTTACATGCCGTTTTCCAAGATCGGCGGCTTCGCATCTCTGCATAATTTTACTACCGGCAAGCTTGAAAATAATTTCTGGGGAAATGCCGTCACTACTTTCCCGACCCGCGGTAACCGGCCTTATTTCTTCAATTTCCATAATGAGGATAACGGACATACAGTTATCGTCGGAAGGGGTGAAAGGAAAAAAATCGTAGCGAATTTCCTGATGTCTCAGGCAAGTAAATTCCATGCCCGGACATTCGTTGTGGAAAGCGCGAATGAATCTGAGGTTTTCACAAAAGCTATGAACGGTCTGTATCTGGCCGATGAATCTGAGTTCGCGAAGTATATAGAAAATAAGGAACACAACTTCCTAGCCTTCAATATAGAAGCAAGCAAGGAAAGATTCGCGGAGCTTATGAATAAAATTGAAGGCAGCCTTGATGAAGATGCTCCCGCGATAATCCTTATATCCGAACAATTCTCTGCGATTACGGATGCCGGGTTTGGTGATATGTTAGCGGCACAGGTGCAGAGATTAAGTGGCCGGAATGTAATGATGATATTCTTATCTGATGGTTCTACCGGCATCTTCGGTGAAAGAATGACCGATATGATCAAAACAAAAATATTCCTGCCGCAGCCGGAAGCTGGCTTTGACCTTAAGGAGCTGTTCAGGCTTAAAGAAAAAGAGTTGAAGGAGATAAAAAAACTCCACTCTGAAAAGGGCGAGCTGCTGATAAAAAGAAATAATGATTCGGTAATAGTTATGCTGGACCTTCCGAAGAATGAGAAATACCTGCAGACACTCCTTTCCGCTCCCGAAAAAACAGGATGATGAGATATTTTGCTAACATATTATTTATAATTACGCTGCTCCTTGCGCTGCCAGAAGATTCAGCCGCGCGGATATTCGCCCCTTCCAATAATAGTGATATAATAGGAACGCACCCGGAACCGTGGGTGGATGAGAACGGCAACGGAACGCACGAGGCAAGCGAGACCAACTATGTAGATATAAACCATAATGGCAAATGGGACGGTGATGTTGTCCCTGATGTAACGAATATGACCTATAGCGCCACTGTAGATGGCGGTGTACGGCCAACACGCGGTTCTCTGGGGAACTGGGAATGGTGGGCTAACCTGCCATCTGTTGTTTGTTTTTATGACAGAAGGCCTGATCTTAATGATGATAAGCTGCTTAACGGCAGCGCACCCGCAAAACTGGTTGTTAACGAATTCTTTGTAAAAGATTCTGCAAAAGTTCTGTTTGGAATAGATGACCCTGCCGCCTGCCCGCTTCCCGGAAGCCGCGTCTTTATTGATTACCCTAACGCCATCGCCGGGGAATTCCTGATAAGCGGCGTTATCTGCGTGGTGAATACTGTGATATTTGATTCGATGTTCAGGATATACTGCACCATCATATTATGGTTCTATAACATACTTTATGCCATGATCATAATCTATGTGATGTTCTATGGCCTTTCGATAATGCTCGGGATAGGGAATGACCCTATCAGGGAAGCGCCGAAGCGGATAATAAAAGTTGTTCTGATATTCTTTCTGGCAGCGAACGCACAGTTCGGTTTCCGGATAATACATAACGGGTTTCTCTCGGTATTAAGCGGCTTTACCGAGATGCTTACCGAGATACAGCCATATCACACCGAGCGGGGACATCCGGCTTATCAGAAAACATTCCTGTCAGGACTTGGCGCGGCACTTACGCTTAACATGCTTGATGGCCCCGGAAAGCTTCTGGATGAGAACGGCAATGTCTGGAAACCTGTGAAAAGCGGCCAGAATTTTTATTCCGCCGACGCGAATGATGCCACGGCAAGGGCCATGCCAGCAAGCCCGTCTATGAAAGAATATACCGCGCCAGAGAATTACGTGCCGTTCCGTGTTCCCGCACAGCAATGGAGCTATGAGCTCTCCACCGAGCAGGTGCAGGAATATGATGCTGCCGGTAATGCGAAAATGGATAGCAGCGGTAAACCTGTAATGCGGGCTGTGAAAACATACCGTATGTATCCGGTATTTCAGGAGCTTATGAATGCGAAGTCTGTACCTTCAGACCAGACCGCCTGTATCTTCGATGTTAAGTGGAACCCTAAAACAAAGAGGTTGGAAGAATACCCACATTGCCAGAAGAATTTCTGGCCTACCCTGCCGAAGGTGATGCCTTACGGCGAAGCTTATCTATATAAGATAGCCAACATTGATGCTGGGCCGGCCGGTTCCATAAAGGGCAGCGGCACCGGTGATCTCAGCCTTGCACCAACGCGTCTGCTGGACACAAAGGAAAATAAAACAAAGACCTGCGAAACGGTAGGTCTTGATGGTTCGGCGGTAAGTGTACCATTCATGTGCAGAAAACCTTTTCAGGGGGTTCTCGGGAAGATAGATGCGATATTTAACGCCACGGTAGGTGACGACAGCGCAAAAGGTTTAGGCGGGCTGGTGATCGCTATCCTGTTATGGGGCGCGGGTGCGGGGATACCTCTCTCACTATTGCTGATGACCGGTATAGTGACCATGTTCATCGCATTCTTTCAGGTGGTGTGGACATATGTAACGGCGCTTATGGCAATAACATTCCTGCTGATGCTTTCTCCAATATTTGTTTCATGCGCATTGTTCAACATCACCGAGAAATTCTTCAAGGGCTGGCTATCAGCGCTGATAAGCTATACAATGCAGCCATTCCTGGTGCTTTCATTCCTGTTCGTGCTTTCCAATATGACCAGTCTGGACAGGCTAGAAAAAATGGCGCGTAAGGAAGTTGATAAAAAACAACTTACCTCGCAGGTGGGTGGCAGCGGCAATCTTGTGAGGACAATGGCCCCTTCATTCCTTGGGCCTCTATATGAAAAACCAGCTGATTTTGATGAGGTGTACTATAGCGACAGATCACAGACATCAAAAGATAAAACGCTGATAAATGCCGACCAGAGGGAAAAATACCTGCAAAGAAAAAGCGAATATATCCTTAATTACTGGATGAGCGTTAAGGCCGGAACATTCCTGGAAAAGAGCTATATTAAATCTGAGGCGAATTCGATAGGTAATTTTGGCGACAAGAAAGACCTAATGCAATTATGGGATGAAGGGAAATACTATATTAAAAAAGGCAAGGGCGATGCGGAACTCCAGAATACAGGAAAAAAGGGGATCAGTGCGGTACAGCAATTCCGTAATGATACAAATGATACCTCATATGATGACCTGCTGAATTGTTATAAACAGGGCTGCAGTGTGAATATAATTACCAAGCCACCTAAGTTCGAATCCCCATGCAGATCCGGTAATACGGTCTGTTATCCGGGCATCAATAGTGACCCGAACAAACTTGGTTACGAGCCTTCTCTTACCAAAAACCCTGTCGCGGCCGGTGATGACGGCGATTCTTTCGTCGGCGAGCCGCCTTCCAAGGATAAGGACGGTAATGATCAGGGCGCGGAATATCCGCCATGCATAAAATTCTGCCCAGAATTCAATCCGCCATATGATCCTTCTGATAAAAGATATTCCAGCCCTAAAATGAATGTTCCGGTAAGCACCACGAAGATCAATGGCACCCCCTGCCCTAACGGCCCTGATGGCAAACCCGGCATCTGTGCGCCGAATGCGGAATGCACAGGCAACTGCATGGAAATAAAAGGTGCCCGAAGCTTTAATTACAGCGCGCTTACCACCGCGATATTAACATGGATATTATTAAATGTTATATCTGCGGCATTCATCGCCAAGGTCCCGGCCATCGCCGAAGCGCTCTCACAATGGACCAGCTACGCACCAAAAGGCATGCCTCTCGGCGGAGCCTCCCGCGCGTGGGACGATGCGGGGATGGATGCGTGGACGCAGCAGGAGCGTTCTGGATTCTTCCATGTTGGTGGAATGTTCGATCCGGGAGTTACATCCGGTAGGCCGGGGGGGATGTTTGCGCTGGGTGGTGCTCTCACGAGGCTTATACCTGTAAAATATGTAGCAGCTGATGGTAGCATACAGACAAGACAAAGGCAGCGAGGTAAAGGTGTCATGGCAAATAAAAATGATGCTTTAGATGAGAAAAAAGCAAAAATTGTTGAGCGCCTGAAGCAGGAACTTCAAATTGCCAAAGAAGTAAAAATGAAATCGGTTGATACGCCGGTAAGCATTAGCACATTGAATATATTTGGAGCATTAAGGCCAGATTATAAAACGGGGTTAACACACAATGAATTATGGGACATAATCCAGAAAGTCTTAAGTGAGCCGGGTTCTATGGACGCTATTAATAACGCTGATTATGGAAGAATAAAAACCTTGGTGAATCAGAGGGTAGGCACGGCATTAGATACAAAGCCGCAAAATAGAGAGGGGGTTAAACATTAGACTAGGCCGCTTTTTTCTTGTGACCCCTTATCCTGTCTTCAATATCACCACGGAAGTGGCGTACTAAGCCTTGTATAGGCCATGCGGCGGCGTCACCTAATGCGCAGATAGTGTGGCCTTCTATTTGTTTGGTGATATCTAACAGATCATCTATCTCGGATATCTCGGCATCGCCTTTTACAAGGCGTTTCATAACGCGCCACATCCAGCCGGTGCCTTCGCGGCATGGGGTGCATTGGCCACAGGATTCATGCATGTAGAAATGGGAAAGGCGCTCGATGGCCTCAATAACATCGGTGGATTTATCCATTACGATAACGCCTGCCGTACCTAAGCCGGAAGTTACGGCGCGTAAACTGTCAAAATCCATCAGTACAGTATCGCATATAGAGCGTGGTAACATTGGAACAGAGGAGCCGCCCGGTATCACGGCTTTAAGATTATCCCAGCCGCCGATAACACCACCTGCGTGTTTTTCGATGAGGTCTTTAAGCGGGATGCCCATTTCCTCTTCAACATTGCACGGGTTGTTCACGTGGCCGGAGATGCAGAATATCTTTGTGCCGGAGTTATTCGGTCTGCCGATGCCGGCGAACCATGCGGCTCCACGGCGCAAGATAGTTGGCGCAACTGCAATAGTTTCAACATTGTTAACGGTGGTAGGGCAACCGTAAAGTCCGGCACCGGCAGGGAATGGAGGTTTTAGACGAGGCTGGCCTTTTTTGCCTTCAAGGCTTTCAAGCAATGCAGTTTCCTCGCCGCATATATAGGCCCCTGCCCCGCGATGCAAGTAAACATCAAAATCATAACCGGAACCGCAGGCATTCTTGCCGATAAGATTCGCTTCATAAGCCTCATCTATCGCTTTCTGAACAGCAGAAGCTTCGTTATAGAATTCGCCGCGTATGTAAATATATGCCGCAACCGCACGCATTGCGAAGCCGGCTATCAATGCGCCTTCAACCAGTTTATGCGGGTCATGGCGTAATATATCGCGATCCTTGCAGGTGCCCGGCTCGGATTCATCGGCGTTTATCACAAGATATGAAGGTTTTGGTTTTCCGCTTTTATCCAGTGGTGGAGTTTTTGGCATGAAACTCCATTTCATACCGGTAGCAAAACCAGCGCCTCCCCTGCCCCTTAAGCCGGATGCTTTTATCTGTTCTATTATCCATTCCTGACCTTTGGAAAGTATTTCTTTGGTTCCGTCCCAGTCGCCACGTTTCTGTGCGGCCTCAAGCCCGGCGCTTTGGGTGCCATATAGATTGGTGAATATCCTGTCTTTATCCTGTAGCATTATATCTGACTATTTTTGTTTTGGGTTGATTCATATCTTTTTTCGCTCACTACGAACAAAATTTTGCTGGCAACGAATAAAGCAACGAAAGTTATGAGAAGTGTTATCCCTATAGCATCAGCATTGCTTATGTTAGATGCGATATATTTATCTATATTGGCAAGGTTGATATAACCGTTGGTCACA
>CAYRJW010000064.1:0-8918 GCA_964424715.1 uncultured Rickettsiales bacterium | reverse complement strand
TCCTGGAACCTCAAGCGATACACAATGGATATTCTGATATGAGAATGAATATATTACATATTATGATAATGCTTTTGTTCCTGTGCTCCTGTGCGGCATCTACCAAGCCATCATATGATCTTACAGTATCATATGATGAATCTGCCCCGCCGGAATGGAAGATGGGCTGGCAGCATGGCTGTGAATCAGGCCTTTCAGCCTATGGTAACAACTATTACAAGACCCTGTACAAATTCAAGCAGGATGTAAGCATGATAAAGAATGAATATTATTTCAAGGCATGGAACGATGGTTTCAACTTCTGCCGTGCCACCATCAACAGAAGTCTTGCGGGTGACTATAAAGGTAATGAGGATGCACCGTCTCTGTTATCCACCAATAACCTTGATATAACCAAGGGCGCCCGAAGGGACGATGCACCCATGATCAAGCAAAGTCTTTTCGGCACCAGTACCAAGGCCGAGCGCGGCCTGTTCGCCGATATGTTCGATGTGAAAACCCCCGGCTTCGGCTCCACCGCATGGGGTGCGAGTGTTGACAAATGCGACTGGCTGAACCGCTGCGGCGATGATAAACCAAAAGACCCGATGGAAGCCCTGATGGGGCAATAAATTAGAGGGTAGATGTTGTGTTGCTGTCTACTTCATCTCTATACTCAAAGCATGTATATTCTTTGCTATATCGCCCAGAGATTCGATTATCTTTCTGTGTTTTTCAAGCCGGGAATTGCCGGGGATATTTTTTGTTGATATTACCACTTTAAAATGGCTCTCACCGCCTTCGGAATAGCCGGCATGACCTTTGTGTTTGTGGGATTCGTTGATGACCTCCAGCAGTTCGGGGGAGAAGGTTTCGGCTAAGATATTTTCTATTTTGTCCTTTACTTTCATGGGCTGATTTAAATTGTTTTTATCTTTGTTCTTTCATTAAATTTTCTGATGCTGTTCATTCCTGCTTCGCTCATAAAATTTTCGGTCAATAGCTCGGCCACTCGCTCATCAAGCTTTTCCGGTGCGGCTAATATCATATGGCTGATCTCGGTGACCATTGCAGCAACCGGTGGATAAATAATAGCATCGCCCTGCGGGTAAATATCTTGTGTGGACATGGCGATCTTTCCATTGATCGGTTTTCTGTGATCCTGAATAGTTTTTCCAATCTCCATATCATGGGAGGCCTTAATACCATTTACCAAACCATTTTTGATCGCATGTTTTGCAAAGATCTGTATACCATTTTCATCACCGGAAAGAAGTATCTCGGTATTTTCCTTGCCGATACGGTCTATCAGTGAAGGAGCGCCTGCAATAGGTATCAGGCCGCTCTGGCTGGGATTTAAAAAAGAAAATGATGCCCTTTTATCCAGTACCGCAACAGCATTTTTATTAGCAGTAAAGAAATATACGCCACCGCCGATCGCTTTCTGCCTGCTGTAAACGAATATGGGCTTATCGATCTTGCTGTAGGCATTGAACATCTGAACTACCTGCTGCGAATATTTGTGATTCTGCTCTCTATTTCCAAGGATGGAATATAGATGTTTAAGATCCGCACCGGTGCTGAAATATTCGGGATGAGAACTTTTTACAGTTATCGCCGCTATATTTTTATTATCGCAGATACTATGGGATATTGAGGTAAATTCTTTCATGAACTGCGGGCTGAATACATTATGGCCATCACGCAGGGTGAGGGTTGCGATATTGTCTTTTATGCTGAAAATGATGCCATCGTAAATTGCCATGTTAACCCCTGATTTGAAATTGGCCTGTATCTTATGGATTTTTGCACGATTTGCAAACATTTTCCCCTTGTAAATTGGTAAAAAGCTGTTAATAAGCCAGCACAATTTATAAAACAATCATGTACTTTTAAGTACTAACTAAAGGTAAAATTATGGCTGATAAAGTTCCATTGAATATGTATCGTAACATCGGTATCTGCGCGCACATCGACGCAGGTAAAACAACTACTACAGAACGTATCCTGTATTACACCGGCAAATCCCACAAAATAGGTGAGGTACATGAAGGTGCTGCCACCATGGACTGGATGGAGCAGGAGAAAGAACGCGGCATTACAATTACATCAGCGGCAACTACATGCTTCTGGAACGGTCACCGTGTTAACATCATCGATACCCCGGGACACGTGGATTTCACTATTGAAGTTGAACGCTCACTTCGCGTATTAGATGGCGCGGTTACTGTGTTTGACGGCGTTGCAGGCGTTGAGCCGCAATCTGAGACGGTGTGGAGACAGGCTGATAAATATGAAGTACCTAGAATGTGCTTCGTGAATAAAATGGATCGTACCGGTGCGAATTTCTTCCGTTGCGTTGAAATGATCAAAGAAAGGCTTGGCGCTACCCCTGCGGTTGTACAGCTTCCAATTGGTCTTGAAGAGAAGCATGAAGGCCTTGTTGACCTTGTTCGCATGAAAGAGATAGTATGGAAAGGTGAAGAGCTTGGCGCTAAATTTGAGATGCGCGACATTCGCCCTGATATGCAGGCATCTGCAAAAGAATGGCATGATAAGCTTATAGAAGTGGCTGCTGAAGCTGATGATGCGCTTATGGAAAAATACCTGAACGGCGAAGCAATTACAGAAGCTGAGCTTAAAGCGGCTATCCGTAAAGGTACTATCGCCCGTAAATTCTTCCCGGTTCACTGCGGTTCTGCATTCAAGAATAAAGGCGTTCAGCCTCTGCTTGATTCAGTTGTTGATTACCTGCCATCTCCGCTTGATATTGAAGATGTTAAAGGTTTCGATTTCAATAAACCTGATGTTGAAGTTACCCGTGAAGCTAATGAAAAAGCGCCGTTCTCCGGCCTTGCATTCAAGATCATGAATGACCCATTTGTTGGTTCACTTACTTTCGTTCGTATATATTCCGGCACTATGAGAACCGGTGATTCAGTTCTTAACTCCGTGAAAGACAGGAAAGAGCGTGTTGGCCGTATGCTACTTATGCATGCCAATAACCGTGAAGACATCAAAGAAGCTGTAGCCGGCGATATCGTTGCGCTTGCGGGTCTTAAAGATACAACTACCGGTGATACTCTGTGCGATTATGATAAACCGGTTATCCTTGAGCGTATGGATTTCCCTGAGCCTGTTATCGAGATCGCGGTTGAACCTAAGACCAAAGCCGATCAGGAGAAAATGGGTACAGCTATCGGCCGTCTTGTGGCTGAGGATCCTTCGCTCCGCGTATCTTCCGATGATGAAACAGGTCAGACCATCCTTAAAGGAATGGGCGAGTTACACCTTGAGATCATCATTGATCGTATGAAACGCGAATTCGGCGTTGAAGCTAACATCGGCGCGCCGCAAGTGGCTTACCGTGAGACCTTCACTAAAAAGACCGATATCGTTTATACGCACAAAAAACAGTCTGGTGGTTCTGGTCAGTATGCGAAGATCAAAATGACATTCGAGCCTAAAGAACCGGGTACCGGTTATGAGTTCGAGAATGAAGTTGTTGGTGGTAACATACCTAAGGAATTCATTCCTGCGATCGATAAAGGTATTCAGGCGCAAGCCGCTACCGGCCCAATCGCTGGCTTCCAAACCATCGATTTCAAAGTTACCGTTACTGACGGTGCCTACCACGATGTGGATTCAAGCGCACTAGCGTTCGAGATCGCAGCCCGTGCCGGCTTCCGTGAAGCAATGGAATCCGCTAAACCTGTACTTCTTGAGCCAATAATGATGGTTGAAGTTGTTACCCCTGAAAATTACATGGGTGATGTAATAGGTGACTTAAACAGCCGCCGCGGCCAGATACAAAGCATGGATGACAGAGCTAACGCAAAAGTGATAAAAGCAAAAGTGCCACTGGCACAGATGTTCGGTTACGTTTCAACGCTTCGCTCTATGAGCCAAGGTCGCGCATCATTCACTATGGAATTTGCACATTATGACCAGGTTCCTGCGAATGTGGCAGCTGAGGTTAAAGCGAAGGTTGCTTAAAACTCTACTATAATTGGCGTAAACTTCCAATTTGCTGTGGTGCTCAGCTTACATACTAAGTGTATGCTCGCTTCCGCTCCTCACAAACTGGAAGTTTCCACTCAATTCTAGCGAGTTTTTTCGAGATAATAATTAAGAAAAACCCGGGCTTGTCCCGGGTTTTTTATTTGTGTAAGTATCTGTATATGTTATAATAGGGCATTAAGGATAAGGGGCATATGCCAGGAAATATTGAAAGATTAAGGCAAGATAATAAAATATTCAGTACGTTTTGTTCGCTGATCAATCAGACCATAAAAATGCACAGTGCGGCCAAGGATGCGAAAGAAGCTTTCAGTGATTTAAGAAATGACCCATTGAGGCAACGCCTCAAAATTCCTGATGCCACCAATATAGAAAATCAACTGGTGGTCGGTATAATAAAAAATGCGGTATATGGTTATGAATCAGTGGTTGATATTGCAAATTTAACCTACGACAATATGGGCGATAAATATGGTTATGCTAGCGGGCAGGAAATTCTTGCATCTATAGCTGAAGGCCAGGGAGAGACAGCAAATCATCTATATGTTACTGCCTCTACAGATTTACAGGTATTGTCAGATGCTGTTAGGGGAGGAGTCGGGAAGGGCATAAAAATGTAATACCTAATTCTTACCAAATTCCCAGCTGCCCTTTCTTTCGAGCGGGTCGAAATCCGTGAATTTATTCTGCCATTTATTTGCAGAGCTCTTTATATTATGCATTTCCAAAATAGTATCTGTAACATCTATTTCTATTTCGCGGAAATTTACTTTAAATTGAGAGTTTTTAAAATCGTCTGTGATCCTTGTGTTCAAGTTATCTACTGATTGTACCAGTTCCGTATGAGCCTTAAAAAAATTTTCTATATTCAATTTATCTATATTTACTTTATAAGCTAACATCCTGCCATAATTATCGTCAGAAGGTTTTAATGGTTCAATAACAATTACGTCATCTTTTGTCAGAGACATTATCTTTATATTTTTAGCTGAATATATTTTTGATTTCGCTATTAAAAATTTCTGCCTTTCATCTAAAGTCTGCGTATAATCATAAGCTTTATCCAGATCGGCGCCGCTGATTATTCTTAATTCGTCACGGGCTATTTTCTCTATATATCTTAAACTAGGACGTACATCCCATGATGTTTGTCGTGTAAACTCTAGAGTACCTGAATCCGGCTCCCATTCAAAGCTGTTCTTTTTCCCTTCTTCTAGAGAATTTATAAGTTTTTGATATTTTTTAAAGACAGGATTTTTGAAAAAATATTGAGCCTGTTCTTTCGAAAGAAGTTTATCGATATCCCGATTATCTACATAATTATTTTCTATATTCTGTGCCATACCTCATTCTACCACAAAAAGGTTAATAAATCGTTAATGGGAATAAGCTTTTATATTATTTAAAATCAAAAGGTTGCTTGTGGGGTGTTGAATGGGTGCGGCAAAAACATGATAAAATTACCTCTTATATCAAACTTACAAATCCACCTTCATTCATGATTCAAAACTTATATGCTCTCCTGTTATATGGAGTTTAACCAATGGAAGGAAGTGTATGAGAATTCTGAAAGTGTTAAGTGTTTCTATGGCTTTGATGTCTTTTTCTGCGACGCAGGTTCATGCGATCGATGTGGTGGAGGGTAAGGATGATTCACGCCTGAAACGCTTTAAGGATTCCGATCTGGTGGGTTTTGAAACGAAGACCTATGATGAATATCTGCTGCCGTTGGATAATTTCAACCTTGAATCGAACAGTTTCAACAAGCTTGAGAAGATCGAGGGCAAGCTTACGCGTTATGTTTACCGTATCCCTAAAGGCCATTCATCGCTTGAGGCCATAAGGCATTATGAGGATGCGCTTGAAGATTCGAATATCGTTAAAATATTCGAGCTGACCCCTGATCAGTTCAAGAACGAGAATAAATTCGAGGATAAATTCTTCCTGCAGAATAAGACCGATATAAGCAATCTGATGTCACCGCTTACCGAAGGCACACAGGTTCCGCGCTATGTAGCTGCGCAATCCAATAACAAGGTTAAAAATACCTCTACGACCGTTTCAGTATTATCGGTTGAAAGGATCAATGATCTGAGCTGGACAAAGCCTGAGATGGAAGACCCGAAAAAGGAAGCCATCGCACTTAATACCGGCGAAACCCTTGTTGCGGTTGATGTGATCGAATCGAAATATCACCCGGTCGCAAGCCAGCTTGCGCCGACACCTCCGGTAGTAGCAACTGATACTCCTGATGCTGACAGCATGGCCAAACAGCTTGATGAGAGTGGTAAGATAGATATATACGGCATATATTTTGATATAGACCGCACGCTTATCAAAACTGAAAGCAATCCAACTCTTGAAGAGGTCGCTAAAATGATGAAGCAGAACCCGAACCTTAGCCTTAAAATAGGCGGCCACACTGATAATACCGGCCCGGTTCAGCATAACATAGAGCTTTCTCAGGGCCGTGCCGAAGCGGTAATGAACCAGCTTGTAAAGAAATATGGTGTTGAAAAGACCCGTCTGCAAGCCGAAGGTTTCGGCGATTCAAAACCGGTATCATCTAATGATACTGCAGAAGGCCGCGCCAAGAACCGCCGCGTGGAGCTTTCTAAAATATAAAACAACAATGTCATCCCGGTTGCGCAGCACATCGGGATCTCGCCGGAGCGGGGGTGTTGAAACGTTAGTTCATATTTTCCCCACGGTCAGGTGAGATCCCGACGCGCTTTGCGGTCGGGATGACATGGTGGGTGGTATATATAGTTTTTTAATTCCTAAGTTCGTTAGCTTGTAAGTTCCTAATCCGCCTTCGCTAAGAAGCTACAGCGTGATGGCATATTTTGTAAATTCGCTATGCTCATTAACAAAATCTAGCCAGTAGAAGGCGCCTTCCGTTTTTAACCGGCGGCATTCCGATGTTTACGGTTCAATATAAGACTCCTCAACCTCATATTTCACCCAAAGGAATTCGCAAGCCATGTGTGATGCACCTTACGACCATCCGCCAAGAGATCGTAGGGAGCAATTACAAATGGGCTTGATATGTTGCGCAACACATCGATTTTAAGCCGATTGAGTTTAGTATAATAGAGGAAAAAAGGGGGCGGAAGTACCTGAGTGAAAATATTTTTAAATATTTTCAAGGCTGAGGGCTAAGGGCTGAGGGGGACAGAATGACTAGGTGTGTGGGAGGATTAGCGATCCAGCCGGTTCAGGGCTTTGCGGTTTGTCAGGATGGCTATGGCTTTTTCGGAAAGGAGGTTCAGCATTTTGGTCTCATCGGGGGTAACTATATTATCAGAAATTATATTTATCGCGGTATTATATAAATTTTCTCCATCCTTCTTTTTATCGATCTCATCCGCGTCTTTTGCCACTATTATCTCTGAGAGGGCTTTTATTATTTTTTTATCTTCCGAGGAAAAGCCATCTATTGCCAGATTCTGGGCCATTTTTAGCGGCTTGTCAGAGCTGTCCTTAACTATTTTCTCCAGCCCTATGATAACATCATATTCTTTTTCTGACAGGCGCTTATCTGAGGTATAACTCTCAACTATATCTTTTAATATACCGCCATCATTTTTTATTTTTTCGATATCTTCATTCTTGATACTGCCATCCAGTAATTGCAGATTAACTATGTTACGAAAATAATCTTTGCGGGATATTTTTTCGCCGTTCACTGCATGTATATCTGCATTGCCATACTGGCTTACCCGCTTCAGGGCATCTGATAAGGACAGTAGCGCACCTTGCTCGCTGCTGGCTTTCCCGTCTTTTACATGTGTTACCGATACGTTCTCAAGCCCTTCGCTGGAGGTCTGAAGAAGTATATATTCGTCATCCGTCTCGACATCATAATATCTGAACATGAATAACTCGCCGCTATCCTTCAGCATCAGATTCGCAGTGGTCGGTTTTTTAGGTTTTTTGCCGCTCATATCATATATTTTGTTATGCCTATGATTGTATCACAAAAAGGTTAATTTTTCGTTAACAAAGAGGCTTTTATTTGTATGTGCATATATATCAATAGATTAACCCTTTGTCTCCGGATGAAATTAAGGGGGTTATAGAGGTTCAGCCATTAAAGATTCTTATGGCGTTAGGTCTTTGGCGGGGGGGCAATATCATTCAAAACTATTCAAAAATAACTATCCTGATCACGAGCCAGTGAAGGTACTGTAACATAGCCGATATAAAAAATCCGTTAGTTTTTTCAGTAGAGTATTTTTTTCTTGCACCCGAGGAAATTCTCATCTATTAAAAGCGCGTTAAATTCTTAAGAGCCGTTCTGGGCAAAAGCTTCTGCGTTATATGGGTTATCATGATGCAGGTGTGAACGGTTTCCTTAAGGTAACCTGGAGCATTTCGCTCCAAAAGGCGTGGCAAACCTTTTTTAAGTGGTTTTTAGTTGTTCGTTTTTAGTTCTTAGCTGAATTCGAATAACGAAAAACCAGAAACCAAAAACGGAGAATAACTATGGCTAAAGAAAAGTTCAATAGGACGAAACCGCACTGTAATATCGGTACCATCGGTCACGTGGATCACGGTAAAACAACGCTTACAGCGGCTATCACTAAATATTTCAGTAAAGAATTCAGAGCATATGACCAGATCGATGCTGCTCCTGAAGAAAAAGCGCGTGGTATCACTATCAATACTGCTCACGTTGAATATGAAACTGAAAAACGCCACTACGCACACGTAGACTGCCCTGGACACGCCGATTATGTAAAGAACATGATCACTGGTGCTGCACAGATGGATGGCGCGATTCTTGTTGTTAACGCAGCTGACGGCCCTATGCCGCAAACTCGTGAGCACATCCTTCTTGCTCGTCAGGTTGGTGTTCCTGCTATCGTTGTTTACATGAATAAAGTTGACCAGGTTGATGATGCTGAACTTCTTGA
>CAYRJW010000063.1:0-8991 GCA_964424715.1 uncultured Rickettsiales bacterium | reverse complement strand
GATGGCAGATGGTTATACCGGCCGTAAAGGCAAAGGCGGTTTCTACAAGCTTGAAAAAGGTGAGGGCGGCAGGAAGATAAAACAATCTATCGATCTGCAGACCGGCAATTATGTAGAATCCAAAAAACCACGCCTTGCATCAACTGATGCCGCTAAAGGCGGCCTTTCTGCGATGTTCGATATCAATGATGAAGGCACTAAATACGCATGGCCGGTTCTGCGCGATACGCTGGTTTACACCGCAAATCTTGCCGGCACTATCGCCGATGAGATAACCGATATCGATGAAGCGATGAAGCTTGGCTATAACTGGAAATACGGTCCGTTCGAGCTTATCGATAAGTTCGCCACCAAGGAAAAATCCGGCGTTGCGATATTCGTTGAGAGATTAAAGAACGAAAATATAAAAGTTCCGGCCATTCTGGAAAAAGCTAACGGCAACCCTCTATATAAAATAGAGAATGGCGAGCGTAAATATTTCACTCTCAGCGGTAATTACAAAGCCATCCCGTTCAACCCGGAAGCGTGGGATCTGGCGGAAATAAAACTGAAATCCAAGCCAATATTAAAGAATCCTTCCGCATCCCTGTGGGATGTTGGTGATGGTGTGGTGTGCTTTGAATTCAATTCAAAAATGAACTCGCTAGACCCTTTGATTTTAGAGCTTCTCGATAAATCTGTTGATGAAGTGAAGAAGAATTACAAAGCGATGATAGTCGGTAATGATTCTGATAATTTCACCGTCGGTGCGAATATCGGTGTGCTTCTGTTCGCGGCCAATGTTGCTGCATGGAAAGAGATAGATGGCATAATAAAACAGGGACAGGATGCCTATATGAAATTGAAATACGCACCATTCCCGGTGGTCGGCGCGCCTGCTGGCATGGCGCTTGGCGGCGGGTGTGAGCTGCTGGTGCATTGCGATGCGGTGCAGGCCCATGTAGAATTATATTCCGGCCTTGTGGAAGTTGGCGTCGGTTTAATACCGGGCTGGGGCGGCTGTAAGGAATTCATTTACCGCCAGATCAAAAAACGCCGTGAGGATGATTCATGGGCTGCAAAATTCGGCGGCTGGTTCAGTTGGATACCTGCGGCAAAAACATGGTTCAACGTAATGCCGCCATTCGGTGAGGCGATGATGAACATCTCCACCGCCAAAGTTTCCCGCTCTGCCGAGGAAGCTAAATCCATGCTGATATTAAATGAAAGATCCAGCATAACAATGAACCGCAAACGCCTGCTGGCCGATGCCAAGAAAAAAGCGTTGGAACTTGTTCCAAACTATCAGCCGCCGGTTACATCCAATATCAACCTGCCGGGCCAGACCGCCCGCACCGCAATGGAAATGCGGATGAAAGACATGCGTAAGACCAATCAGATCACTGAATATGATCTGGTAGTGACCCGTGCCTGCGCCTGGGTTCTTTCCGGCGGTAACACCGATATACTGAAAGAGATCACCGAACAGCAGATGCTGGATCTGGAACGCGAAGCTTTCGTTGAACTGGTGAAGAACAAGGGCACGCTTGACCGCATCGAGCATATGCTTGATACCGGCAAACCGCTTAGGAATTAGGATAATAAAAGTTTAATCAGGAGTAACACATGCCATCATACAAAGCGCCGATAAGGGATATACAATTCGCACTCAAGGAGTGGCTGGAGATCGAGAAGCTGCAGGGTTCCGGCATGCAGGGGTTTGAGGACCTTTCCACCATTGATGCCATATTGGAAGGTGGCGCGCAGTTCTGTGAGGAAGTGCTGCAGCCGATAAATGTTTCCGGCGATGCTCAGGGGTTGAAGCTTGTGAAAGGCGATGATGGCTATAACAAGGTCATTCTGGCCGATGGCTTCCTTGAAGCATATCAGCAATATGTTGCAAATGGCTGGGGAAGTTTTGCCTGCGATACGGCTTACGGTGGGCAGGGCCTGCCTAATGTCCTTAATGCCGCGGTGGTGGAGATGATCTGCTCGGCGAACCTTGCGTTCGGGCTATTCCCAGGCCTTACCCACGGCGCTTACACCGCAATTCATATGTTCGGCACAGATGAGCAGAAGAAGGCTTACCTGCCAAAACTTACCACCGGTGAATGGACCGGCGTAATGTGCCTGACCGAACCGGGTGCCGGCACTGATCTCGGCCTGCTTACCACAAGGGCAGAGCCAAATGCTGATGGTTCCTATAACATCACCGGCTCGAAGATATTCATTTCATGCGGAGAGCATGAGGCGGCTGAGAACATCATCCACCTTATCCTTGCGCGCACGCCGGATGCACCGGCAGGCATTAAAGGCATCTCGCTTTTCATCGCGGGTAAATATAATGTAAACGCTGATGGCACCAATGGTGAGCGCAACAAGATAAACTGCGGTGCGCTGGAACATAAGATGGGCCTGCACGCAACGCCTACCTGCGTGATGAATTATGACGATGCGAAAGCCTATATGATAGGCGAGCCTAACAAGGGTATGCGCGGCATGTTCGCGATGATGAACGAAGCCAGATTGCTGGTTGGCATGCAGGGGCTTGGTATTGGTGAAGTATCATATCAGAATGCACTTGCTTATGCGAGAGAACGCCTGCAGGGCCGTGGCCTTAACGGTGCAAAGCATCCTGATAAAAAAGCTGATCCTATTACCGTTCACCCGGATGTCCGTAAGATGCTGCTGCAGATGCGCGCATTTGCTGAAGGCGGCCGGATACTTGCGCTGTGGACATATCTGAATGTGGATAAGGCACATAAATCGCAGAATGAGCAGGAGCGCAAAGATGCAGATGATTTCGTGCAGCTGATTACGCCTGTCGTTAAATCATATTTAACCGGGCAGGGCACGCAAACCGCGCATACCGGCATGCAGGTGCTTGGCGGTTATGGCTATATCCGCGATTACGGCATGGAACAGTTCCTGCGTGATTGCCGCATCACCGAGATATATGAAGGCACCAACGGCGTTCAGGCGCTGGACCTTGTCGGCCGCAAATTACCGACCGGAACCGGCCGCCTGCTGCGCGCCTTCTTCCACCCCGCGCAACAATTTGTTGATGATAACCGCGATGATGAAAAAATGGCGGAATTCACCAAGCCATTCTATGCAGGCCTTAAATCCCTGCGTCAGGCCAGCTTATGGATAGCGCAGAAATCAATGGCCAACAAGGAAGAGGCCGGCGGCGCAAGCGTGGATTACCAGACCATGTTCTCATTAGTGGTGATAGGCTATATCTGGGCGCGTTCCGCCAAGATAGCACTGAAAGCACTGGAATCCGGCACAACCGAAAAACTCTATTATGAAAGCAAACTGGCTACGGCGCGTTTCTTCCTGAACCGCGTATTGCCGGAGCATTTCTCCCTGCTGGCCAAGATCACCGCGGGCGTGAAGCATATGGATATCCCTGATGTAGATGCTGCTTGATAGCCGGCAGATAATATCTTGATATATATAGTTATTGTTGCTTAACGATTTGTTAACCTTTATATGGTATAATAGTTTAGCTATTAATTATATTCAAGAAATGATGATAGAGGGGTTAAGCGAAAAGATATCGGAATTTAATGATGGTTGTATCTATGGTAAAATAGATAAGGCCAGACCTGCACTTGAATGGATATTGGAACATGGTGGTGTTGAAGCGGTAAGAGAGGTACTTTCCTATGATAAATATTATAGATTTTATACTGCCTGCCATAGAGGTCATACCGATATAGTAAAATTAAACCTTAAATGGGCTAAAGAATGCGGCGGCGATGAAATGGTTAAAGATATGCTCTCTGTAAAAGGGGTGCACGGTAAATATACCGGTTTTACCAATGCCTGTTACAATGGTCATCCGGATATAGTAAAACTAAACTTAGATGCAGCTGCTTCATTAAAGGATATTGGTGGTGAACTTGCAGGCGATATGATCCGCGATAGCAATTTCTATGGATATCATATTTCTTCTAATACAGGTGATGTAAGCTCAAAATTACTTCAGGTATCTCATAAAAATACTCCACAGGAACTCAGAGAGATATTTTGTAATAGTATAAAATCGCCTGATGATTCCGGAGAAAATAAAAAATTTGGTTACAGGATACCTGATAAAAATAAATTGGGTAAGGACGGTGAGGTCTATGAATATGCGGCATACAGGCTTGTAGTACATAAATTAACAGAATTGCAGAATGCTTTTAAAGGTGTTGATTTTGATATCAGGAGAATTATTGCAAATAGTAAGGCCAGTGTAACTTACAATAATGAAACCGGCGAGTTTCGCGGTGATGTGAATTGGCGGGTATTATTGGAGCAGGTAAATAATATTTCCGATAAAATGATAGGGAAATCGCATGAGGTGCAAAAGGCATTTAATTATATAGCGCATTATATTGTTGCCGAAGAATATAAGGGTGATAACAGGCTGGCAGAGCTTGAAAGGCTGAAAGGTGAAGATCTTGCTAAGATCACAGATCCTGTAAAAGATAAAATAACAAAATATTTTCTTGAGAATAAAAACCTGTCACAAATAGTAAAAATGTATGAGCAATGGCGCAGGCACAGGATAAGTATGGTAAAAACTACTGGTGAGACATTGCGAGATTTTGCGGAAGAGGGCAGTTGGTACCATACACTTCCAAAAAAAGAGATTGAGGTTACTGAAAAAGGATTGGAAGGTTATAGCATATATAATATTACGCACTCGTATGAGCTTGATGCCGAGGGTAAGGCTTTAAAGCATTGTGCTTCTGCCGATGGGGTTACTGAATGTAAAAAAGGCTATCAGGTATATTCAATAAGATTTAAAGGCAATCCTAAATCTACAATGGGTTTTGAGGTAAGCGAGGGTAACCTGGTTTTTAACCAAAACCGGGGTTATGGTGACTTTGTTGCAGATGAGAATGAAAAATCTGTGCAAAAATGGTTCTTGGAAGAGATCGAAAAAGGAAATATAAAGCTTGATCTGAGTCGCATAGGCGAAATTCCAATGGAAAAAACTAAAAGTGATTTTGAGAATAATATAGGAATAGCGCTGAAAGACCTAACTTCCGAAAGGGTGCAGGCAAACCTTGACCTTATAACAAATCTTGCAAAAAAATATGAACAATGGAGCAATAATGGTTCCGGCAGGGATATTTACATGCTGGGTGCTGAGAACAGAAATACTAGCATTGAAGAGTTAATCGCCAGAACAGAAGATAAAAAACTCGCTGCCCGGACCAGCAGGATAGATCACACCAGCAGGCGTTCCGTCGCAGTGGAATCGCAACTGGGTTAGTGCTATCTTTACTATTCCCCAAACCTTTCCAATTCAACCTTTCTCCGATTTCCCAGAGTTTATATTGAATTTCCCCCTAAGCTTAGTATAAGCTATTCTATAGTTTTAAAAAAATATAATGTCCGACAAGAAAACAGATAGAATTCTTCTGATAAAACAGGTGATGATACTGGTTGCGCGGGTGTCGCTGGTTATCTTTATCGTGGCGGCGATGCTTACCATTTCCATCAATAAATTCTGGCCGGATTTTACTGAGAAATATAAAACACGTTTCGCTAATGTACTTTATCCGGTCACCAATGTTTTTGGTACTGCGGCCAAGTCTGTGGGCGGGTTTGCGAGTGCGGTGCAGAATGTGCTTTATGCCAACACCATCGCCAAACGTGCGGAGGAGCTGGAAAAACAGAATTTCAAGGCGCGCATAGCATTATATCTGCTGAAGGAAGAGAACGAGAAACTCAAGGATAAACTAAATGTCCTGCCCGCGCCACCGCAGGAATTTCTTACCGCCCGCATAGTCGCCCGCAGCCCAGGACCCATTGTTGAAGCTGGTTACATCAAGGCGCGCGATATCGATAAAATTACCAAGGATGATATAATCATCAACGAAGATGGGTTAGTAGGGCAGGTGGAATCAGTGGCGGGGAACCTTGCCAGCATAATATTAATTACCGATAAGCGTTCCAACATCCCGGTAAAAAGCAAGAATTACGGCAAGCGTGCGATACTGGTCGGCACCGGCACGAAGAACCCGCGGCTGGATTATATAATTTCCACCAATAAACTTTCGCTCGGTGAGGAGATACTCACTTCCGGCGATGGCGGCCTGTTCCCGGCTGATATCCCGGTTGGCTACGTAAAAGAAATAAACCGCGGACAGGTAATAGTAGAAACCTACGCCGACTGGAGTTCGCTGGATTATGTATTTATTTTGAAATGAACCTATTCTTGAACAGATTCTACCAGATAATCCCGATATTCCTGTCGAGCCTGCTGATATTGATATCGGCAAGTAATGATGGTACTGTCTATGATTACACCTTCACCCCGTCCATCGCGGCGGTGTGCGTGTTCTACTGGGTGTTCACCTATCCTGATCTTATCGGCTCGCTTACGGTTTTTGTTATAGGGCTTGTCTCGGATATAATATTTTTACAGCCGCTTGGCATGGATAGTTTTAGCCTGCTTATCGCCTATCTGCTTACCTCGCACCAGCGCAACGATGTCATAAAATACGGCTTCCTTGTAGTGTGGGGATTCTTCGGATATTTCCTGCTGATATTCGTGATGGTGAAACTTATCGTGGCCTATTTATATTTAGGTGATGTATTCTTCAATTTCGATATAGTTCTGCAATATATACTTACCTTCCTGATATACCCGGTGTGCCACAGGGTTCTGGCAATTTTGCGGTTGAAAAAAATAATTTCGTTACGGATCTAATATGAGCATAGTCAACCCTACATCGGAAAAACTTGGCATAATATCGCGCCGTTCTTTCCTGCTTACTGCCGGTAAGATGGCTGCGCTGGCCGCGCTTGGCGCAAGGCTTTACCATCTGCAGGTGAAGGAAGGCAATGTTTACCGTGACCTTGCTGAAGGTAACCGCATAAGGCTTATTCCCGTTCTGCCGCGCCGTGGTTCGGTGAAGGACCGCTCCGGCAATGTACTGGCAGAAGGCCTTCCGCGTTACCAGCTATTATTTTCTCCCATCAAAGACACCGACAAAAAAGAAAGTTTTTTACAGATAGCCAAGGCAATATCATATCCGCAGGATAAGGTTGATGAGGTCCTAAAACTCATTGCAGATAAGAAAACCGAATACCCGCTCATCATCGATAATTTCATGTCGTGGGAGAATATAGCGAAGATAAAAGTGAGATCGCGCGATCTCAAAGGGGCTGATGTCACCTTCTTCGAGCAGCGCAGCTATCCATATGGGCCTTCCACCTGCCACGTGGTCGGCTATACCAGCAAGATAACCAACTTCAACGAAGAGAACAAAAAATTATATGGCGAGATATTAAAACACCCTGATCTGCGCGTAGGGCAAACAGGTATCGAACTCACCATGCAGAACGCCCTTTTCGGCCAGCCCGGCTATACCGAGGTGGAAACTGATGCAAAGGGCCGCTCACTGAAAGATGTCTCATACAAGGCCGCGATAAAAGGTGATGATGTAAAACTAACCATCGATATCGAATTACAGGAATATCTCCACGGCCTGCTGAAAGGCAAGGGCGGGCTGAAGACCGAAGGCGGTTCCGCGGTGCTGATGAAGGTTGATAACGGCGATGTGATGGCAATGGCCTCCGTGCCGGACTTTGACCCGAACTGGTTCTCCGCCGGAATAAAGAGCGACCAGCTGCAGGAGATATATAAAAATATCGATAAGCCGCTTAAGAATAAAACCATCACCATGACCTATCCGCCCGGTTCCACATTCAAAACAGTATCGGCAGCCTCGGCATTGCAGGAAGGTGTTATTGATCTCGGCACGCAGGTATTCTGCCCTGGCTACACCGATTTCGGCGGCCGCCGCTACCATTGCTGGAAAAAAGAGGGCCTCGGTGCAATGAATGTTCACAGTGCGATACAGCAATCATGCAACGTATTCTTCTATGAGGTAGGCCAGCGTGTGGGCGTTGATAAAATTTCCTATTATTCACATCTTTTAGGGCTTGGTAAAAAAACCGGTATTGAACTTCCGTCCGAGGAAGGTGGCATAATCCCTAGCAGCGCATGGAAGATGCAGCGTTTCCACCAGCCATGGTACAAAGGCGAAAGCCTGAACACCGCCATAGGGCAGGGCTATGTAGAGGTTACGCCGTTGCAGCTTGCTGTCCTCGCATCGCGCCTTGCAACAGGCCGGAGCATCCAGCCAAGGATAATGATAGAGAACAACCAGTATGAACGCAGCTTCGATTTTATAAAAGGCATCGCCCCGGTAGTGCTTGATATAGTCCGCGGCGGCATGATAGCGGTCGTGAACGAGGCTGGAGGCACCGGTATCCGCTCACGCATAGATATTCCAGCATACGCAATGGCCGGAAAAACCGGTTCTGCGCAGGTGCGCGGCATCGATAAGAACCTTTACGGAAAACGTTCCAAAGCGCTGGAAGCCAAAGAAACCCACTCCATATTCATCGGCTTCGCCCCAATATTCAAACCAAAATTCGCAGTAGGTGTAGTAGTAGAGAACGGCGGCGCCGGCTCCATGACCGCCGCCCCTATCGCCAGCCAGATACTGCTATACGCCCAGCAGAAATATCAGGGTAAATAATCCCTTGGTTCAACCAAGGGATCTCGTGAGATTAATTACGGGATTCCTCAGTCAAGCTGAGGAATTGAGTCTAGATCTTCTGCCCGGTCTTTTCCCAATCCGCCATGAAGGTTTTTAAACCCGCATCAGTAAGCGGGTGTTTTACCAGTTGTTTAATCGTAGCCGGTGGTATCGTGCATACATCCGCGCCCATCAGCCCGGCCTGTATCACATGGATAGGGTGGCGCACGGAGGCAACCAGTATCTCGGTGCGGAAATTCTCATAGTTGGAATATATCTGCCTGATCTCGGAGATAAGCTGCATGCCATCCTGACCTACATCATCATGCCTGCCTACGAACGGTGAAACATAAGTAGCCCCGGCCTTAGCCGCCAGTATCGCCTGAGCCGCCGAGAAGCAAAGTGTTACATTGGTCTTTATCCCCTCATCGGAAAATATCTTGGTAGCCGTAATTCC
>CAYRJW010000062.1:0-10038 GCA_964424715.1 uncultured Rickettsiales bacterium | reverse complement strand
GGATAAAAAGAGCCGTATATTCATCGCTGAAATGTTGCTCGGATTCTTAAATAAAGATTACAAAAAAGTTTCCGATATACATTTTGAAGCGGGCATAATACCTGATACACAATCAAGGGAATTATTCGCGCAGGCCTGCCGTGCCATAGGCGAATCAGTATTTGATCTGCCGCAGAACCAGATATCCATCGCAAGGCTTTTGCAAAAACTTTTCAAGGTCACCGAACAGTTCAAAATGGAAGGCCAGCCGCAATTCCTGCTGTTACAGAAAACAATGATGATGGCAGAAGGCATCGCGCGCAAATTAAATCCGCAGGTAAATTTCTGGGAAATATCGCGCGATCTTATCGAGGAATGGGGACAGGATAATTTAGGGCCACGAGCAAAATTCGAGGAGAATTTAAAGCAAGCCATCGAATCTTTCCGCAGTTTTGGCCGTGTGATGCGTGATATTAACAAGGTAATAACCCCAGAAGGTGTGGTAGTTCGCAAACAACCATCTGATTATTATCCTAAATCTGATTCCGCTGAAAATTTCTGGAAAGGCTTTATTACTGCGATATTATTGGGTATACTATCTATTCTGATGATAATTAAATTTTAAGTTTATAATGGCCAAGATATTACTTATATCCACCGGCAGCATCGCTGCCATAAAGATCCCGGAACTTGTCCTGCGTGCGAAAGAGGCTGGGCATGATATTACCTGCGTGCTTACAAGGTCAGCTGCGCAATTCGTAACACCCCTTTCACTTTCCTATCTCTCCGGTAATAAAGTTTACGAACATATGTTCACGCCGGAAGATGAAGCCGAGATGGCGCATATCTCTTTATCGAGGAAGAATGATATTGTTCTGGTAGCTCCTGCGTCAGCTGATTTCCTCGCGAAAATGGCCAATGGTTTTTGCGATGATCTGGCCTCTACGATCTGTCTTGCTTCTGATAAACCTGTTATCGTTGCACCTGCAATGAATACAAAAATGCTTGAGAATCCCGCGACAAAAAGAAACATTGCACAGCTTAAGAAAGATGGGGTTAAATTCATCGAGACCGCCGCCGGCAAACTTGCCTGTGGAGAAGAAGGCTTGGGCAGAATGTCTGAAGTGGACGATATTTTGAAATACCTGAAAGAATACCTCAAAAATCCCGGCTCAAAAAAAAACCTGAATAAACCGCAAAACACTCTTACCGGGATAAAATGTATCGTCACTAGTGGCCCGACGCGTGAGAACATAGACCCGGTGCGTTATATCTCCAATTATTCCTCCGGCAAGCAAGGTTATGCCATTGCGGATTCCCTTGCTAAGCGCGGCGCAGAAGTGTTTCTGGTATCCGGCCCTACCTCGCTTAATATCCCTGAGAATGTAAAATTCATCCCGGTTGAATCAGCTCAGGAAATGCTGGATTCGTGCCTTAAATTATTGCCTGCTGATGTTGTTATATGCGCCGCAGCCGTGGCAGACTGGAAGCCTGAATCCAAATCCGGCCATAAGATAAAGAAAGATCCCGGCCACCAGATCCAGATACTTTCCCTTATCGAGAACCCAGACATCCTTTCTGAGCTTTCCAAACCACATAAAAGCCGCCCGCGTCTTGTTATAGGCTTTGCCGCTGAAACTGAGCATTTAATAGAGAATGCCCTTGTTAAAAGAGAGCGAAAAGGCTGCGACTGGATAGTTGCGAACAATGTTCTTGAAGATGATGTTTTCGGCTCTGATAAGAATTCCGTGTGCATAATAACAGAAGATACGCAGGAGTGTCTTGAGAAGGAACCGAAAGAAGTTATCGCCGAAAGAATAACCGATCTTATCGCAGAAAATTTTCTTGGTAAGAAGAATAGCGGTTTGAAGCTGGTAAATTAAAAATGTTTCCCATGAAACATTTTATACCGAGATCATTTTATCCAATATCCCAAAATATTTTAATCCGAAAAATATGATATAAAAGCTTATCGCAGAGTAGATCGCAGCGATCTGATCATCTATCATTATACCAAAGCCACCCTCAAACTTTCTATCTGCCCGGCCTATATGCCACGGCTTTAATATATCGAATATCCTGAACAGGATGAATATTGCCGGGAAGAACCAGTATGAGATTATAAGGTAAAGTATATAGGTCTTTTCGTCGAACACCAGTAACCCGGCAAAAACCATTGCAACCAGTGTGCTGGTAGTAAATATACCGGCCACCTCATCTATAACTACGCATCCTGGGTCTTTTACATTGATTAATTTAGAATATTTATCGCTTGCCCATACACCAGTTACATGGAGTATCAAAGACATAAGCGCCAGAAAATGGACTATATAATTAGGGTTTATTATCACCGCCCCCAGGTCTAAATATCGTTTATCTTCGATCTCTATCATATGTGGCTGATAGAACAGTAACGCCACTAATATTATGGAAACAAGGCTGGCAAGCGTGCCGGGGGCGAAGGGGAATTTACCTATCCCGAAAAAAGTGGCTATTACCGCTTCCGGTCTGAATCTTTTCATTTTAAGCCCACTTTTAGGTTATCTTCAGAAATTTATCAGGTTACCTATATCCAGCACAAGCATAAGGTCTTTTTCAAGCTTGAAAACTCCTCTGCACAGTTCTTTCCATAGCGCTATCATATTTTCCGGGCTTTTCTCGAAGCTTGATATTGGCATCATTTTGGTATCGCCAACCTCGTCCACCTGCAGGCAGTATAATTCTCCCTCAGATTCAACCACAACAAACATTTTCTTCTGGCCTTCCGGGCGGGCTTCCATCAAAAGCCTTTTTCTCAAATCTATAACGGTAACTATCCTGCCGCGCAGGTTCATAAAACCTTCTATCGCAGGTTTGGCCAGCGGTATCCTTGTAACCCTCTGGGGCTTCAGAACATCGCGCACCCGCACCACCGGTATCCCGAAAAGCTGGCCACCTGCCCTTACCTGCAGGAATTGCTCCTGCACAGCAAGATAGTTGCCGGGAAGGTTATCTTTTATGGTCGTTAATTCCTTAGCCATTTGCTATCTCTATTTTTTTCTCTTTCAAAAGTTCCCTGATGGATTCTACCACCTTATTACGGTTGGATTTCGTTACCAGCGCCTCAAAACCCATCTCACGCACATCCTGATCAAAATCCTCTTCCTCGTGGGATGTAAGCGCTATGAACGGTATATGCGCCAACGCCGGCTCAGCTTTTGCGGCCTTAACGAACTCAACGCCGTTCATCCTTGGCATATCAATATCACTTATCACCAGATCTATCTCATGGCCGTGTTTTTTAAGCAGTTCCAGCCCTTCCTGACCATCCTGCGCGGTGGATACCCTGTAGTTGGAAGCAAGTATCAGCGGCCTCATGAATTTGCGGAAGAAGGCGCTGTCATCGACCAGAAGCACGTGTTTCCTGACCTCTACAACCGCTACTTCGCCATCTATTATATTGGCTTCGCTGTGGCCCAGCCAGTCCTTGAAGTTCCTTGAGATGAAGTAACTTACATCCACCAGCTCAGTGGTAACGCCCTGCATTATTATGCTGCCTATCACGCCTTCCTTGATCGAAGGGGATTTTATATCCATTCTCTGGCGCACTATATCAACAACGGAATCTACCACTATACCCATTATATGCCCCCTGTCGGTGAAGACTATGGTATCATATATGCCCGTTTCAGGTATTGCCGCATTATCATCAATGGAAATAAGTTTCATCAGGCCATCGCGGTACTGAACAACCTTATTGCCGCCGGAATCCTCGGCCTTGCTGTAATCTATCTCTTCAAGCCGCGATACAAGTTCCAGCGGTATCGCTTTGGGTATCTTGCTGTTGGTACGGAACATCAGGAAGCTCATCTCCTCGGAATCGAACGCCTCTTTCTCTTCGGAATCGCTCCTGGTCTCGCTTATAACATTTATGCCGCTTTGCTTCAGTATACCGTTCGGGTCTATGATAAGTATAACGCTGCCATCACCCAGTATGGTACTGCCGGAATAGACTTCCAGCTTTTTGATCAACGGGGATTTAGGTTTTACGACTATTTCCTCGGTATGGAATACTTTATCGACCATTATCCCGAAGATACTGGAACCAACATCGCAGATCACAATGAAATTCTCTTTCGATACATCGCGCACTGGCCTGAGGCCTAGCACTTCGGCCAGTGATACCAGCGCTATTATCTTACCGCGCAACCTTAGCACCGGCTTATCATTTATCTCTTCTATCTTGTGTAATTTTGTTTCATCGCGCTTAAAATTACTTTCCTTGGTCTTTGGAATTTCCGCCCGCACTATCTCAGAGACCCTTATCTGTGGTATGGCGTAAGCCTCACCTGCGCACTGAACATTCAGCACCGGCATGATGGCAAGGGTAAGTGGTAATTTTATCAGGAATTCTGAGCCTTTGCCTGCTACTGAATTTATTTCCGCAGTGCCGCCGATATTCTCGATATTGGTAAGCACCACATCCATTCCAACCCCCCTGCCCGAAACGGAAGTTATCTTTTCTGCAGTAGAGAAGCCCGGCTTGAAGATGAACTGGAATATTTGCCGCTCACTCATGCCCTCCAACTCCTTAGCTGTTGTAAGGCCGCTTTCAAGCGCTTTTTTCTTGACCCTGTCGATGGAAATTCCTTTCCCGTCATCCGTAATTTTTATTATTATATGCCCGCCTTCATGATAGGCGCTTAAAGTGATTATCCCCGTTTCGCTTTTACCGGCCTTAACCCTTTCCTCAGGCGATTCTATACCGTGATCGACTGCGTTCCTTATCATATGGGTTAGCGGGTCGCGCAGGGCCTCTATCATCTGGCGGTCTATATCGGTTTCCTCACCGATCATTTTCAGTTCGGCTTTTTTATTCAGTTCCTTGGCGAGATCCCTTACGATTCGCGGGAATTTGGCCCAGACACTGCCTATATCCTGCATCCTTGTTTTAAGAACGCCTTCCTGAAGTTCGGTAGTGATAAGGTTAAGCCGCTGCACCGTATCACGGAAATCATTGCCGGAATTTCTCTTGGACTCCTTGGACTGGCTGCGTTTCAGTTGTAGCAATTGGTTGCGTGTCAGCACCAGTTCGCCGGTAAGCTGCATTAGATTCTCAAGCACGTCAAGGCTTACCCTCACACCCTGCTGTGATGATGATTTACCGGATCTCTTATCGCCAGACTCCATGGCTTTTAGGCCCGCATCAACCGCCTTTTTCTTCTGCTCCTCAGAAACCGGGGCAAGGGGCTTTGTATCATCCGCATAATCCGCCGGGATAGGGTCGAAATCGATAGGTTCATCAAGGTCAGGGGTTTTGTTAACGGCTTCCACTTCAGCGTAATCAGCTGGTATCGGATCAAAATCTATAGGCTCGTCAAGGTCAGGGGTTTTGTTCTCGGCACCTTTTTTAGCCGCTGGAGCTGCTACTTTCTTGCCGCCGCTGGCAGCGTAAGCATTAATGGTCTTTGCAAGTTCTGTAAAATCAAGATCAGGTTCTGCCCCCCCTTGTTCTATTCCCTCAACTAGTGCTTTTATGGCGTCCACCGCTTCCAGTATAAGCGATATAAGATCAGGATTTACCGGTATCTCCTTACCACGCACCTTATCCATGATATTCTCGGCGGCATGGGCTATTTTCTGTAACCGCTCAAAACCAAGGAACCCAGCGGTTCCCTTAATGGTATGCATAACGCGGAAGATGCTGCCGACGATCTTTTCGTCTTCCGGGTTTTTCTCAAGCACTATGAATTCCTGATCGAGTTTCGTCAGGCTTTCATTGGCTTCTTCTAAAAACTCACTTAACAGATCATCCATAGATTTAATCTTTAGGAAGGAAATTCAGCCGAGAATTCAACAAATTTGCTGGCATTCTCTTCCCCATACCTGAAATTTATCTTGCAGCCATATTGCTTGCAGGTCTCACGGATGAAGAAATACGGAACATTTTCAACATCAGGCTCTGTACTGGCTTTATCCATTAGAATGTCATGAATGACCGTGGGATCCTTGTATTTTTCAGACGAACTTTTCACAAGGATCTGTTTTTTCCCCTCACCTGCAAAAGATATATTTATCTTGCCGCCATAGATCAAAACCCTTGAAAGCGTAAGTATCATACCCACTAAAACCCGGCGTTTCAGCGCTGATGTGGTTTCCGGCACGGATTGGTTGAATCTTATCTCCACCTGCGATTTATGGTAGAATCTCTTCATTATATCGATGATCTCTTTTACCTGAGTCTCAGCGCTATCAGTATATACCACACCATAAGCCAGCCTGTAGGCCTGTAGCCGCGCCAAAGACTGCTTTGCGCTTTCCTCAACAAGGTCAACCGCCTGGTTCTTTATTTCAATAGCACCGGGATCATCAGCGTTCTTGGCATCGTTCATCAGGAAGTCGAGCCCGTTGGAAACGGCGCTCACCGGGCCTGCTATATCATGGGTGAATCTGGTAAGCAGTAATTCCGACATTCTTATTGGGGAGATATTTTGCGACATAAATCTGATTTATTTTTCTGAATAACAACAATAGCAGTTTATATTAATTACGCGACAAAGCCAGCATGTTATTTACCTTGACAATTAGGCCCTGCAAAAATAGTTTACGCACATAATTTTGATTAATAAACATGGAATTTTCACTTAACGAATATCTGCCCATTTTAATGTTTCTCGCTGTTGCAACTTTGCTCAGCGGAATCATCATTGGTCTTTCGTATGTAATATCCGTGAAAAAGCCTGATAGCGAAAAGCTTTCCCAGTATGAATGCGGCTTCGAGCCTTTTTCCGATGCCAGAAGTTTGTTTGATGTCCGTTTTTATCTGGTGGCGATATTATTCATCATCTTTGATCTTGAGATAGCCTTTCTTTTCCCCTGGGCCATTACCCTTAAAGATACTGGGTTACTGGGCTTCTGGAGCATGATGGTATTTTTAGGTGTACTTACCATAGGCTTTGTTTACGAGTGGAACAAAGGCGCACTGGAATGGGAATAAACAAAACATATATGGCTAAAAAATTAATAAATCCCCTGCCCTCCGGCGTTGCGCAGGATGAGATACTTAACCGCGTTACCGGCGAGATAACCGATAAAGGTTTTGTTATCGCCAAGCTTGATCAGTTAGTTTCATGGGCGCAAACCGGCTCGCTATGGCCAATGACATTCGGCCTTGCCTGCTGCGCCGTTGAAATGATGCAGACCGCCGCCAGCCGTTATGATCTTGATCGTTTCGGTATAATATTCCGTCCATCCCCGCGCCAGTCCGATGTTATGATCGTTGCCGGCACACTCACCAATAAAATGGCCCCGGCCCTCCGCAAAGTATATGACCAGATGGCAGAGCCGCGTTATGTTATCTCTATGGGTTCGTGTGCAAATGGCGGTGGTTATTACCATTATTCATATTCCGTAGTTCGCGGCTGCGACAGGATAGTTCCGGTTGATATTTACGTTCCCGGCTGCCCGCCAACCGCCGAGGCCCTGCTTTACGGCGTATTAAAATTGCAGGATAAAATCAAAAGAACAAATTCGGTCATCTACAGAAGTCATTTAAAAAATACCCCGACACCGCCGGACCACGAACAGAAAATATCATAACATGGAACAGAATTTAAATAACATATTAGCAGGCCGGGCAGGGGAGTTCATCGCATCTTCCGAGATAAGGAATGATACTGCAATACTTCATTCAACGCCTGAAAATATAGAGAATCTGTTAACCATCCTGCGCGATGATACACAGACAATGTTCAAACAGCTTATCGATTTAACTGCAGTTGATTATCCTGAAAGGGAAAAAAGATTTGAAGTTATCTACCAGCTATTAAGCTTAAAACATAACCAGCGCATTACTGTGAAAATTCACCTTGCCGATGATGTTGCCGGACACTCCGTCTGCGCGATCTTCGGCGACGCCAACTGGCTTGAGCGTGAAGTGTGGGATATGTACGGCATAAAATTCAAGACCCACCCCGACCTGCGCCGTATCCTTACCGATTACGGCTTTGAAGGCCACCCGCAACGCAAGGATTTCCCTCTCACCGGCTATGTTGAGGTGCGTTACGATGAGGCAAAAAAACGCGTTGTCTATGAACCGGTAAAACTTTATCAGGAATACAGAACATTTGATTATCTTTCCCCGTGGGAAGGAACTGATTATATAACACCAAAACCGGTTCTCCCGGGTGATGAAAAAGCTAAAGCGAGTTAATATAATAATATGAGCAAAGAAGTATCGTTAAAGAACATGACCCTCAATTTTGGCCCGCAGCATCCGGCGGCACACGGGGTTCTGCGTCTGGTGCTGGAGCTTGATGGCGAGATCGTCGAACGTGCCGACCCGCATATCGGCCTGCTTCACCGCGGCACTGAAAAGCTTATCGAACATAAAACATATTTACAGGCCGTTCCATATCTTGATCGCCTTGATTACGTATCGCCAATGAATCAGGAGCACGCTTACGCGCTTGCAGTTGAAAAGCTCCTTAACTGCGCCGTTCCTATCCGTGCACAATATATCCGCGTGATATTTTCCGAGCTTACGCGCATTTTAAATCACATAATGAACATAACCACTTTTGCACTAGATGTCGGCGCCATGACGCCGCTTCTATGGCTGTTCGAGGACCGTGAAAAAATAATAGAATTCTACGAAAGGGTCTCCGGCGCCCGTATGCACGCCGCATATTTCCGCCCAGGCGGCGTTTCGCGCGATCTTCCTCCGGGGCTTATTGAAGATATTTTACATTTCACCAGCGTGTTCCCAAAACATCTTTCGGACGTTGAAGATCTACTAACTAACAATAGGATCTTTAAACAAAGAACTGTTGATATCGGTATCGTAACAAAAGATGAAGCGCTTGATCTTGGCTTCTCCGGCCCGATGCTACGTGGCTCCGGTGTAGCGTGGGATCTACGTAAATCCCAGCCTTATGAGGTTTACGACAAGATGGACTTTGATATTCCCGTCGGCAAGAATGGTGATTGTTACGACAGATACCTTATCCGCATCGCGGAAATGTATGAATCAATAAAAATAATAAATCAGGCCTGTGCGGCACTTCCTTCCGGCCCGGTGAAAACGCTTGATAGGAAAATATCCCCACCGCCACGCGGCGAGATGAAACATTCAATGGAAGCACTCATACACCATTTCAAATTATACACTGAGGGCTATCATGTACCGGCCGGCGAATATTATGCCGCGGTGGAAGCGCCAAAAGGTGAATTCGGCGTATTCATAGTGGCAGATGGCACCAACAAGCCATATCGCTGCAGATTGCGCGCTCCGGGATTCCTGCATTTACAGGCGATGGATTTTATGACAAAAGGCCATATGCTGGCGGATGTTCCGGCTGTGCTTGGTTCAATGGATATAGTATTCGGCGAGGTAGACAGGTAATGAATAAAACCGCACTTAAAGAAAGCGTATTCAGGTTCGCGCCTGAGAATCTGAAGAAGATTGAAACTGCAACAGGCAAATATCCTGAAGGCCGTCAGGCATCAGCGGTCATCGCGGTGCTTGATATCGCCCAGCGCCAGAATGATAACTGGCTTTCAGTAGATGCCATGAACGCCGTGGCCGAGATACTTTCTATGCCCTATATTAAAGTTTATGAGGTTGCTACCTTCTACACTATGTTCAACCTTAAACCGGTCGGCAAGAATTTTATCCAGATATGCAGGACCACACCATGCTGGCTGCGCGGCTCCGATAAATTAAAAAGCCTGTGCAAGGATAAACTCGGCATAGGGAAGGGGGAAACAACTTCCGATGGATTATTTACATTAACCGAGGTTGAATGTTTAGGTGCCTGCGTTAACGCCCCGATGGTACAGATCAACGATGATTACTATGAAGATCTTACAACTGAGAATTTTTCCACATTACTGGATGATTTAAAAGAGGGCAGAAAACCAAAGGTCGGAACCCAGATAAACCGCCAGAATTCTGCACCTGTTGGGGAAGTAAAGACACTAACAAGTATTAAGTAGGAGAAAACTTATGTTACCGATGAACAAGAAAGAATTTGAAAAATGGAGCGAAGTAAGGAAAGACGGCTCAACAAAATATTCGGT
>CAYRJW010000061.1:0-10338 GCA_964424715.1 uncultured Rickettsiales bacterium | reverse complement strand
GAATTCTTCTTTTAAGTCCTCGATATATATCTCGTTCGGTTTTATGCCGGCCTTTTCAGCCTTGCCGCGCACCTGCGAAAAATCATCTTCCTGACCGATATCGGCAGTAAAAGTTACCACCTCACATGAATATTCATCCTGCAGCCATTTCAGGATAACCGAGGTATCTAAGCCCCCTGAATATGCTAGTACAGCTTTTTTTACAGATCTTTTTGTCATATATCTCCTAAAATGTGCGCGGATACGCTGTTGCGACTTATACCCGGATTTTTGATTTTGAAAAGAAAAAATTAAGTACTAAAGACTAAGAGTCAGAAGCGCCCTTCTGCTTGCTCATTACCTTCACCATTTTCTTCTTGGAAGGTTCCCAGCGATACTGAGTGACGATAACTTTGGTGCCGGTGGTGATAAGGTCGCCGTTTTCCATGTGGAGTACATCATAGCCGTTCTTGAGGGCCTCGGTGATTATATCCTGGCAGCTTTCGGCGTAATTATCATCGGAGAGGAAATCCTGATCGGTGGCTTTCGGGGAATTTTTCGGGATGGAATTTATCACATCTTTTATCGATCTAGGCATCTTTATTACCATTTTTTTTGCGGAAACTGTCCAACGTTACCACGTTTGAAATGATTTTACCATCACCATCTTTAAGCGGTTCCTGCTGGGCGGCGGATATTTCGCCTTCATCATCAAGTATATTCAGGTTGAATTGCAGCCCGAAGCGCACGCTCGGGTCAACGAATGAGGTCAGCGAATCGAACGGAATGGTGAGGTTATGCTTCACATGATCGAAGCTCAGCACTATTGAAAAGGCTTTTTCCTCTACCTCAAGATCAAAATACTGGTGCTGCACCACGATGGTCATTTCCTCGGGATATTTTTTGCGCAGCTCATCGGATATCATAACTCCCGGTGCACCGGTGCGGAATGTGATGAAAAAATGATGATCGCCCGGCAGGCCGTTCTTGGCAGCGTTCTGCAGCACTTTGCGAACGACATAATGCATCGCTTCATCGATATATTGTGCGTAATCTATTTCAAACCTGTCGCTCATGATTTTATTATATACGGCTTTTACCCTTATTTACAGGGGTTTTTACTAAAATTTCGGGCTTATATTAGTAATTAAGTTAAGTATTTCAATATATTTAATTTTATATTCCTACAACCCCACCAGCGCGCGGGAAAAATCCTTTGCGGTGAAATCCTCAAGGTCATCTATCGCCTCACCTACACCAACGGCATATATAGGAAGTTTTAGAGAATCCGCCAGCGCAACTACCACACCGCCTTTTGCCGAGCCATCCAGTTTCGTTATTATTATCCCGGAGATATTTGCGATCTCCTTAAATATCTGCGCCTGTGAAACTGCATTTTGCCCGGTGGTGGCATCCAGCACCAATATTGTTTCATGAGGGATATTCTCATCATGTTTTTTCAGCACCCGCACAATTTTTGCCAGCTCATCCATCAACCCGGCCTTGTTCTGCAATCTTCCAGCGGTATCAATAAACAATATATCCGCCCCCTGCTTCATCGCTTCCTCATAGGCTTTATAGGCCACGCTTGCCGGGTCGGAATTCTGCGAGGCGGAATAAAATCCTGCGCCGCTTCGATCTGCCCATGTCTTTAACTGCTCTACCGCCGCCGCGCGAAAAGTATCGCACGCCGCTATCATGCATTTCTTTTTCATCTTGCCCGCCTGCGCTGCAAGCTTGCCTATACTGGTGGTCTTCCCGGTACCGTTGACACCTACGAACATCATCACCAGTGGTTTTTTTATATCATTTAAATTTAATTTTGAAGTCACCGGCGCTAAAATATTTTCTATCTCTTCCGCCAGCGCTTCTTTGATCTCCTGTTCGGATATCTCTTTTTCAAACCTGTTTTTCGCAAAATTCTCAATTATCTTCGCGGATGTCTTAACCCCGATATCCGCCATTATCAGCGCATCTTCCAGTTCCTGCAAGGCCTCTTTGTCCAGCTTGCGTTTAGTGAATACACCGGTGAACTGCGAGGAGGTCTTTGATAATCCCTGTTTTAATTTCCCGAAAAAACTCATGCAAAAAAGCCTTTTAATTTCCTGAACGCATCAGCGCGGTGCGATATCTTATATTTCTCTTCCGGCTCCATCTCGGCGAATGTTCTGTCATGACCTTCCGGAGTGAACAGCGCATCATACCCAAAACCTTTTTCACCACGCACCGGGAAGGTCAAACTCCCAAAAACCTTACCTTCAAAATTTTTTGTAGTACCATCCGGAAAACACAGAGAAAGCATACAGGTAAAATTACATTTTAGCTTCGCTTTTTCATCTTCACCCAAACTTCCGCGTGTTTTTATTCCTGCTTTTATAAGCTCCTGCTCCACCATATCCATCGCTACATTAAAATCGCGGGGTTCGCCTGCCCAGTCGGCGGAATAAACACCTGGCCTACCATCCAGCGCATCCACCTCCAGCCCGGAATCATCCGATAATGCCGGCAACCCGGTCCTTGATGCATAATAGCATGATTTCAGCTCGGCATTCTCGATGAATGTTGTTCCGGTCTCCACAGGTTCCGGGTAAGGAAAAGCACCCGCCGCGATGACCTCGATATCATAGGGTTTCAGCAGTTTTTCTATCTCAACCACTTTGCCCTTATTATTGCTGGCGATGACCAGTTTTTTGCCTGCGAATCCTTTCATGACAGCAGGATTATATTTAAAAACAATTTCAGGCAAGGTAAATAGCTTGGTATTTACTTTGTATTTGATTTTATCTTTACCTGTTTTTCCCTTTTTGAAACATACTATATGATTTTCAATAATTTTGCATGAAAAGCTGAAAAACATGGTATAATTATAGAGCGATACGAACCATATATGATTTTTATATGGGCTTTGTTATAATGAAAGTATCAACAGATTATTCCTTATCTCCTATGGGTGAGCGTGTGAGAAAAAAGGTTCTTATAATTGATGATTACCTAGGGGATGTAACTCTTTATAAAGAATATTTGAAGAATTCAAAATATTACGATTTTGAGTTTGAGGTGTGCGATAACGCCAAGTCCGCGCTGGAAAGTTTTTCCCGCATGGATGCTGATTGCGTTTTGCTTGATTACCGCCTGAACGATGATGACGGCATCGAACTGATGAAGAAATTCAAATACCGTAAATTCCTCCGCGCACCGCTGATATTCATGACCACCAGCCCCAGCAAGGATGTCATAGATGAATGCCTTGACCTTGGAGCCTCTTATTTCATCGATAAAAATAACCTGAGCAATGAGACGTTGAATAAAGCCGTCTATTACGCCATAAACGAGATCTACGACGAAAGCTTCACCGATGCCAAATCCTTCAACTGATAGACAGGCCGGGGAAATACATTTTTTCTTATAAAAATCAATATAATAACCAAGCAAGCTCAAATAATATTGAACCCGCCCTATATCTGTGTTAATATGGTCGCGCCTCTAAGGCTTGAATGTTCAGAGGGGGGATTATAAATATATATATAAAGGACACAGGCCCATGAGAATTCAAAACTCGAACCTATCTTGCTTATATAAAAGATTGTACGCCACTTCTGCATTTGCGGCGGTTGCCCTTTGTGCATTACCGATGGCTGCCAGTGCCGATGTAGTTACCGGCACATTTGTCTCCGGCTCCGGAAGCTTTGACCAGTCCGTGGCAAATAAAACTACCATTACAGTTACTTCCCAGAATTCCATCGCCAATTTCAGCGATTATAATATCGGCCTTGGCCAGACCGTATCTTACCTTAATAACGTTACCGGCGGCGCGGGCAATGCCAATCACTTATCACGCGTTACCGGCGGCAACCCTTCCAATATCCTTGGCACTATAACCTCCACCGGTGTTAATGTATGGCTGATAAACCCTAACGGCGTTTTCTTCAGCAACACGGCAACGGTGAATGTTCCTAATCTGGTAGTTTCAACTTCCGGGATAACAAATGCCAATTTCAATGCAGGAAATTATGATTTCGATACCGCAGGCGCAGCAAATGCTTCCATCATAAATAACGGCGATATAACCGTAGCCAATGCCGGCCTTGCGGCACTCGTTGCCCCGAATATTGAGAATAATGGCACGATAACAGCAAATTCCGGCCGGGTAAAATTAGGTGCTGGCGAGATATTCACGCTCGATTTTTATGGCGATGGCCTGATCAATTTCGCAACCGGGGCTGACAATGTTTCAAGAGGCGTCTCTAACAGCGGCGCCATTCACGCAGCAGGCGGTAAAGTTCTGCTCAATGTCCAGAACGCCAATAATGTGGTTAATAATATAGTGAATATAGATGGCCTTGTTGAAGCCGACACTGCAACTGTTAAAGGTAATATAGTAACTCTTGGCTCTTCCGCCGACATCACCGCGAGCAATGTTAACATCGAAGCTGATGACCATATTGACCTCAACACGGATATAAACACTCCTAACCTCAGCGGTTCTGCACCAGTTGTGAATGTTGCAAGCAACAGCGGCAATATAAATCAGGCGATAACGCTGGTAAATTCCGGCGGCAATGTCAATCTCGGCTCCGGCACTTTTAACCAGCTTATAGATATAAATAAAGATCTTAACCTTACAGGCAACGGCACAGCAGATACTATTATAATGCCTTATTCCCTGCAATTTGGTTACACAAATTCCGCTGGCGAAGATATCTTCCCAATAATCAACATACATGGCACAGCCAATGTTAATATAACCGGCCTTCAGGTGAACGGCACTTCAATATCCGACAATTTCCCTTTAGGCGACTACATGGCTGGCATAAGCTTTAGCGATTCAGCTTCCGGCTCGGTCACGAACAGCTACCTGTCATTCAAGAACCCTTTCAGCCAACAGTACGGCATAGGAAATCTTCAGATACTTGCTACCTCCCCAAACCTTCAAAGTATTTCCATCGATACTACCGGTGATGTAAATATCTCCAACAATCTATTTGGTAATGTGCATATTAAGTTCGGTGGCCCGCTATACACAGCCACTTCACCCAGCATCGCAATATCCGTAACAAAAGCCGGCACCAATACCGTGATATCCGATAACACCATTATCAATTCTGGTATAGGTATAAAACTCTCCAATACCAGCGATATTGATATACTCAACAACTCCATACGGGCAGCCAATACAGGCATAGAGATTGATAATAGTGATAACATAAGTATAACCGGCACAGAAATATCCTACACCGAAGGCAATGGTATCATCATCGCTGATTCCGATATCATCACCATAGAAAACATCTATATCCACGATAATACCGGCACAGGCATCTATGCTTCCGGCTCCGATGATATAAGTATCATCAATGGCTCCCGCATATCATCCAACGGTGGTAACGGCATAGATATAAATAATTCCGCCGGGCTGACTATATCCGGCGTAACAGTAAGTGGCAATAGCGGCAACGGTATCTATATAAATGCCGTTACAGGTGTAAGCGGCAATGTTATGGTTGCAGCCCCTTACCGTTATCCTCTTTTCAATACCAACATATTTGCTTCTCTTGGCGGTATTGGCGCGGTGATAGAATCCAGCACCGTTGAACTCAACGGCCTTGATGGTATAAAAGTTGTGAACGGCTCTGATTATTTAAGAGTAAGCAATGTTGATATAAACAACAATACCGGCAATGGTATAAATATTTCTGATTCAAGGAACCTGTTCATTTCAACCGAGATCTTGTCTAACAGTGGGAACGGTATCTTACTTACATCTTCCGATGATACCGTGATTTTCGGCAGCGGAGTTTCTGATAACGGACTGGATGGTATAGCTCTTGTATCTTCTGATAATGTCCTTATCAGCAATCACAGCCGCATATATGATAATACCAACAATGGTATAAACGCAGATAACTCAACAGGCCTGAATATTTATTCTGCCACTATATATGATAACTCAGATAACGGCGTATTGCTGAACAACAGCAATGCCGCTATCGAACTGAGTTCGATACATAGCAATGGCGATGATGGTATAGAAGCGAACAATTCCGGTGTGGCCCTCTTTGGAACGGCAGTTAATACTAATGACGGCAACGGCATATTGCTGAATGATTCCGACATGTCCATAGCAGGTGGCGAGATAGCCGGCAACGAAGACGGTATCCAGGCGAATTATTCAACCCTTTATATAGATACCCGTTCCACATTCTTTGGCACTGACATAACCGAAATATATAACAACCGCAGCAACGGTATAGAACTTACCTCTTCCGACAATGTTTCCATATATGCAGCCGCCATTTTCGGCAACGGCGATAGCGGTATTGATGCCTTTGACTCTCACAACCTTACCGTTTCAGCTTCAGATATATATGATAATACCTTTGGTATCATTGCCGATATCTCTGATGATCTGCATATAGATTCCACCAGCTTCAGCGATAACGGTTTTGGTGTTTACCTTATCGAAAGTTACGATGCGGTGATCGAGAACAGTTCGTTTACCGGCAGTTTCACCGGCGTGGCCGCCGAACTGGCGGATGGGCTTATCATGAACAATATCACCGCCTCCGGCAATTTATACGGGACGGTTATAACGGGTTCTTATGATGTATCGCTGAATAACCTTACCTACTCAGATAATGATATTGATATCTACGCATTTGGTGGTTTTGATAATTTGAGCATACAGAATTCCACCTTCACCGGCGGCACTAACAGCATCTATTCATTACTGATAAATGGCAATAATGATGCGCTGAATACAACCCTTACGAACCTTACCTTCAACGGCACCCACTCTGATGCCACCATCCAGTTCGAGGATGCAACATCGCTTGAGAACGTTGTTGTTTCAGGCCTGCAACTATCCGCTGATGCGCCTGTAGGCTGGAGATTCTCCAATGTTTCCGGCAGCGCCCATAGCGTTACACTTGAAACCGGCGATATGGATTTCAACGATACTATATTCAATAACAGCTACACATTATTCGATATCGAACTGGTCAACAGCACCACCGATGGCGATGTAAGTAATTCGGTTTTTGTGGGTGCGAATTCTATAAGGGATATAGAAGCCCGCATCTGGCATAATAATGATGATAGTTCCGCAGGTCTTCTATTCCCGATATTCAAATTCAATATCGGTACACTTGCCAATGAAATGGCCAATAATTATACTTATGATGATTACTACCACCCGCTATCCTATATAGGGCGCGCGCTGGATGTAATGAACCTTGCTAATAATTATAATGTGAACCTGAGCACCGCTTTCAATTTAAATAGCATTGAACCGGCAGCAGGCGGAACCGCCAGAGCAGCAAAAATAAATTGCAGCACCAGCTACGGCAATGATTTCCTCGGTGATAATATTAACCAGGAAAACGCCAGCGGTACTTGCGCGCTGTAACGGGCAATAAAATACCGCAACTAAACTGTAAACTTGATTCCCTGCGCCAGCGCGGCCGGTCTGCTTCCATAATAAGTAGTGGAGGTAGAACGCCTCATATAAACCTTCCATGAATCTGAGCCGGATTCACGGCCACCACCGGTTTCCTTCTCTCCGCCAAATGCGCCGCCTATCTCTGCACCGGAAGTGCCGATGTTAACATTGGCTATCCCGCAATCGGAATCCCTTTTGAAAATTTCCGCCTCGCGCAGGTCGCTGGTGAATATCGCCGATGAAAGCCCCTGCGGCACGGCATTATTCATGGCGATAGCATCGGAAAGTTTCTTATACGGCATCACATATAATATAGGCGCGAAAGTTTCGTGAGCTGTAATGGCGATAGGTTTTTTTAACTTCACCAACGCCGGTTCAACATAATATGCGTTCTTATCTTTTGTCCGCACCCTGCCGCCGCCGGTGATCTCAGCACCGGCTTTCTTCGCCGCCAGCAGGCTTTTCTGCATGGCATCGAATGCGTTCTTATCAATAAGCGGCCCTATCAGCGTAGTTTTTTCCAGCGGATTGCCGATATTATTTTTAATATTTTTATATGCGCCTTTTATCTGCGAGAATAATTTTTCATGAATGGAATCATGCGCGAATATCCTGCGGGTTGATGTGCATCTCTGCCCCGCCGTTCCTACTGCGCCGAATAAAATTGACGGCAGCGCGATATTCATATCTGCCGACTGCGTAACTATAATGGCGTTATTCCCGCCCAACTCCAGCAGGCTCCGCCCAAATCTTTTCGCCACCGCCTCGCCGACGCTTCTTCCCATCGCGGTACTTCCTGTCGCGCTCACCAGCGCTATGCGCTTATCATTCACCAGCTTCTCGCCGATCTTACGGTTACCAATTATTATCTGTGAAAGTTCCTTACCGCCGCCATATCTTTTTGCTGCCCGTTCAAATATCGCCTGGCACGCTATTGCGCAAAGCGGGGTTTTCTCGGAAGGTTTCCATATCACGCTATCGCCGCATATGACCGCCAGCGCAAAATTCCACGCCCATACCGCCACCGGAAAATTGAACGCACTTATAACTCCTACCACCCCAAGCGGTAGCCAGGTCTCCTGCATGCTGTGTTCCGGGCGTTCCGAAGGCAGTGTCAGCCCGCCTATCGTCCGCGAAAGCCCAACCGCGAAATCGCAGATATCTATCATCTCCTGTACTTCGCCGCGGCCTTCCTCAATAATTTTTCCACATTCTATGGTAACTAATTTTGCCAGCGCTTCTTTGTTCTTACGCAATTCATCACCGAGTATCCGTATCAACTCCCCGCGCTTAGGCGCCGGAACAGTTCGCCACTCCTCAAAAGCATGTGCGGCCGATCTTATTTTTTTCTCCAGAGATCTCGCATCATCAAATTTAAGCTTCGCTATTCTGCTACCATCAACCGGCGAAATAACTTCCAGCTCATCACCTTTATATGAGCTTAAATTAACTCCCAGATCCTTTAATATTTTATCTATATTCACAAATAACTATCTTTGGTAATAACTGCCATTCTTCGTTTTCAAAAACTCACCCAGCAAAATATCTTCCTGTTTGATGAAACCTTTTTTCGGTAATTTACCCTTGGCCACCATCTCTACCACTGCCGCCACTGAACAAGCGGTTGTCCATGATATCGCGCGCCATTCCTGGCCGGCGATCTTTTTAGGGTAATATGCGTTCACGAATTCTTCCTTCACCAATTCTTTTTTGCCACCACGCTTTTTATATCCTTCCACCGAGGCATGGACATAAACAACATCATCATTCACCGGAGGGAACGCATTCACCAATATCTCACCGGCAGATTTGCGGTCCTGCTTCATCAGTAATTCATGGAAATAAAAGCGCATCAATTTCATATGGCCGGGATAACGGATGGTCTTATAATTAAGTTTCTCAACCTTGCCCTCATAACTCTCACACATGGAACCAAGCCCGCCTGATGTGGTGAAGGCCTCCAGCGTTTTGCCGTCGATAACTATTTTCTCAAGGTCCTGCATGGAAGGTACTTCTTTCAATTCGCCATCGCTTATCACATAGCAATCATTTAAATATTCATTCACCACCCCTTCCGGAGACCAGTTGAATGCGTAACCCAGATACCCTTTCGGCGATTGCGGCAACGCACCAACTCGCAATTCTATCGCGCGTATCTTATCAAATTGTTTTGCGATGGAACTTCCCACGATAGCAATGAACCCCGGCGCCAACCCGCATTGTGGGGCCATTACGCCCTTTGATGTTTTCGCAAGTTTCCTGATATAATCAGCGGTCGGCACATCTTCGGTAAGGTCAAAATAATGTATGCCCAGTGCGTGCGCGGCCTTCACAACATTCTTATTCAAGTGATACGGCAATGCCGAAACAACTGCATCCTGATTACCAAGATGTCTTATCAGAAATTCATATTTTGAAAGATTTCCCGCAATGGTTTTAAATTTCAGATCACTGCGCTTAGCGGAATCCACCCCTGTGACCGTAAATCCGGATTCATCCAGAAGCGTTGCCACCAGAGTTCCAACTTTCCCCAAACCTAAAACCGCAACTTTTTTCATATATCAATTCCAGATCTGTTTCTGGGGATATAATAAAGTTGAAAGTTGAAAGTTAAAAGGCGAAAGTTAAAAAAAGCCTTTAACCTTTCAACCTTAATCTTTGAACTGCTTCGAATACAGCACTGAATACTGCCCATTCCTGGCCAGAAGTTCCTGATGTGTTCCTTCCTCCACCACTGCGCCATTATGTATCACGAATATCTTATCAGCGCTGATAACGGTAGAAAGCCTGTGCGCTATGGTAAGCGTGGTGCGGCCTTTTATCAATTTCGCCAGGGCCGCCTGTATCAGTTCTTCTGAAGTTGTATCCAGTGCCGAGGTAGCCTCGTCCAACAATAATATCGGTGAGTTCTTCAATATTGC
>CAYRJW010000060.1:0-10437 GCA_964424715.1 uncultured Rickettsiales bacterium | reverse complement strand
TATAGCAACCTCTGCGGTTGGCCAAAGTGCTGAATTCGATTATACACAGGACCATCTTCCTAAATTACTTCTGACCTGGGATGAAACCTGCGGTGATGCTAATGCGGTTCCTACCCTGATAGATGATATTAGCGATATAAATAATCCAAGTTCGGAAAAAGTAAAAGCGCTATGCGAGAAAATCGCTAGTGCAGAAAAAAGAGATAAGCTTTTTTGTATCAAGGGAAATAATGCTGAGCTGGTAGAGGACAGGAACGAGGAGGTCTGTATAGAGGCTTTCCAGGCAGCAGTTAAAAAGCTGAAGAATGAATGTGATTATATAACCGCCTACAAGGTTGCTACGGACTATCAGGCCTTCAGTAAGAAATCATGGTCATTTAAGTTTGAATGGCAGAAGATCCAGAATCAGGCAAGGGAGTGTCTGTTGGCACCGAAAGGGGCTTCGTGTGAACTGGGATGCGAGCCTGGTGAAAAGAACTATTATTGTACAAAGAATGCATTCTCGGTGAAATTCGTGGTGCATAACGGGTCCGCATCAGGGGCCGGAGAGGGCGGTTGTGTCGAGCATGAGATGACCAGCTCCAAGGCTGAATGCCCAAGTTGTTACGAGGACAGGGGGGATTATAACGGTGCAGGTGTCGGTCCAAAAAATGTTAATCGTGATCCGACCAAAAATAAGGATGAAGGTCTTGCCATAAGGAATGGCGGGTATATAAGGTCGCAGGGGTGTCTGCCGGAATCAAGTCGTACTGCGCTCAAAAATATAGGTTCAGCGAAAGGTCTGGAGCTGGATCTTGGTCAGGTTTTAAGCGGTGGCGGAACCTCTCTGCTGAATGTCTTTGTGCCGAAATGCCTTGTTGATATACCAAAAACCACTCCTAAGGCCCATGAGTTCGAGAATTATTATCCTCATGATGCCAATGACCCGGCAATAAACAAAAGCAGGCAGAAGCAGGAAGTTTATAATGTAATAGACGAAACATACAAAAACGCGATAGCGGTCAATACAGCAGATCCGGCGCATAATTTTATCACTAACCCTTATAAAGGAAATTGCGGTCGTGGTAAGTTCTTCTATAAAGACCTACCAGCAAAAGATTCTAATGCTGAAAGCCTGAATGATGCCAGCTTAGCTAAAAAAACGGCATTTGAAAATCTGCGTATAGCTTCTAATGATATATGGGAATCTAAGACCGGTTGTTATAATCCGGAAGAAAGATTCATTATCCTTCCTGCGGGCCGGGCGGATTATGATCCTACCAAGGACCGGATAAAATTCTATGAGTATAACAGGTTATATAGTGTAATAGATTCACTTTCTCTGGTAGGTGCCGGTGCGACCTTCTTGAACGGGGAAGCAGCGCGTAATATGATGGCAGACTGGGCCAAGGAAGTTGCAAACCCTATTTTGGATCAGGCAAAGCAGTGGGATGGTGTTATCGCTGATGAAAAATGCGAGGATAATAACGGAACAAAGAATACAAAATGTCTTAATAATGCTCCGGGCATTGCCGCAAGTGCACTTATCCCGAATGACAGATTATTGATGCGCCATCCAATGTGTGAAAAGCTCAATAATACAAGCATCACCTCGTTGAATGATCTGGATAATCTGCGGGTCGGGATCAAAAATAAGGTAACGGCATTCTCTAATCTTTTCACTCCAGGCAGTGATATGGATAAAATAAGGCAGGGAGGCTCACTGCCGGTTTGCCTCGGTGATGATAATCTGGATGAACGCGATTCCTTCTGCGCGCATTATATAGACCGCGCCAATAAAACATTCCAGGCCGGCAAATTTATAGAAGGACTTTATAAGCTGGATGGCAGTAACGAGAAGAATCCTGACACTCTTGTTTCCATTGCGGTGAACCTTGAGAAAAATTATTCCAAACAGGCATATATATTCGATTACACAACTTTCTGCTGGAGAAAAGCTCAGAAAGCAAATTTCTCCGCCTTCGATCCTTATGAACACTGGATGCCGCTGGCGTTAAAAGTTAAGCCTACTGCTGATGTTCAGCGTGATGATATGTTTAACATGATGCATGTATATAAAGGCAATGATTATAAAAGGCAATCCTTTACAAAATATTCAGAACGGCAAATCAATGAAAAGATTGAATTCGGAAGGACATGGGATGCCCGCCCTGATTCTCCGCTTTATAAGCAAAATCGGCCGGCGGTTGCCCATGATATCAACAGCCTTGAGGAATATGGCTATCGTGATACATCTATAGAAAGAACGGATTACGCATATAACCCTTATAATATATATGCTCCTGATGCAACTGATTCAGCCACTACTTATACCACTCCTGTTCCGCAAAACCAGAGAAAGGCGCTCGTGCTTAAGCGCAAGGATATAGACGCCATTGAATTCAAAGGCAGGAAGGCAAAAATGCAGGAATGCCTGGCGCTATTCATCGAGAAATATGCGTTTGAGGGTGATAAAGGTGCGATAGTTCTTGATACTAATTTCAAGGTTGAAAGGGAGGTGACAAATAAGATAACGCCGGATGCAAGTATGTGCCAGTGGGTTGCTTATTACGATACTTCCGAGAATTACGGCGATAATGATAATCCAAGAAATCCGCAATCATGGAGCCAGAGAAATCTGTTCAAGGCCACCATGCTTTATTATTTCAACAATGTTCAGGCCCAGAACAAGAAATACAGGGATATCCTTAAAAACGATACCAGCGCTAATCCAAGGAAGAATCCTGAGGAATATAATCTCGGGTTCCTGTTATCCGGGGTTGCATCCAACCTTGGTATCAATATTCCGTTAATGGGAGTTTCTGCTTCGCCTAATACATCATTTGTAAGTCCACTTGGACCGTTCGCAGGGCAGGATCCGGAAAGGCTCCGGTCTGACAGTACCAATAACCCTAATGTGCTGAAGGGCGGAACGGTTGACCCGCGTGATGATGTAGCAAATTTTGCGTTCAAGGATCGTCTTGATAACATGAGTGATTACGGTTTCCGCAGAAGAAGGGGTATGAGGCCTGAGATATTCGATTATTATAATTTTCTGAGCTTCAGTTCTATTGGGGTAATGTCAGAAAATCTTGATATCACTAACGCCACAACAGTTGGTGATGGCAACCCATTCCCTAATGGGTTGGAGGTTTTAAATTCTTTCGTGGTCGGAAAAACAGGTAGTCTTGGTGGAGGCGACATAGATAATAGTGGGGTTACCCAGAATGAGGATGATAAGGAGAAGGGACGCCAGATCGAAAAGATAAAAACAACCCTTGGTGAGAATCTTTATACGCCACAAGTAGGAGAAAACGGGGTTCCAGAGATTGCTGATATGGCGAAATCTGTGGGATGGCAGGCGAATCTGGAAAGAAGGAATTGTAATTCGGTAGTGCCGCCGCATTTCTGGAAAGATGTAATAAAGCCGTTTGAAGGCTGTAATCCTGATCTTGGTGCAAAAATGGTAAATGATCTCAGCCACTCTTTTGCATATGGCGGTGGATTAGGGAAGTTGATAGATCAAGGGCTGGAAGGCCTGAGTGGGATGGGAGATTCTGACATACTGGAAAAAATAACCGGTGGTAACAAACACTGGATGACAACCAATATAAACGCGAATCTTCTGTCGCTTACAACGCCTATAGTAGGTTTGCCTGTAGTGGCCATAGGCTTTAATCTGGATGCGACCGGTATTTATTTTAAATATAACAGGGAGCAATTTGTAATACCTCAAACGCAGAAAGAGGGTAGCCCTATATATATCAGGGATGCATGGATAGGCAAATCCGGCGGCAGACCTATAATGCAGTATAACTTGTCTGAAGGTGTATGGGGTGAGGCAAACGGTATTCTCGATAGCAAGGAAAAAGAATTAAGTGATCTTTATATAAATGAGGGATACGGTAATTACGGTAATAATTATGCTGAGATGCCGCTGAAAGTTGCGACAGCTTCCGTGAAATCAGGTATTGTACTTGTAGACCAAGGTAAAAATAAATTATCCTCGCGTGAGTGGGTAGACCACACCTGGAACGCCAGGACCTGCATGCATTCTGAACCGTCAGATTCTGTCGGGATGCTCAGGCTAACGGTAGGTTCTGGCTTGAACGCGGTGGGGCTGATAGATAAAGTTGTGGCTAACGGTAAGGATCCTGCCGATCCAAAAAATATATTATTCAGCCCTAGCACGACCAACAGAAAATTCATTTCACTGAAAGGCGAAGACTCTCTGGGCAGGTATGTCAAGGACGTATGGGGCGTGCGTGACGATATAGATATAAGCACCATACCGATATTCAATGCTCCGAATAAACAGACTGGCAGAGCGGCCGGTATAGCTGCTTATGTGGATAATAAGGAAATGGGCGGCTTCCTGGTTGATGAGACCCATGGAAAATATTTTGAATGGTTGCCGAATGCGTGGTCGCTGGCGGTGGGGCTGAACAAGGCTTTCTGGTGCGAGTTCGAGGTTCCTTATAATCCATTCTTTACTGCTGATGAAGATGCTAAATTCAATAAAGCGCCGATAACTTCGCATTTTGCCATAAATGACATTAAGGGTATCATGGGCAGTTATGATGCTAATGATAAAGATGATCCTGTAAGCGAGGATAGAAAGCCGGCGCTTAATTTCTATCGCGTTGAAAGGATACGCGATACTTGCGGTCCGTTTGGTGTGCGCTCTACCTGGATAGATGATCCCAACAACAAGCTGGGTGAATGGTTGCTTGGTACGGATGAGATGAACAAACAAAGATCAAAGTCGCGCTGCGCGGACTGGATAGATCTGTATAACAAGGGCGTTGTTGATCCTAAAATAATATCATGGAGATTACCTAGGTTCGATTATGAATTCCTGAAGTCATTCCTGGAATGTACCGGCCCGATGAGATCGATAGGCCCAAGCCCGTGTGAGGTCAATCAGGCTGCTTTAGCTAAGAATAAGGAAGCTGCGGCATGTGAAACAAAAATGATAATGGCGAATACATTAAAAATAGCAGGATACATGGCGGCAAATATGGGTTCTCCGCCGAAGAGTGATACAGAGCCGGTTGAATGTGCTTCCTCTGTATTCAGCGGAATACCTACTGATGAGATGAAAGACGCCATGGAGAAGATAAACGATATATCTTCTGATATCGATGAGGGTCAGGAAAAGGTTAATGAGGCGTTCAGTAAGATGGATTCTGCGATGAAAAAGGTGGATGAATATTCCACAAAAATAGATGATTACCAGAAGGATGTTGATAGGATCAATAATGAAATAGATGGTTATCAGAGTGAGCTGGATGAGCTGAATAAGCAAATAGATGGTTATCAGAGTGAGGCCAAGGATATAGCTGATAAAATGAATAATATTAAAGGGCGATCTGACTCTAAAGTTGCAGAAGCAGATGAGCTCAAGCAGAAGGCAGATGCCAAGAAGAAAGAGGCGGATGATCTTAAGAAGCAGGTAGATGACAAGAAGAAGAAAGTAACTCGTATTGGTGATGCCATTGTTGACATTAATAAATTCCTGAAAGCTAACCCTGACTATTGCGTAAAAAACCCTGACTATTGCAATAACGAGGAGGATCTGGAAAACTCATACAAGAATGCAAAAAAAGCATATGAAGATCTTAACAAGGCATATGAGGAAGCGGATGCAGCATATAAGAAAGCAGAGAAATCATATAATGATGCAAGAGGAACATATGATGATGTAAGTGAAACATATAATAAACTTAAAACAAAATATGAAGCGGTACAGAAAAAGATCAATGATGTGCAAGGAAAAATTGCAACAGCTAATACAAAGATTGAGGAGGCACAAAAAAGTCTCAATTCCGCTCAAACGACCATGGATTCGGCCCAGGAAAAATATCAAGTCTTCAAAGAGCGGTATAAAAGTGCAAAGGGTGATTATGATAAGACTCAGAAAGAGATAGATGGTGCGCAGAAGGCAGTTGAGGACGCTCAGAAAGCGCTTGAAAAATTACAAAAGATAACTTCACCTTGCCAGAGAGAGGGCTGCTATAAGGAGGGTGGCAAGAAGTGGGGTATATATGAAAAAATGGCTGATAGCGCACTCCGGGTTCTAGATTACCAGACTCGCGGTGATACTTATTATGGTAAAGAAGAAAATATAAGAAGCTCCATAGATAATAAATATAGTGATCCTCTATATGGTCTTGAGGGATTCAGGGATAGCCAGAGACATTCTACCATGGTACAGAAATTCTGGCTTAGAGATAGTAAAGGTGTTGTTCAGGATGAGGCCAACCAGCCTTTTGGTTTCTGGTGCAACTGCCCTACGGATGATCCGACCACCACAAGATGCCGTGAGGATTTCTGCACTACCGAGCAGCATGTTCTGCTGGTCGGTCGTGATCTGAGCGGTAAAAATTCCGAATCACCGAACGCAAATATTCAGTGCGGTGCAAAATGTGATACTCAATGCTCGAAGCAATGCGAAAATGCCAAAGACCAGTCGGCCTGTTATACCAGCTGTTATAGTGGAGATAGTGGAAAAAAAGGCTGTGTTGCAACTTGTAATGAGGCCGATACAACGACTGGTACCAGTAATGAAAAAGCCGGAAAATTCAAAGACAAGATACAGGAATTTGTATCTCCTGTAGCTATTGCCAGTGCGCCGGGGCCTTTTGGCAGGTGGTTATCATGTTATTACCAGGCCAGGGCTAGGGCATGTCCGATAATTACGCGTGAGGTTTCCGATACACCTTCATATTCAACCGTGGTCGACCCGTTCCCGGTGGATAAGTTGATGAATCCTGCTATTGCCGAAGCAAGCTCAAAAGGTCAGAATTTCAACGTATGCAGTTCAATTAACCCTACCGGTATCGGTGATGAGAAAATGGATCAGTTCCTGCGCTGGATGCGTGAGGAGCCTAACCATCTTGCGCGGCTTCCGGTGTGGTTTGAATCTTCCGGAGGCGGCTACAGAAACCAGGACCTGATGTTCTACACCCAGACACGTGATTACGAAGCTCCTTTCATGGAAATGGCAATTCCGTTCCCGATTGACCTGATCACAAGATATGAGGGTGTAATAAATGAAAAAGAAGAATGTTCTAACAAGGAATATGAAGATCGCAGCAAACCATTCTATAATAGCGTGGCGGAGGAACTTGCGAAGATCAACCCTAAATATCCTTGTGATCCAAGAAAGGTAAATGCACTGGGCGAGATAAACCAGCGCGGCGGCACCTACGAGATAGATTATAAAAACCCCGCAACTTCCGATGTCAAAAATGAACTAGTAGCCGAGTCGGAATATGAGGCCGGTTTCCGAAGCCCGCTCATACGGAAAATGAATACCTCGAGGATAAGACCTTTTGATGTTTTAAATTCGAACGGTGATCCTGCAATAAATGCGGCCACCAGTCTTTATGATTATGAAGCAGTGCCGGAATATTCTGATCTTTACACTAAATATCTGAAAGGACTATACGCGGTAGCAAAGGGTTATAAGCATGGCTCACATTACAGGCCGGTATCACCTGGCGGGCCGAACGATAATACGGTGCGTACCGGAGATACCAGCGCTGAAAGGGTTGTTCCTTCAGGAAAATTCAAGGATGCTGGCAGTGATAAGCGTCCCGCGGATATAAGAAGCAGGCGCACCAAGAATACCGGCGATACCGAATATGAGGACAGGGAGGAATACCGCATTGACCCTCGCGCCGAGGAAGCCATAGTAGGCCCGCGCGGCTGCGATATCGGTGGCTGGTATGAGATGATGCTGTATCAGGCAAGATGCATAAAATTCTTCGCGCTGAACTGTATCTGCGATTACGATAAAACCTTCGCCAGAGGTAACGATGTTTCATACGCGCTCAGAAGAGGTGGCATAAAATTGAACGTGGTCTATCCGGAATATAATAATCTGATCGCGAAAGAAAAAGATGCGGAAGATAAACACGGTAACAAGATATATCTGAGGCCGGAAGGAAAATTAAGCATTACCGGGCAGCCGCTGGTGCAGAAGATCAGCAACCTTATATCGTGGCTTAGCAATAATGTTATCTGGGGCAATCCGGAACTTGCGAAAAGCACCCTTGTAAGGGTTCCTGACCGCGATATAAAAGGTCGCCCTCAGCCTAAGCCTAATAGTCCGATCGATGGGGTGAAGCTAGGGGCGGCCAAGATGGAATTCCCGCTTGCCGACAGGGGGATAATCGGCCCTGAATTCGCAAAAGGCAATTTGATAAAAGGCCTTGATAATGTGATGGTGGGTGATCTTATAATATGGGATGAGACCATAAATGACACATTTAACGGCAAGCCTATAGATGCCGGTTATCCGCGCCACATAGCCTATGTGGAAGGTGTAACAAGGAATGAGGATATAAATGGCGATGCCAACCCGCTTTCCATCCGCGTATCTGAAATGAATTGGGGCAAGAACCTTGATTCCTGCGGTAATACCGATATGTGGGGCCGCAAATCCGAACGCACCATATGGAGCCCGACCCTTACCCCTGCGGACCAGATGAAAACCATTTATAATCCTTTATCTAATACGGACCCTAAGCTTGAGAACTTGCCGCTGTTGCCATCCGGTAAAATTGTAAAAGGCAAACCGGCGGTGGAAAGATACGCATCCTGCCAGAATGCCGACTGGGCGGTTTGCGCTGAGAAATTCTGGAATGATGTGAAGATATATCGCCCTTATAATGTTAAGGTAACCACTCAGGATATTAAGAATAGTCTGGGTAAAGTGATGCGTAGAGTTCCGGTGCACCCGATAGAAGTATCGCCGGATGCCAACTATAAATGCGCCGCTGCAGTAACATTCCCTAAACCGCTTAATGATGCAAGGATACTGGAAATAGCCGCGAAGGAAGATATCACGCTGGCCAAGATGCAAAGTTATTTCTCCGGCCAGTCATTAGATGTGAAGCTGGATCGCCGCACCATAATTAAATATGTTGAGGAAAAGATAAAAGACCGCAGCTATGAGATACACCATGTAATGTATGGTTCCGAAAAATGGAAACTTCTTGCGGCCGATCCGGAAGTATATCCTAAAGATGAGATCGAGGAATTCCTGAACAACCCATTGACCGGCGCGCTGGACAGGTGCGATCCGCCGGTGCTTGGCGATAATTTCGATGCAGTACGGCGCGATGCGATAAAAAAAGCCGGTGCAAAGGAAGATACTAATTAAATAATAATATATGATCTTTATGAGATATCTTACTTTCATATTTATATTTCTGGCGATGTTCTGCCCCGGTGAGATCATGGCGCAGGAGATCGGCAACCAGATACTCACCGGCGATGCCTCGGTTGAATCAAAGCATATAAGCCATTCAAAGGTGGATTCCACCGGCGGGCTGCAAAGATCGGGCGGTGTGTATTTTACCGTTCCTGTGGTTATAAATGGCTTCCCGGTCTCGATAAATAAAAAAGGACTTGATGCCTATCGCGGGCCGGATGTTCTTAATTCCTGCGCATATTACTCAGCATCATCCACTAACTCGGCATTATGCCAGAGTATAATTAATACTGCTACCAGCGCTATCCAATGCCCTCCTGGCTACATTATTGCACCTGATGGTACATGTCAGCCGGATGTTGCCATTGACTGCCGTGAAGATCAGAAAAGGGACAGTAACGGAAATTGCGTTTGTAAGGTAAGCGGGAAAGTGGATGACGGAACTAAATGCGTTACTGACTGTAAAGGCGGACAGATAGATCCACAGGAAGATGGCACCTGTGAATGCCCTACAGAGAGGCCTTTCTGGAATAATACAGATAAAATATGTATTGAGAAAGAATGTGATTCAGGCTGTGGGGATACAGATGGCACTGGCTGTAAAACAATGTGCACCACCGGTTATGACTCAACTGATTCATGCGATAAAAACAAATGTTGTTCTGCCGGTAAAGTATATTCCAGTTCCGCAAACTCCGGGAAAGGTGGTTGCATAGCAGATTGTACACAAGGGGGGTGGATTGTAGATCCAAACAACTCCAATCAATGTATCTGCCCGCCAACAACTGTTGAAGATACTTCTGAAACTCCTTCCGTGTGTGATTGCCATTCGACGACTGAGCTTGACAGCGAGGGGCCGCCTATATCTTGTAAATGTCTTCCAGGAAGGAAAAACATGAAAGATGGGATATGCAGCTTATAAATTTTGCAAGTAAAATATTATGAGAATTATTTATACATTGTTACTTTTACTCCTTGGATTTTCATCCTCAGCAATGGCAGAGGAGCCAAGTTGCACAAAAATAATGCGGCAATTTGATGCTTCATATGAACCTGTGAATAGCACTATAAAAACAAAGATCGATGTATGTAATTCAGTATGTGAGAAAACCCCTAACTATAGATATTCCGCAGAATTTTGTGGTGTGGATGACTGTAAGGTGGAGATAGCTTCTGGCAAGGTAAGCCAGTGGTGTTCCAAGCTTGCGAAATTCTGGGATAATAAACTTGGTGTG
>CAYRJW010000059.1:0-10576 GCA_964424715.1 uncultured Rickettsiales bacterium | reverse complement strand
GGTTCCATCTCTGCTTATGATCCGCAGACCCGTAACTTCGTTGATAATATTCGCGATGAGGCGGGCAAAGCTGTTGAGATAAAACAGATCTGGGGCCTGATATTCGGTAATGGTGAAAGCTTAGGTGATAAGAACGCCCTGTATTTTACTGCCGGTCCTGAGGATGAGGTTGATGGGTTGTTTGGTTCTCTTCGGTTGGTTGAAAAGAAGTAATAAATCCTCGTCATTGCGAGCGGCTATAGGGAGCGCGGCAATCCATCTGTAATCGCGGGCGGATGGATTGCTTCGTCGGCGATGCCTCCTCGCAATGAAGAAAATATACTTACTTAAAACTAACTTTTAAAATCTCATATTCCTTAACGCCACCCGGTGTTGTTACCTTGATAACATCGCCTTCTTCCTTGCCTATTAGGGCGCGGGCGATGGGGGAGGAGATGGAAATTTTATTTTTGGTGATGTCAGATTCATATTCGCCGACTATCTGGTAATTCTTTTCTTCATCGGTGTTGCAATCTGCCATTTCTACGGTAGCGCCGAATAATATTTTTTTGCCTGTTAATTTTGGAACATCGACTATTTCGGCATTCACGATATAGCCATCCAGCGTTTGGATGCGGCCTTCGATGAAGCTTTGTTTCTCACGCGCGGCGTGATATTCGGCATTCTCTTTCAGGTCGCCATGATCGCGGGCAATGGCGATCTGCTCAATTATAGCAGGGCGATCGACCGATTTAAGGCGTTTATGTTCGGCTTCCAAAGCTTCGTAGCCTTGTTTTGTGATAGGGAATTTGGCCATAAAATAATATTAATTTCTGTGCTTAAACATAACTTTGAATCGGCGTAACCTCAAGATTTTCTTTTTCCTTCATCGCTTTGAGTGCGCCGACTATCTCGCGGGCGCCGGTGGCGGTGGTGGTGTGGGGTATCTTGTACATTATCGCGGCACGGCGGATGCTGAAGGAATCACGTAGGGATTTTTCGCCTTCGGTAGTGTTGATGATAAGCTGCACGTTGCCACCGACTATGGCATCAACGATATGCGGGCTACCTTCCATCACTTTGTTTATCTCTGATACTGCTATGCCATTCTCGTTCAGGAATTTTGCTGTGCCTTTGGTGGAAACAAGTTTGAAGCCTGTTTCATTAAGTGTTCTTGCCAGTGGCAGGATGGTCTTTTTATCGGAGTCCTTTACGGAAATAAAGATGGTTCCTTTTCTCGGTAGGGCGTTGTTACAGCCCATCTGCGCTTTTGCGAAGGCAAGCGAGAAGGTTTTATCGATACCCATCGCTTCCCCGGTAGATTTCATTTCAGGGCCAAGCACGATATCGGAAAGAGAGAATTTATTGAATGGGAATACAACTTCCTTAACTGCGAAATGTTTCAGGTTAGTTATTTTATCTTCGGTTTCCTTGATGTTCATCAGGTCTTTAAGCTGTTCACCGGCCATTACTAATGAAGCAATTTTTGCAACAGGTATGCCGGTTGCTTTCGCCACGAAAGGTACGGTACGGCTTGCGCGTGGGTTGACCTCAAGGATATATATCTCGCCATCTGCTATTGCGTATTGAATGTTTATCAGGCCATTCACATGCAGGGCGAGTGCTATTTTGCGGCTTTGTTCTTTTAGTTTTTCAACGATATCTTTGCTTAGGGAATATGGCGGTATCGAGCATGCGGAATCGCCGGAGTGGATGCCGGCTTCCTCGATATGTTCCATCACGCCTGCGATATAAACATCTGTGCCGTCACAGACAGCATCAACATCAACCTCGATAGCGTTCTTAAGGAAGGAATCCAGCAATAGCGGGCCGCCTTCAAAACATTCAGGGAAATCTTTAAGATACCTGCGCAGGCCGAAAGTGTTTTTTACCACGCGCATAGACCTACCGCCAAGCACGAAGCTAGGACGTACCACAACCGGTAATCCGACTGCTTTGGCTTTTTCAACAAGGTCCTCAGCGCTGAAGCACAGATCATTCTTTGGCTGTTTTAGATCAAGTTTTTGTATGAATTCTTTAAATTTCTCACGGTCTTCGGCAAGTTGTATCGCTTTGTTAGAAGTTCCAAGTAGAGGAACATCAGCCGCTTCCAGCGATTCAGCAAGTTTAAGCGGGGTCTGGCCGCCGAACTGAACATTCAGGCCAAGGAGTTTACCTTTCTGCTGTTCAACATTAACTATTTCAAGAACATCTTCGGTAGTGAGAGGCTCGAAATATAATCTGTCGGAAGTATCATAATCGGTGGAAACGGTTTCAGGGTTGCAGTTTACCATTATTGTTTCAATGTTCCGCTCCTGCAGCGCGAAGCAGGCGTGAACACAGGTATAATCGAACTCTATACCCTGTCCGATACGGTTCGGGCCGGAGCCTAGGATTATGGCTTTGTTCTTATCGGAAACGTTAGATTCGCAGTTTATCACCGGGGATAATTTGCCATTCGCGAATTTGTAGGATTCATCGCGATAGGTGGAATACATGTAAGGCGTCTGGCTTTCAAACTCAGCCGCGCAGGTATCAACGCGTTTATATACCGGGCGAACCCCAAGCTTATGGCGGGCAGCGCGAACTTCATCCTCGCCTTGCAGGGTAAGCTGTGCAATGCGCTTATCGGCAAAGCCAAGTTTTTTAAGATTCAGTAATTCCTGCTTATCATTTAAATTTATTTCGCCGGCTTTTATTTTGGCTTCGGTATCAACGATATTTTTTATCTGGGAAAGGAACCACGGATCCCATTCTGTCAGTTTTGCAACTTCTTTCATGCTCATGCCTTCGCGGAAAGCCTGTGCAATATAAAGGATTCTTTTTGGTGTGCGTTTTGAAAGTTGTTTTTTAAGATTTTTTTCGCCTTCTTTCTCGTTGAGACCGCACAGACCTGTTTCAAGGCTACGTAGGGCTTTTTGTAATGCTTCGGAGAAATTGCCGCCGATAGCCATTGCTTCGCCGACTGATTTCATCGCGGAACCTAATATCTGGTTCTCGGAGGAGAATTTCTCAAACGTGAATCTTGGGATTTTTATAACGACATAATCAATAGTAGGCTCGAATGATGCCGGGGTTACTTTTGTACAGTCATTCACAATTTCATCAAGTGTGTAACCAACCGCAAGTTTTGCCGCAACTTTGGCGATAGGGAAGCCGGTGGCTTTAGATGCAAGTGCGGAGGAGCGGGAAACGCGTGGGTTCATCTCTATCACGACAATTCTGCCGGTCTTCGGGTCAACGCCGAACTGCACATTACTGCCGCCTGTTTCAACGCCTATCTCGCGCAGAACCGCGCAGGAGTAGTCGCGCATTCTCTGGTATTCTTTGTCGGTAAGCGTAAGGGCAGGGGCCACGGTGATGGAATCGCCGGTATGCACGCCCATAGGGTCAACATTTTCGATAGAGCAGACGATGATGCAGTTATCGGCCTTGTCGCGGATAACTTCCATCTCGAATTCTTTCCAGCCAAGTAGGCTTTCATCGACCAGAACCTGATTGGTAGGGCTTTCATGCAGGCCGTTCTTAACTATCTTCTCATATTCTATTTCAGTATTAGCAACGCCGCCGCCGGAGCCGCCAAGCGTGAATGAAGGGCGGATTATCGCCGGTAAACCAATGGTTTTAAGGGCTTCTTTCGCTTCTTCCCAGTTATTTACGATAGCATTCCTTGGAACTTCCAGACCAATTTTGGCCATGGCTTCGTTGAATAACTTACGGTTCTCGGCCTTCTCAATGGCTTCCGGCTGCGCGCCGATGAGTTTTACATTATATTTTTCCAGTATGCCGAGTTTATGTACGGCAAGCGTTGCATTAAGCGCCGTCTGCCCGCCCATAGTAGGTAAAATGGCATCCGGCCTTTCTTTGGCGATTATCTTTTCGATGAATTCCGGGGTGATGGGTTCTATATAGGTCTTATCCGCAACGTTAGGGTCTGTCATGATCGTGGCGGGGTTGGAGTTTATAAGGATGACCTTATAACCTTCCTCTTTCAGCGCTTTACACGCCTGCGTTCCTGAGTAATCAAACTCACAAGCCTGCCCGATAACGATAGGGCCGGCACCGATTATCAATATTGATTTTATATCCGTTCTTTTAGGCATGCTTTAAAACTCCCAACTTTGCATCAGGCAAATTGTTGAAATTAATAAGCGTATTGCAGCATTAATCAAGCATAAATTTCAAATTAAAATAATTTTTTTCATTAACCCCCTTCCGGGCATCTAAAACCGCTCATAAAATTGATTCAAGAAATCAATCAAGAGGAAAAAATGCCATCAGATAAAACAGCGAATATACAGCCAGCGAATATACAGCTTCCATATATTTATACGAATCAGGTGCAGGTGAATGATGGTTCCGGCGGGTTTACCGGTGTATTGCTTGAAATTAACAGTACCGGGCACCTTATATCCAACGCCAGCGGTACCACAACCATTACGGCGGGTGCCGGTGCCGGAACAAGCCCTTCTGTTGTAACGGTTACCGGTAACGATGTTGCGGGAAAAATTGATATAACCACCGGTACATCACCAAGCGGAAGCGGTGCGACAGTTGCAACAATAACTTTTGCCAATGCCTATAGCTCCACTCCGAAGGCCGTTCTTCTGAATTGTTCTTCCAGTACATCTGCAGCAGGACGCGCGATATTGGGAACTATAAGTACAACCGGATTTACGATAGTACAGAGCGGCTCTAACGCTCTTGTGGCATCTACAGCAGTGAGCTGGCAATATTTAGTGATAGGCTAGATGATAGGGGGACAGGAGATGCGATGAATATTATTTATCGTTATAATAGTATATTTTCTCATTGGCTTTTATTTTGCCGGTGGTGCGGCGATATTGTTCGTCGAGCAGGTCTGGGTCGAGCGATTCCGGGTAAAGCTTATGGGCTTTGCCCTCCAGCTTTTTGGTTTTCTGTTCAACTATGGCAAGCTTTGCTTCCAGCATCTCAAGTTTTGCCTTTTGTTTGAAGTAGCTGACAATGCCATTCTGCCCGGTGATAAGCTGGTATGAAAAATAAAGGCATATGAAACAGAACGCAAAGATCTTGCCGAGTTTCTCGGACTGGTTACGGAGTGATGTGGCGGTTCTGGTGATTCTCATAGTCTCATATTATAACAAATTTACTGTGAGATACAAGGTGGAACTGGATATTTGATGTGCTGAATTGTTGAACTGTGAGGGAAGTGAAGTAAAAATTCATCAGTTGTTAATGAATCTAAAAATAAAAACTAACTTCCCAGCGAAGGCTGGGAAGTTATAAGGGAGGTCAAGAACATCCTAGAAACTTTTTCGCCTCTTCCAGTCCTTTCATATCGCCCACATGCAGCCAGTTTCCTTCATGTATCAGGCCACTTATTCTTTTTTGTGCGCTACTTTCCTTAAACACTTCCGATAGCGAAAATATTTTTTTACCGGAATGTTTTTTAAGTACTTCACAATTTATTATCTGCACCCCGGTATAGATATATGGCTTGTCGGAATCCATTATCAGGAAGCCTTGTCCATCTATATTGAAGTTTCCATCCTCGTAATATCCTATCGCTTTTTCTTTCTCTGATAGCAGCATGAACAGATCATATTTTTCGGCATCCCAGTTCTTCATAAGCCGGTTTAACGGGTTAGTGCTATATTTAAAGATAACATCGCTGTTCAAAGTAAATATGGGTTCATAACCTATAAAATCTATAGCGTTCATCAGGCCGCCCCCGGTTTCCAGCCGTTCAGTCTCGCGGAATATTTTTATATTTATCCCGGCATCCAGATATTTCTGCACATGCCCTTCCACCTGTTCGGGAAGGTAAAAACTATTTATACCGATCTCTTTTATCCCGGCATCTATCACCATATCGATCTGATAATCCAGCAGCGCTTTGCCGCAAACTTTTATAAGCGGTTTTGGTGTGGAGTCAGTAAGTGGCCTCATCCTTGTACCAAGGCCGGCGGCGAATATGAATGCTTTTTGTATTTTGTTATTCACTTTCTATATAACATTAATTCCATTTAAGAATTCTCTTAATTCATTTAAGCTTTCATGTCGAAGGTCTTTCTTCAGATATTCTTTGACCCTTGGTATAAGCGGCAGGTAAATTTCTTTGCCGTCGCGAACTTTAAGGCGTGAAAATATACCTATTATCTTCAGGTTCCGTTGCGCGCCTAGAATGTGATAATCATTTATGAATTTAGAGGGGGGGATAGTATAGCCGGTATCCTGTAAAAAATATTTTATCATTTTTTCCTGGATATGAGAGGGCACATCGCGCCTTGCATCTTCCAGCAGAGAGACAAGATCATAGGCGGCATTACCCATCAGCGCATCCTGAAAATCAAGCAGGCCAACCTTTTGCGCTTCAGTTCTATCTTCCAGTAGCATTAAATTATCAGCATGATAATCGCGCAGGACCATAACATCATTCGGTAATTGTAATTTATCGATAGTCCTTGAGATTATGTTTTTATATTCAGTTTTTACCTCATTCAGTTTTTCTTCATCAAATTTTCCGAACAAAGGCAGATACCATTCCGGCATAAGCATTGCCTCGCTTATCAGTTTTTCCTTTGAATATTCAGGGATATCAAATGTTTTTCGGTCATTATAGATATCAGCCAGAACATTTACCGCCAACTTATATAATTCCTCCTGACGCTCCGGATTCTTTTTGAATATATTATTGAATTTATTATCGCCGAAATCCTCCAGCAGTAAAAAACCATTATCTATATCACGATAGAATATCTTCGGGGAGGAGAGATTTAAATTAAGCAATATCCCGCCTACTTTTATAAAAGGCTTTACATCTTCGGTATCTGGCGGGCTGTCCATCAATATATATTCTCTACCGCCTGATATTATGCGTTCATAACGCCGGAAAGAGGCGTCACCCGGAATTTTGATGCGTTCACAATCCTTCAGGCCTGATGTTCTCAGGAAGTTATTTATGAGATCGTCCCTTGTCATTTTATACTCAAATTATACCATACTCTCCCGGCTGGATTCCAGCTTTTGCCGGAATAACAGTGTAAGGGAGTGTTACAAATAATCTTGATTTAAATAAAACCTGTAAGATATAGCAACAATAAGTTTGTTTTATCTTGCTGGTGCCTATGAATATTTTACAATTGTCACATGTTTGATCTTGTAAAGAAAATCATAGCGCCGTTCTTTGCGGTGTTTTTGTTGTTGCTTGGAATTGCAGGCTTTGTGGGGCTTGTTTCCTATTACCCGCTTGATCCCTCGTGGGATTTTTTAAGTTCAGGCAATGTCAGGAACTGGGCAGGAGTGGCGGGAGCGAATGTTTCCTCGCTATATCTGAGTTTCATAGGTTATACCGGGTATTTCCTGAGTGCGGTGTTCTTTATCTGGGGGTTAAAACTGGTAAAACACGCCTTCAAGCCTACCGCGCCTGAAGAAATTCCGTGGTTCAAGGGTGGATATGCGAAAACTTTTTTCCTGTTATTTGCATTGATATTTTTAAGTGGTGCGCTTTCCGGTATCGATGATATCTGGCCGGTGCCGGAATCATGGGTGAGCAGTTCTCATGGCGGCCATCTTGGCTTCTTCCTGAAAGAACAGCTTAGCCCAGTGATAGGCTACCCGGTATTCCTTGGCGTGTTCACTATATTCGGAGTGGTGACAGGTCTGCTTGCGCTTGGGCTTTCCATTGAAACCTGGGTTAAGGCAATGGTCATTTCTTATACATTTATTCTAACTGTTATGGCCTTCATATATGTTCAGGGCAGAGACCTCATAAAATTCCTGATAAAACTTTTTGGCGGCAAGCTTGAAGAAAATATCCTGCAGCAGGAAGTTGCAGATTCTCCGAAGAAACCGCGTAAGATAGTAAGTTCCGCAGATAAGGCCAAAAAGAATGTTGAGAAACAGGCCTCGTTCGATCTTGATATGATGGGTGATTTCCAGTTGCCACCGCTTTCACTGCTTGGCATGCCGGAGGATTATAAGGCCAAGAAGCCATCGGAAACATCACTTTCCGCTAATGCCGAGATGCTTGAGAAGGTTCTCGATGATTTCGGTGTTAAAGGAAAAATAATCGAAGTTCAGCCCGGCCCTGTTATTACGCTATATTCTTTTGAACCAGCGCCCGGCACAAAATCATCCCGCATCATTGGCCTTTCGGATGATGTAGCACGCTCCATGACCGCGACTAGTGCGCGTATATCAGTTATTCCGGGGGTGAATGCTATAGGTATAGAACTGCCGAATTCATTCCGTGAAAAAGTTTTCCTGAAAGAATTAATGCTCGATAATGAATTCAAAAAAACAAAAGCCGCGCTTCCGCTTATCCTTGGTAAAGATATCGCCGGGCGCTCCGTTATAATAGACCTTGCCCGCACGCCGCACTTGCTTGTGGCCGGTACGACCGGTTCCGGTAAATCGGTGGGGCTGAACGCGATGATACTTTCGCTGTTATATAAATATTCCCCGGAAGAATGTAAGTTCATAATGATAGATCCGAAAATGTTGGAACTTTCGGTCTATCAGGATATCCCGCATCTTCTTTCTCCGGTAGTGACCGAGCCGCAAAAGGCCATAATAGCACTTAAATGGGTAGTGAAGGAAATGGAAGGCCGTTACCGTTTAATGTCTAACCTTTCAGTGCGTAACATAGATGGTTACAACGAAAAGATAGTTGAGGCTCACAAGGCTGGCAAAGTTTTAACCCGTACCGTGCAGACCGGTTATGATATTGATACCGGTAAACCAACGATGGAAGAAGTGCCGCTGGAAATGAAGAAGCTGCCGTTCATCGTGGTGATAGTGGATGAAATGGCTGATCTTATGATGGTAGCCGGAAAAGAAATTGAAATATCAATTCAGCGCCTTGCACAAATGGCCCGTGCCGCAGGCATACACGTAATACTCGCGACCCAGCGCCCAAGCGTGGATGTGATAACCGGTGTTATCAAAGCAAACTTCCCATCGCGTATCTCATTCCAGGTGACCTCAAAAATAGATTCCCGCACGATACTAGGCGAGCAGGGTGCTGAACAATTGCTAGGCATGGGTGATATGCTATACATGGCCTCTGGCAGCAAGATAATCAGGGTGCATGGCCCGTTCGTTGCGGATGATGAGGTTCGCGAGGTTGCTGACTATCTCCGCAAACAGGCGAAACCTGTTTACATCGAAGATGTGACCATAGGCGAAGATGATGAAATGAGTTTAGCACTCGGCGGTGGTGGTGATGGTCTTGATGATCTGTATAATCAGGCCGTTTCCGTAGTGCTGCGTGATAAGAAAGTTTCCACTTCCTATATCCAGCGCGTATTTAAAATAGGATATAACCGCGCTGCGAATATTATTGATCAGATGGAACAGGAAGGTGTGATATCTGCTCCAGACCATGTGGGTAGAAGGCAGATATTGTTGAATAAATAATAACCAACCTTCAACCATCATTTTTGTAAGCTTCGCAATTTTAGTAAAAGATTTTCTTACATCAAAAAATAAAAAACACCTACTTCCCAGCCTTCGCTGGGAAGTTTAAAGTTTCTTGGCGTATATTCTGTCACCGTATTGATGACATGGGGGTTAGCGCGTCAGCCATTCCCCGATATAAGTGAACAGCGGCACATATAATATCATACTGAGCGGGAAGGTGATGCACAGGCTGAGGGTTATGTAATAGGCTGGGTTGGCCTGGGGCAGGGCTATCTTCATGGCGGCGGGGACGGCTATGTAGGAGGATGAGCCTGCGAGTATCGCAAGTAATATTGTATCACCAGTATCAAAACCGAGCACAAGCGCGATAGCGAAAGCGATGCTGGCCAGAATGAATGGCATATAGATACCGAATGCTGCCAGCTTCCATGAAAAGTCGTTGGTTTTCTTGGCTTCTTTTGCGGCAAGCAGGCCGAGTTCGAGCAGGAACAGGCATAATATACCGCTGAACGGGTCTATTAAATATGGTTTCACTTTCGCCAGTGCGCCGGCATCAGATGTAGCGCCGACCAGCATTCCGCCGATAAGCAGGACCACGGAGCCATTCAGGAAAACCTCTTTCAGTAATTTTGTGGAAAGTAATTTCGTTTTGATGGATTCCTCAAGGCGAACGCTGCGTTTTGCGAGTATCAGGCCGGAAAGTATCGCCGGGAATTCCATCACCGCCAGAAGCGTAACCACATAACCTTCAAAGTGAATGCCTTTATCGCGCAGGTAGGTCATCGCGAATGAGAATGTTACCGCCGATACCGAACCATAATGCGCCGCAACCGCTGCGCCATCAAGCCGGGAAATGCCGGTGGTCTTGCGTAATATGCAATAGCACAGGAACGGCGTGGCAAAGCTTAGCACTATGCCAGCCGATATAAGCAGTAATATTTCGGATATCGGAACTTCGGTATTCGCAATTTCCATCCCGCCGCGCATACCAATGGCCAGCATCAAATATATGGAAAGCGCCTTGGTAAAGGCTTCGGGAAGCTCAAGGTCCGATTTGAAATAACCGGCCATGAAGCCTAAGATGAATAATTGTATGAATGGTGAAGTGATTATCTGAACGAAAATATCCATGAATTACCAGTTGTTGTTTCTGGAGGTAATTATTTAAATAATTCAGGGGGAAGAGTCAACT
>CAYRJW010000058.1:7743-10662 GCA_964424715.1 uncultured Rickettsiales bacterium | reverse complement strand
GCAAAGATTTCACCCCTAAAACTTTTATGAAGATCGGTTATATCTTTTTCATCAGGCAATAATATTGCCTTAGATTTTTGCTTGATGGCGTCTGGCAGCTTTTGTGCCTGACCTAAAAATGCTCTGCCACCATCATCATTCTCTATAACAAAATATATCTGCTTAAAGGTTAATAAAGTGTTAACGATTTTCTGGCTTTCTAGTGATTGTGATAGGCTTTGCGCTCCAGAGATACCAATGCAGCAATAGCCCTGATAGCTCATTACTATAGCATCGGTTTCCCCTTCAACGATAAACAGGGCCTCATTGTCCGCGCTGATCCGCTCCTGAAGTTTCCAATAAAGGTAGGGAATTTGCTTCTGCGCCTTATCTTTACCTTCAAAAATATATTTTGGCTTGCCTGTCAGGGAAGTTCTAACCTTTTTATATTCCGGAGTTTCGTTGTTAAACATTTCCGGCGTTACATAATATGGGAACACCGCTTGTTTTTTGTTGTTATCATAGCAACCTAGACCAGTGATATAATTTTCATCAACCCCCATATATTTTGCCATATCTGCAACTGAGGTGCTTTGGTTGTTGGTTTCTGCTATGCTATCAGTTAGCCCCATCTTTGACTGAATCTGCTTTAGAGCTTCACCCTGATTATCGTTACAGTATAGCTTGGCATATACTCCGATCATGTCAAAAACTTCGCCGTTCCTTAAATCTACGCAAATATTTTTCTCAGTATTATAGTCCCAGCTATCAAAACTTGGAGAGTCAAAATAAAATCGTTTTCCATTTTGTTTATAATCTGAACTAGAAAATAGCTGCTGGATATATGATGCAGGTGATGCCTCTATGAGATTTTTTAACTGCTGAAATTGGTTATTTTGCATAAATACCACCTTTGGCTTTATGCTTTTCTGCTACTTTAAAGTCGTTGAAGAAGTCTCTATCATAATCCTTCCACATATCTATAAAAGTTGCCGCTAGAGAGGCATCGTTTGGGATTCCATTTAATGTATATTCAAAATAGTAAGCATCCACATATGAATAATTAGGACTCTTTCTAAAATCTAAAATTTTATAATATTTCTTTTTCTTATCTAGTTTACTTGTAGTGTGGTATTGCACCTCTTCTATTGAAGCTGGAAGTATGAAAAGATTTTTGTTTCTATTTTCTAGTTCGCTTTGCGGTGGATAGCATCGAGTATTATCTCTAACCCTTAATTCTTTATTAACTTCTACTGCGTCAGTAATATCCCACGGCAAATATCCATTTTTAAGAAGCTTCCTAGTTTTTTCATCACCAACAATACTAATATCAGATATATCCATTCTTTCTGATGTTAGCGGGTGCAGTACATGCTTTTTATCCAGCGATAATGTTCTTCTGAATATGCTAAATTTTATTTTTTCCATGCTACACCCCCTTGCTTTGTTCAGCGGCGGCTATTAGAGAACGGATATATCTTACGGTCCAACCATTGGTTCTTGGCCCTAGCTTCGTAGGCTTTTCAAAGCGGCCAGACTTTACTCCGGCATACCAAGTGGATTTTCCGATAGGATAGACTTTTAAGATTGTTGAAAGCCGTATGTAGCCTTCTTCGGGTAGTGATATTTTTTCCGTCATTTTGATTACTCCGTTAATTAATAAAGAACGAAGTAATCTTATACGATATGGTTTCAAAATGTGGCGGAGGTAAGTAATTTAAAGCGTATATCCGTTTTGAGGGCGCCTATTTCAGTTTTCAAATAGTGATTTATCCATCTCATTCTTATATTCTTCATAGGCGTCTTTTACCGCATCCCTTATAACATTATTATCAACAGAAAGCCCAGCCTTATGTAGTATATCCCTAAATTGTGCAGTTGATGAGTTTTTTTTATTATTAGGATTAAATTTGAATTTTATTGCCATTGCTAAAACCAATTTTTGCAAAGTAGCTTTTCTTTTTGGATTTAGTTTATCTTTATTTGCCTGCTCTTTTAATTTCTTATTTTCTGCTTTTAATTCTTCTACTATTTGCTTATCTATAACATTGGAGCGGAATTCATCGCGTTCTTTTTTTAAGCTTGTAATTTCCACTTCAAGTTCGCCCTTATTTACTACTTTTTCTATTTTTTCCAAGGTTTGCTTAACTAAGTTATAATATTCTAGGAATTTTTCCTTATCCACAATTTGCACTTCCCATGTAGCTCTAGTATCATAGGAATTATAGCCAGTTTTCTTAATAATTTTAATCAAGTTTTTATCCTGCTGGAGCTTATATAGCGTTTTATCTATGGTGGATTCATCCCTACCTTCGTAATAAATATAATTATCATCATCCAAGTAGGCGTAAGTGTCATCACCATGGAATTTATATGTATCCTTAGAATCTGAGTTCCTTTCTTTTTCTTCTTTTAGGGTATTCAATATACAGTATTCCTCAATCAGAATATTCTTCGAAACAGAAGTATCAGGTAATGATTTTAATACATTTTCTTTCATAGGCTAATTTATTAATTGTCTTAAATAGTATCATTTAATCTTAGAAAATCTAACAACTTTTTCGTCTTTTTTACCTGATAATACTTCATCAACATGGTCAGCCCAACCCTGCATCATCACTATGCGTTGAGGTAAATATTCAGCTCTGTTATATGCGGCGCGAACCTGATTTCTTTCTGAGTGGGCTAACTGGCGCTCTATTACATCCGGTTTATATCCAAGCTCATTAAGCGTTGTGCTGGCTAAACTTCGGAAGCCATGCCCGACCATTCTGCCGTCATAACCTAAATCTTTGATAATTTTATTTATGGTGTTTTCGTTCATGTAAGGGTTTTTTATTTTATTGTTTGTAGGGAATAGGTACTCGTTATCGCCAGATATTTTTTTGATTTCTTCTAAAATTTCTATTACCTGCTTTGATAATGGAACCAAATGTTCTT
>CAYRJW010000058.1:0-7733 GCA_964424715.1 uncultured Rickettsiales bacterium | reverse complement strand
CACGCATTTTCATTAAGTGCGCCGGGATAGTCCACAACTTCTTATCAAAGTCAAAATATTCCCATTTCGACTTTCTAAGCTCACCCTGCCTAACAAAAGTTAGTAAAAGCATCTTTGTAGCTAGTTTATTGATCTCTTTAGCATCAAGCCTATCGAGTTTCCTTAAAAATTCTGGTAGCTCATCAATTTTTATTGCAGGCAGGCCTTTTGTCTTATGTGGCTTCAATACGCCCCTTAAATCTGCCAATGGGTTATATGGCGCCCTTTTTGTTAGAACAGCTAGGCGGAATATAGAAGAACAGTTCTGTAATAGTTTATGTGCTGTTTCTGTATGATCCCTTTTTTCTATGGGCCTGATAATATCATCAAGAATCTCTAGGCCGCTGACATCAGATATTGGCCTGTTGCCTATTTTAGAGAATGTATAGTTTTCAAGCCTGTTAAGAACTTTTTGAGAATACTTGTCCGTCCATTTGTGCTTGTTTAGCTCGTGCCATTCCCTTGCAACGCCTGAGAATGTATTGTTGGCATTGAACCTATCTAACCTCTTTTTGTTCTTTTTTGCAGCACTTGGGTCTTTTCCTTCTAAAATTAGCTTTTTGGCCTGTTGTCTTTTTTCTCTGGCCTCCAGAAGGGATATTTCTGGGTATGTTCCAAGAGATAAGACTTTTAGTTTTCCCATATAACCATATTGATAACGCCAGCATTTAGCGCCTGTAGGGTTAACTTGTAGATATAAACCAGCTGAATCAGTGTATTTTCTTGGCTTAGCCCCCGGTTTAAGGCTGTCAATTTTAAGTTTTGTAAGCATAAAAAACCTTATTTGGATTACTTCACGATGCCATAACCAATGCCATAACTGATGCCATAAAAAAAGATAGCTCTGGTTAATCCTCTTTAGAACTCTATAGGCTCCAAAGTGGCTTATTAGCTATGTTATACTGGGCTTTATTAGAATTTGCAAGGATTAATTAGACTGTGTTCTGGCGCACTCAACAGGACTCGAACCTGTAACCTCTTGATTCGTAGTCAAGTGCTCTATCCAATTGAGCTATGAGTGCATTGAGGTTTATGGGGGTACTAATAGTGAAACTGGCTGGTTTTGCAATAGAATATTTTATTTTTTATGGTTTTGGCGCTTTGGGCGGGCGGTTTACCGGGAATTATCGGAAGATACTATAAAGATATCAGCTGGTCTTTGAGTGTGGCAAGTGCAACTATCGCCACCAGAAAGACCGTTGCGAATTCGTTCCACCAGCGTAATTGTTTTGATGTATGGCGGAATTCACCGCGCATCTGCTGTTTATATATGGTGTGTAGGCTGAAATGGTAAAGGAACAGGCCAAGTACGAACAGTAATTTCACCGTTAGCCATGTAGGGATGCTGCCATATAAAGCCCCCATTGTGACGCCGAATATCATTGTTAATATCGCAGAAGGCCATGTAATTCCATACCATAAACGGCGCATCATTATGCGGAACTGATCCTGTAATATCTGTCTTTCCGGCTGGGGTTTATCCTGTGCTTCGCGGTTATAGATGAAAAGCCTTACGATATAGAACATCCCGGCGAACCATGTCACCACGAAGATAATATGAAATGTTTTTATATAAAGATACATTACGTCAGCTCATTAATTCCATAATTTACTATATTCATCCTCGTGCCCGTTGCAGTAAGATGCGAATATATCCACCCACTTCGGCGAAACATTAAGGCACGGCACGGAAACAAATTCCTCGCCACCATTTTCCATGAAGGTCTTTCTGCCCTGTATATTGACTTCCTCAAGCGTCTCAAGGCAGTCTGCCACGAAAGAGGGGCTTATCACAAGCAGTTTTTTAATGTTCCTTGCCGGGAATTCTTCAAGGAGTTTATCGGTATATGGTTCTATCCACCCCTTGCCAAGCCGGGACTGGAATGATTGTATAACTTTTTCTGCAGGCAGCGCCAGTTTCTGTGCAACCAGCTGTGTGGCAACAGTAACCTGGTGTTTATAGCATTTACTCCAGGCCTGTTCAGATTTTACCTGACAGCAATCATTCTGCATATAGCAGTGGTTTTCTGTCGGATCAGATTTTTTCAGGTGCCTTACCGGTAGACCGTGATAGCTGAAAAGATAGGCATCAAACTGCTCTTTTTCGATATGTGGCCTTATGGTTGCGGCAAGGGCCTCAATATATCCCGGTTCATCATAAAAAGGTTTAAGTAATTTTATTTTTATATTCCTGCGGTGCGAATTTATATATTTCTTAACATGTTCCGCCGCAGTTTCGTAAGAACTCATGGCATAATGCGGGTACATCGGGGCGATCAGTATCTCGTTCAGTTGTGGTATTTTATTTTCCAGTTCCCTCACGGCATCGGCCGGGTTGGGATTGCCGTATCTCATGCAGTAGGTGACCGGCATATTTATTTTAGGGGCCAGTTCAGCGCTGAATTTTTTGGTGATAGCCTTAAGTGGGGAGCCATTTTCTGTCCATATCGCCTTGTAGGCCTCGGCTGATCTGGGTGAGCGGAATGGAGCTATTATTCCTTTTACAAGCATGGTGCGGAATATATATGGAATATCTATTACCCTTTTATCCATTAAAAATTCCTTCAGGTAATTTTTAACATCAGCCACGGCAGGGCTTTCGGGCGAGCCTAGATTAATGAGTATAAGTCCTTTTCCACTATTTTCCATGCGGCATTGTTAGCAGATAAATATCCATAATCAAGCAATTCAAAAATAAAGCTTTATTTAAAATCGCTTTATTAAAAATATTACATGACATTAACTTGCGGCTGGTGTAAGGAAAGGCCAGATTTCTAATAATAAACTGTTCCGGATGAAAAATTCGAGTAAAAATCTTGTTGTGGTCGGCGTTAATTACCACAAGACCTCCATAGACACCAGGAGCAGGTTCGCGCTTGGTCAGGAAAAGCTCCTGAAAATATTCCAAAGTCCTGATGACTGCTATTCCGGCCGCTATTTTGTACTTTCCACCTGTAACCGCACCGAGATATACAGCATAAACCAGCAGCCTGAAGAACTAATAAGACTATTAGCCTCCTTCACCGGCCTCACTCAAGCCGAGGTCAGGGATAATACTTTTGTAAGGACCGGTGATGATGCAGTAAATCACCTGTTCAAGGTAGCTTCCGGCCTTGATTCCCAGATAATCGGTGATTATGAAATAGTCGGCCAGCTCAAGAATGCTTTCAGCCTCGCCAAAGCCAACAACCGTACCAATGGTTTTATGGAAAAGCTGGTGAATACCTCCCTGCAATCATCGAAGGAAGTTAAGAAAAGAACAAAAATTTCCGATGGCACCGCCTCTGTTTCCTACGCCGCGATAAAACAGCTTAAGAATATAATCGGTGATAGGGATTCTGTGAATATATGCCTTATCGGCCTTGGCAAGATAGGCACCCTAACACTTAAGAACCTCAAGGAACATCTGCCTTCCCATAATATAACCGTGATAAACCGCAATACCGACCACGCCGCAATGGTGGCTGAAAAATACAAGGTCGGTTATTCGCCATTCATGTGCCAACGCCATGCCATGAAAACCTCAGATGTGCTGATCGTTGCCACTGCCGCTGATGAGCCTTTCATCTCAAAGGCTGACATAATAGATACTGATATAAAGGTTGTCTTTGATCTATCAGTGCCATGTAATGTAGAAAATAATGTTACTGAAATCGCCGATGTAAAACTTTACAATGTCGATAAATTATCCGATGTGGTCAACCAGACCATCGAACAGCGCCGCACAGAAATTCCCGCGGCGGAATCAATAATATCTGAATATATAAAAGAATTCCAGGACTGGGAGCAGAGAAGAAAATATTATCGCGCTAAGGAATGTAATGATGATACGGGTCATAAAGAATGTCTTCCCGCATCATAAAGATTGCAACACGCGCAAGCCCGCTTGCCGTGTGGCAGGCAGACCAGGCCAAGCAACTGCTTGAAGGGCAGGGGAGAACCGCCGAAATAATAAAGATAGAGACCTCCGGCGATAACCGGCTTGACCAGCCCGCTTATGCTTTCGGCATTACCGGAATATTCACAAAAGAACTTGATATATCATTACTGAATAATAAAAGTGATATCGCCGTACATTCCTTAAAAGACGTTCCGACGGAACTGGCGCAGGGACTTTATCTCGCAGCAACCATGAAAAGAGGGAGCGCGGAAGATGTGATAATATTAAAGGATAAAAAGATACTTGATGATGTCACCGGCACTGCAAAAATAGCCACTGGAAGTTTCCGCCGCAGCGCGCAATGGCTCTCCAGATATCCAAATCACATTACAGTTCCCATCCGCGGCAATGTGCAGACAAGGCTGAAAAAATTCCATGATGATAAAACTCTGGACGGAATCATTTTTGCCAAAGCCGGGCTGGAACGCCTTGATATATTGCCGGAAAATGCTATCACGCTTAACTGGATGCTTCCCGCTGCCGCGCAGGGGATAATAGGCATCATATGCCGTAAAGATGATAGTGAGATGATAGATATATGCAAAAAAATAAATAATTCTGAATCATATAACGAGGCCTTTATAGAAAGAGATTTTCTGAATTCCCTGATGGGAGGTTGTTCGGTGCCTATAGGTGTCCGCGCAAAATCACAAAACGGAAAAATTGATTTGCAAGGAGGTATATATGATTATGATGGCAGGCAGAAATTCTGTTTCGCGCAGGAATATGTTTCCTCTGATATCAATGCCGGTAAAAATGCGGCAGCAAAATTGATGGAGAATGCTAAGGCTGCGAAGTTAATGGAAAAGATACGCAATATGGATATGAAAAAACAGGAATATGACAATGACTGAATCAAAGAACCATTTATTTCTACAGGCCCTCCGCGGTGAAAAAACCTCTCGCCCGCCAGTGTGGATGATGCGTCAGGCTGGCCGCTATCTGCCGGAATATATGGAGATAAGAAAAAAATATGATTTCTTCACCCGCGTGCAGACCCCGGAACTCGCCTGCGAAATAACCATGCAGCCGATAAGAAGGATAGCACCGGATGCCGCAATAATATTCTCCGATATACTTGTGATACCACAGGCAATGGGGCTTGAAGTTCAGCTTGAAGAATCCAAAGGACCTGTTCTGCCAAAAACCATTGCTAATGAAAAAGATGTTTCCTCCCTGCATGAAAAAAATGCCGAGGACGAACTTGACTATGTTTACAAGGCGATAGCCCTCTGCAAACAGGAGCTCAACGGCCTTGTTCCCCTGATCGGTTTCGCCGGTGCTCCGTTCACCATTTTATGTTACATGGTGGAAGGCAAGGGCAGTAAAAGCTTTGATAAGGCAAGGCAGTTCTGTTTTGTGAATCCTGTACTTGCAGGACAACTACTGCAGAAGATTACCAATGTAACAATAAACTACCTTAAAAAACAGGTGGCCGCCGGTGCAGATTGCGTGCAGGTCTTCGATAGCTGGAGCGGCCTGTTATCGCCGGAAGATTTCAACATGTTCGCGCTTCCCTATATCAAACAGATAGCAGAAGCGTTAAGCCCATTATGTCCGGTGATAATATTCCCCAAAGGCAGCTGGTATGCGCTTGGAGAATTAAGCAAACTACCGGTTTCCGCAATAGGGATAGACTGGTGCACAACCCCGCAGGCCGCACGCAAAATGGCCGGCGATAACGTAACATTGCAGGGAAATTTCGACCCGGCAAAACTTTTAATGCCACGCAGCGATATCAGAAAAGAAGTAACAAAAATGATAGATGCTTTCGGTGTTCAAAGATATATCGCGAATCTGGGCCACGGCATAACTCCTGATGTTCCGGTGGATAATGCCCGCGAGTTCATCGATAGCGTCAAAAATTATTCTAAATAAATATGAAAACCCGCTTCTCACAACTTGTAAAAGAATTGCAGAATAAAATTTGTGCCGAGGCAGAGCGCATTGATGGCAAGGAAAGATTCCTTGAAGATAAGTGGTCACGCGAAGGCGGTGGCGGCGGTATAACACGAGTTATCCAGAATGGTGCCGTATTCGAAAAAGGTGCGGTCAACACCTCCGAGGTCCACGGTAAAATTACTCCCGCAATAAGATCGCAGCTTAATATAACCGGCGAGAATTTCTATGCCACCGGCGTTTCGCTGATACTTCATCCATATAACCCAATGGCCCCGACATCTCACGCCAATTTCAGATATTTTGAAGTTACAGATGATACCGGCAAAGTAACAGATTACTGGTTCGGCGGCGGTTCCGACCTCACTCCTTATTACCTGTTCGAAGAAGATGCCGTACATTTCCACAAGATCATGAAACATACCTGCGACAGATTCAGTCCAAAATTCTATCCCGAATTCAAAGCCAACTGCGATGAATATTTCACCAACCATCACCGCAATGGTGAGAGAAGGGGGGTTGGCGGAATATTCTATGATCGCTTAAAACCTTCAGAAGATATAAGCATCGAACAATTATTTGATTTCTCTGCCGCTAACGGTGAAGCCTTCATCAACGCCTATTTCCCCATTATTGAGAAAAGGAAAGATCTTCCATTCACAGAAGAACAGCAGCGCTGGCAGCTTATAAGGAGAGGACGCTATGTGGAATTCAACCTTATCCATGATAAAGGAACTTTGTTCGGTTTGAAAAGTAATGGGCGCACCGAAAGTATTCTGGTGAGTTTGCCCCTTAATGTCCGTTTTGAATACGACTTCAAGCCGGAAGCCAATTCCGAAGAGGAAAAACTTTTAAACATCCTGCTGACACCAAAGAACTGGGTTTGATCATGAGCATAAAGAATAGCATAGCATATTTCAGCGAAGCCGAAAAACATATACCCGGCGGCGTCAATTCACCCGTGCGCGCATTCCGTCAGGTCGGCGGAACTCCGCTTTTCATGCGCCGTGCAGAAGGCGCTTATATATTTGATGAAGATGATAACCGCTACATAGATTACATTAACAGCTGGGGCCCGATGATACTCGGCCATTCTCATTCAAAAGTAGTCTCCGCTGTAAAGGCGCAGGCCGAGAAAGCCTTTTCATTCGGCACGCCCACCACTCTGGAAACCGATCTTGCAAAGCTCATAAAACAAATGGTCCCTAACATCGAACTCATCCGTTTTGTAAATAGCGGCACTGAAGCTTGTATGTCTGCGGTTCGTCTTGCGCGCGGTTTTACTGGCCGTTCAAAAATAATAAAGTTCGAAGGTCATTATCATGGACACGCCGATATGTTCCTGAAAAAAGCCGGCAGCGGCCTTGCCACGCTTGATATAAAAAACTCCGGTGGAGTTCCCGCGGTTGTTACTGAAGATACCCTGGTGCTTCCGTTCAATGATATTGCCGCTCTTGAAAAAATTATCACTGAAAATAAGAACCAGATAGCCGCTCTGATAGTTGAACCTGTCGCCGGTAACATGGGCTGTGTTCCGCCGGCAAATGGATATATGGAATATATAAGAAAGACCTGCACGGAAAATAATATAGTTTTGATCTTTGATGAAGTGATGACCGGTTTCCGCCTGAGCAAAGGTGGTGCCCAGCAAAAACTCAATATCCGGGCCGATCTGGTAACCTTCGGTAAAGTAATAGGCGGTGGCCTCCCTGTCGGCGCATTCGGTGGCCGGAAAGATATAATGTCGTGCATCGCGCCACTTGGTAATGTTTATCAGGCCGGCACATTAAGCGGCAACCCCCTTGCCATGACCGCTGGCCTTGCTACCTTGTCAGAGTTAAATTCTAACCCTGCT
>CAYRJW010000057.1:7611-10865 GCA_964424715.1 uncultured Rickettsiales bacterium | reverse complement strand
GGTTATCAGCCGTGCGCTCTAACCAACTGAGCTATAGCCCCATAGAAATGGTGGAAACGCCTTATAAATAAACAATTTGCTTTTGTCAAAAAGTAAATATAACAAGTTGGGCATGATTAACCGCAATTCCGGGCTTTTATGCAGATAGATGGTAATTTGAACTATATAATAGCGTGCTATGCCGCGGCGTTCGGGCTGTTAGGTGTGCTTGTGGTGAGGATATGCCTTTCCTATAGAAAACAGAAAAAAGATCAATGACGGAAGGGAAGCTGGAAACTAGAAAAAAATTCCAGTTTCCAATAAAAATATGAAACCAAAACACAAACGCCTGATAATAGTCCTTGTAAGCCTTGCCAGTATATTTACCGGCACATTCATCCTTCTGAATAATTTTCGGGATAATCTGATATATTTCTATCCACCCAAAGATATCGAGGTCATCCGCACCGGTGATGCACCAAGGTTTGAAAAGCTTCTGCACAAGCCAGTTAGGGTGGGGGGCATGGTGAAGCAGGGTTCCTACAAGAACTCCGGCGAGGGGCATGATTTTTTGATAACCGACTTTGCCGCTGATCTTGAGATAAAGTATAACGGCCTTCTCCCACCGATGTTCCGCGAGGGGCAGGGGGTAGTGGCGCAGGGGAATCTGAAGGTGGAAGATGGTGGAAAGGTCTATTTCAGCGCAATACAGCTGATTACAAAGCATGATGAAAAATATATGCCGCCGGAGATAGAGCGTTCGCTTAAGAAATAAAGGACAGTCAACCCTTCTTTCCCGCAACCACACTCAGTACTGATGCCGTTATCTGGCCAACCAATCTGCTGTAAGGCAGGCTTTGGACCCAGACCTTGCCGGGGCCGGTAAGTTGGGTGAGGAACAGTTCCTCGCCGCCGAACATGATGTTCTTTACGCCGCGGACGGTCTTTATATCAAAATTAACGCCGGTCTGGAAGCCAACTAAGCTGCCGCTATCGACGAAAAGCACCTGGCCTTTTTCAAGGTTGAATTCCTCTATCCCGCCGGAGGCGTGGACAAAAACTATGTTATCGCCGGAGAGTTTCTGCAGGATGAACCCTTCGCCGCTGAACAGGCCGAAGCCAAGCTTTTTGCTGAATCCGACGCTTAAGGAAGTTCCCCTTGCTGAACACAGGAACGCGCCGCGCTGGCATAATATCTCGCCGCCGGACTGGCTTAGGTCTATCGCCTGTATCTTGCCCAGATAGCTGCCCGCAAAACCTATTTTATGTGGGACCTTATCATTGTTGGTGAAGAAGGTAACGGCCAGATTCTCGCCGGCCATATAACGCTTGCCCATGTTGCTGAGGGCGCCTATCACGCCGCTGCTCTTGTCAGAGCCGTCGGTGAATTTTGTGGTCATCTGGATGCCCTGTTCCATGTACATCATCGCGCCGGGCTGGGATATTACCGACTGCTCCGGCTTCAGAACAACCTCGACATACTGCATGTCGGCACCCTTTACGGTGAACTGGATCTCATCGGCCCTTTTAATTTCATTCATGGTTGATGCTTTTGGATTATTGTTTTAAACTCCCATAAATTTTATGATAAATCAAAAAAATATTTACACTATCGCCCCGCAGGAAAACTTTTTGAAACTGCTTGCGACATATATCTATGACCTTAAAAAGGGCGATATACTTTCACTTGCCGCCGTTAAGATAATATTGCCGAACCGCCGTTCGGTGCTGAAGATGAAAGAATACTTCGTGGAGATAGCGCCGGAAAAAGCGCTGATAATGCCGGAGATATTCTCGCTTGGCAGCCTTGATGAAAGCGGGATGGAAATTGCGGCCAGCCTGCGCAATAAGATATATCAGGAAATAAGACCGGCGATAAGCAGCGAGAAACGGCTTTTTATTCTTGCCGATATGATAAGGAAGAACAGCGCGGGCAGCTTTGACCTCGGCGAGATCAGCTTTGAGGCCAGCCTCAAGCTTGCGTCATCACTTGCAACTTTGCTGGATGATGTTGAGAAGCATGAACTTACTATTGGCAGTCTTGAGAATATCCTACCGGAAGAACTTTCAAAACATCGCCAGATAAGTCTGGATTTTATACGGTCGGTTTTTGATAATTATCCGAAGATGCTGGATGAACTTGGCGTTACCGACAATGCGCGCAGGACCAATAAGATATTAAGTTTATATTCACGCCACCTTGCTGAGGAAGTGCAGGTGGGGGAAGTATTTATTGCTGGTTCCACCGGTTCGATACCGGCAACGCGGCGGCTGATGAAGGCGATATCGGAAATGGAAAATGGCTATGTGATATTGCCATATATCGATATGCATATGAGCGGTTCTGAATGGGACGAGGCAGGTTCTGACAAAAACCCGGTAAGCCACCAGAAGCATATCAGAAGATTGCTGGAAACGCTTGGTGTTCAGCGGGGTGATATAAAATTCATCGGTGCAAAAAGTGATGATGTGAGGGAGGGGTATATCAGCAATATAATGCGGCCTGCCACTTCGATAGAATCTTGGAAGCATAGTAAAATAGCCGAAGGCGGGCTTGGCTGGATAAAGCTTATCGAGGCCGAGAACGAGATACATGAAAGCAAAATGATCGCCGCCATGATACGCCATAAAATGGGTGAGGGGAAGAAAGTGGCGCTGATAACCAATAACCGGGATATAGCCGAAAAGGTAGGCCTCGCGCTGAATATATACGATATAGACGCCGATGATTCTTCCGGTCAGACACTGGACAGAACGCGTGAGGGGAAGTTCCTTCTGGCTGTTGCGCGGCTGATATCCGAGGGTTTTAGGATAACCGACCTGCTGGCGATATTGAAGATGGGGTATTTTGATGCGGTGAATTCCGCGGAGATAGAGGGATTTGAGATAAGGGAAGTTCGGAAGAATAATATAAGATATTTGTCCGAGGTTTTTGAAAAATTGCCGTCATTGCGAGGAGGCATCGCCGACGCGGTAATCCATCCATCCGAGATACTCGATGGATTGCCGCGCTCCCGATGGTCGCTCGCAATGACGGGTGTTCTTGAGAGTATATATAAAGCCTCGCAAACATTAGGTAATGAAAATCGCCATGAGCTTTCGCAATTGGTAAAATGTACTTACGATATAGCTGAGCTTGCAGGTATTGATGCCGAAGAGAATGAGAACTGGCAACTCATATTAGAGACCATAAATAATTTCTCTAACGGCAATGAGCAACTGGTGGAAACCAGTTTGTATGCCGATTGTATCAGGGTAATAATATCGGGCAGGAA
>CAYRJW010000057.1:457-7601 GCA_964424715.1 uncultured Rickettsiales bacterium | reverse complement strand
AAGATATGGGCGAAATATAAGCCGGCGAGAAGTGCGGTCATCTTAAGTCCGCAGGAGGCACGGCTGCAATGTTTTGATGTGGCGATACTGGCGGACCTGACGCTTGGAAGCTGGCCTTCGGGTAAGTTCTCGCCGTGGCTGAACCGCAGGATGTTCCGCGAGATGGAACTGCCGCTGGAGGAAGATGCGATATCGCTTTCGGCGCATGATTTTGCAACGCATCTGCATCATGGTGAAGTGTTCATAACCCACAGCAGATATAGTTCCGGCGAGGCTTTGATAGAATCGCCATTCCTGACGCGGCTGAAGATATTCCACGAGGCCAAGACAGGAAGCCGCATGGAGGCTGAGAAGATATATGCTGAATATCTTGAATCGATGAATGTGGTCGAGCTTAAAAGGGTTGCAAAGCCTTATCCGAGGCCGCCGCTGGAGGCAAGGTTTGCGAGTCTTTCGGTTACAAAAATAGAGAGACTGCTGAAAAATCCTTATGGCGTATATGCTTCCGAGATATTGCGTTTGCGGCCGCTGGATGAGCTTGATACCGAGCCGGAGGCTTCGGATTACGGTAATTTTGTGCATAAGATATTAGAGGAGTTCACCAAATGGCACGCGCTGGATGAGGCGAGGATGACCCATGCTGAGTTCATGCGCATAGTTGGCGAGACCTATGCCCAGATGGATAAACGGAACCTTGTTAACCCCGCATGGCTGAACCAGATATCAGAGATATCCAAATGGTTCGTTGAGGTGGAGCGGGAGGATGTTAAGGCTTTACGCAAGCTTATCCCCGAAGCCGCAGGCAGGATGGATGTTAATGGCTTCACACTGATATGCAAGGCCGACAGGATAGAGGTTACGCTGGATGGCGATATAAACATCGCTGATTACAAAACAGGCCGGATACCGGCCAAGGCGCAGGTGGCAAGGCTTGCCGCGCCGCAGCTATTGCTGGAAGCCTATATGGCGAAGCATAATGCGTTCGGGGAAACTGGTTTCTCGAATTATGATTTCGGCAATATCATCTATTATAATTTTTCCTATTCCAACAAAGGGCCGGATAAGAAAATATATCATGATATAGACCTGAATGAGAAGGTCGCTGAGATAGATGTTGAATTGAAAAATTTAATTAAGGATATAAACAACCCGCAGACACCTTTCCTGATACGCCCAAACCCAGAGCTGCAGCCGGAGTTCGATGATCATCAGCATTTAGAGAGGATAGAGTGATTTCGATTTTTCTCCCTCTCCCTTGAGGGGAGAGGGTAGGGTGAGGGTGGAAGGCGGATATTATTAAATCGCCAGACCAATAAATTTTATCATTAAATAATATATTCTAATTAAATTCTACCTGCTTCACCCTCACCAATATTTTCTAAGCAATAAATTGCTAAGAAAATATGTCCTCTCCCCTCTAGGGAGAGGGAAAGATTGGTGGGCGATATTATTTGTGAAGTTTGAAACTAAACCGGTAACCCGTTCACAAAATAACTGGAAAGTTCGCGGGCTTTTTTGAGGGCGCGTTCTTCGCCGCCGGGGCCTTTGCGGAGTTCATCGCCCATTGTGGCCATGATGGACTGGAACAGGCTGTTCTCAAGGTCCTGCTCCTGATCGCGGACGAAATCTATGGCCTCGCGGGAGACAAGATCATGCAGGGCATCGAATATCATTATCATGCCATCAGCACCGGCGTGGACGCGGAACTCGATGGAATTGGGATAGGGCGTTGCCTGAAGGGCGAAAGCAAGATCACCTTTGGTGCAACCGGAAATTGAGAAGATCTCACTAAAGCCGAAAGCTATGAGATCGAGCTTTACTTTTTCGGCCAGTTCTTTTTTGTTGAAACTCTCGTCGCTCTCAAAGCCTATCCCGGTATAAGGACGGCCATCCTTGCCTACTATGTGTTTTGCGAAGAAGTAGATCTTTTTGCCGAGATCCTCGGGAGAAATGATCTTGCTCAGGCAGCGGTAGCCTGTGGTTGTATGACAGACATGGTCAAAGCCTTGCTTGTCATTATATTTTTTAAAAGCGGACATAAATTACCTATTAGTAATATACCACAAAACCGTTAACAAACCATTAACAAAGATAAATTAATGATAAACTGTGTCAAAATTTTATCTATTAATAATAGTTTAAAAAACAAAGGGATATCGCGTAATATTTCAAAGTTAGTTAAAATTTGAACAAATAGTAGTTGGTATCTGGTGTTTAGTATCTTGTAAGTGCGAATTGCAGCTAAAAAAATCCTTGTACATTCTTACGAATGGTTATAACGAGAAACGAACAATTTAATCCGGAAAAGATAAATGGCAAAAAAACCGAAGAAACCTGCGAAAGGAAAAAAGGGTAAATCCAAGACCCAGATCAACGCGACATTACCTGCGGATATTGAAAGCCTGCTGGAAAAATCGCGCGTGCTTTCGGAAGCTTTGCCTTACATGAAGAAATTCAACGGCGAAACTTTTGTCATCAAGTTCGGCGGCAGTGCGATGGGTGATGATGAACTCACCAAGAAATTCGCGCGGGATGTGGTGTTGCTTAAACAGGTTGGCATCAACCCGATAGTGGTGCATGGCGGCGGCCCGCAGATCGGGCGGATGCTGGAGCGTCTGAAGATAAAATCTGAATTTATCGATGGCCTGCGTGTTACGGATAAAGCCACTGTTGAGATAGTTGAAATGGTTCTGAGCGGGAATATAAATAAGAATCTGGTGCAATATATAAACCAGGCGGGCGGTACGGCGATCGGCCTTTCCGGCAAGGACGCGAACCTGATACGCGCGCGCAGAGTGCGCAAGACCAAGCGTGACCCGGAGTCTAACATTGAAAAGATACTGGACCTTGGTTTCGTGGGCGAGCCTACTTTTATCAACCCGGATATACTGGTCACTTTCGAGGAAACCGATATTATCCCGGTGATAGCGCCTATCGGCATCGATGATAACGGCGATACATATAATATAAATGCGGACACGGCAGCAGGCGCGATAGCGGCGGCCTTAGTGGCGCAAAAACTTATCATGATGACGGATGTGAATGGTGTGCTGGATAAGGACAAAAAACTCATCAGCAAGATTTCCATGAGCAAGATCAAAAAAATGATAGCTGACGGAACCATCTCCGGCGGGATGATACCAAAAGTAGAGACCTGCACCAAAGCCGTAATGAGTAATGTCGAGGCCGCACATATCGTGAACGGGAAGATCCCGCACGTGCTGCTGCTGGAGATATTCACCGAGCATGGCTCAGGGACGATGATAGAATAAAAATTAGTTTGTAGTTGGTAGACGGTAGTTCTTAGTTTTTCATTATTTAAAAAGTTTTAAAAATACAAAACAACGGTGTCATCCCGATTGCGTAGCACATCGGGATCTCGCCGGAGCGAGAGTGTTGAAATATTAGTTCATATTTTTCCCACGGTTCGGCGAGATCCCGACGCGCTTTGTAGTCGGGATGACACTGTGTGTGTGGTAGTATATAATTTTTAAATTCGTAAGTTCTTTATTTTCAAAGTTCCGTTCTAATGTAGAAGGCGCCTTCCGTTTTTTAATCAGCAGCATTCCGATGTTTATGGTTAGATATAAGACTCCTCAACCTTATATTTTACCCAAGGGAATTCGCAAGCCATGTGTGATGCCCTTACGACCATCCGCCAAGAGATCGTAGGGGTTATCACAATTGGCCTGATATGTTGCGCAACACATCGATTTTAAGCCGATTATCTTATTATAAACATGGAAGTTATGGGGGCGGAAGGGGGTAAGTGAAAATATTTTTAAAATATTTTTGGGAGGCAGGGATAAGGAGGTAGGGGGTAGAATAAGGAAAATAGAAAATACCCGTCATTCCGATTTTTTATTGTAGTCCAGCACTAGGGTTTCCGCCTTTGTTCCAGCCTTTTGCAGATAAGAAATCAGCATGATTCTTGCGTATTATGGTTATCTGTTCGTATAGGTGATTTGCCTTATTATCATCACAACCAATAATTGAGATTAGTTCCGTAAGGCCTGCTTGTACACGGTCAAGCACGATGTTAAACGCCCCTAAATTTTTTGTTACGCAATCTTTTAAGCTTATTATTTTGTGTGGTTGTGCAGGTGAGGTGATATTCTTATATTCTTCCTCATTGTCTGTTTTTTTGGGGAAACTGGTAATGGGTTCTCTATTTTTTACATGTTCTTCTAGCTCAGCGGCTAACCCTTTTATATTGAGGGTTTTAGCTTGTTCAAAAGCTTCCATCTCTTTTTGAAAACCAATGGTGAACATTTCTGTGGCATTGGTATTGAATTCTGTTTCTATGAGTCCCGTAAATTTATCTATGCTTGCATAGAGTTTTATTCTGGATTCCATGATACTAATTTTTTTTGATGTCATAGAAACAACGGGATCTTTTTTCCCTTCCTGGATATCATCGAAGCGCTCAGTTACCTTTTTATAAAGGCGAATGCCGGCTGTGATATCCTCCTGTTCCAATATGCCATATGCTTTTTTTCTGAAGCCCTTAATTGAAAGAGCCATTAGCTTCTTAAAGAGATCGGGGCTAGATACCATGATCTCAAGCCTTGGGTTGAGTGTTTTGTTAACTACCTTCACAAGGGAATTCAGGTTTGTTCCCAGTTTTTCACGAAGGAAATCCTTAAGCTCATTATGCGCCTGCCTGTGATCTTCCAGCAATTTCGCCATTGATTTTATTTCGTCTGTCATATTGCTCCTTATTTTAAAATATCTCTACAGAACGGCCTTTTGCGAAGGTGTATCTGATTATTATCTTCGCATTATACCACAAAAAGGTTAACAAAGTGTTAATGAGATAAGTAATTGATATTACCGGCGAACTGATGGCTGGATATCGTGGAGTTCTCGAAGTTTATGGTATCTTTTAAAATTAGATGCCAGGTAGACCTGATATTCAGTTCTGATAAATTTGGTCCAATCTTTCACTTCCTGCACTTTTTCATCCGGGTAAGGAATTTTTTTTGTATTTTGCAGAACTTCAAATCCTTTTTCTATTCTGGCCAGAGCAAGAAAGAATTTTTGTTTCTCATTCAATAACCCTTCTAGTGTTTTTATACTTGGTAACTTTATTTCTTCACGAAAGATTGTAAGGCCGGTATTTTGGTCGATCTTTACTGCCGGTGCTTTTACTAGTTTTTTCCCTCTTTGATATAGAGCATTCTCTGTAGTGTGCAGGGTTTTAATGAATTTTGTGAATGCACTCAGGTCATCTTTGATCTTATTCTTGTTGAGGGTTATATTCTCGCGGCTTGGAGGGGAGAAACCATCATGTGATGTATCTGGCCATTTCCCGGCAGTGCTCTCAAACTTTCTTGAACGCTGGACTGAATCAGGAATGGATTCAATGATATTGAATAATTTTGCAAGATGGCAGAACATAAGGTTTTTGGTATCTACCTTGCCATCCTTAAAGGGCTTTAATTCTCTTAAGAATGAATTGTAATCTTTTAATGGTTTGGCTTTTATATCTGCCATATATTCATTCACTACAGTAGAAGTGGCTGTGAACACCTGGAGGAGTTTTCGGTCTACCTCTACCTGGTTCACGGGGTGCTTATCAGAGAAAATATGCCCGATGATTTCGCCAACTTGCTGGATATAGCGGTTGGCAGACACTTCCATCTGATCTTTTAAAGTTCTTAATGGTTTAACATGTGGGCGTGGCTTTGAAGACATATTGTTATAACCCCAATTATTTTAATGCGGTGTCATTATAACACAAAAATTCCAAAAATCGACAGATGAGTTAAAAATTTTTCATGGTTTTAAAATGCGAAATATCAAATGGTTAGAAATACTTATAACAAACCACCTCATTCCCATTCCCCAGATATTCGACCTTGTCGAATTCTAGGCTGGCTAGGTAGATTCCGCGGCCGTTGACCTTGTGGGCGCGGTGGGCTTCGAGTTTTACGAACGGGGCGGGGTCGAAGCCTTCGCCGTCATCCTTGATGCGCAGTTCAAGGTGTTTTTCGCATTTGCTTATTTTGACGGTGACCTTTTTATGGATGTTCTCCCTTAGGTTCTGGCGGTATTCTATCTCGTCCTCCCACATGCCATCTAATATCAAGCCGGATTTTTCCTCGAAGCTTATGCCGAGATTGCCGTGTTCAACGGCATTCACCAGAAGTTCGGTGCAGGGGCCGACCACATCCCTGGGTTGAGGAAAGCATACGGAGACGGCATTGGCGACATCCTTTGCTTCGGCCATGGTTTTAAGGACGAATTCGCAGGAGGTGAGGTTCTCCATCCCCGATTTCAGCTTTTTCCGGCGCTGGACGTAGAAATCAGTTATCTGGCGGAGCTTCTTGTTCCGTTTCTGCATACGCAGGGCGGATTTTACTATCGTGGAAAGCACGCTTGCAGAAAATGGCTTGGTTATGTACCAATATACGCCGGCATCAATGCCTTCCATTATCTGTTCATCCTCATCGGCGGCGGTCTGCATTATTACGGGAATACTGGCGAATTTGCTGTCCTCCTTGATGCGGCGCAGGAAGGATATGCCATCCATCACCGGCATCATTCTATCGAGCACGATGACATCTACATCTTTGGAGGTGTAGAGGAGTTCCAGCGCATCCTTGCCGTTGCGGGCGCTTATGGTGTGATAGTTCTCTTTTGCCAGAATATGATTCAGTATCTCCAGATCTTCAGCCTGATCATCAACAGTAAGTATCCTTATATTATCCATAGTTCCCCTGCTTATATTAATAATACTACAACCATAGGTAGTATTCAAAGCTTATTTTGTGCCAAAACACAGAAGTGAAAAAATGCCAATGAATTCAATGTATTAAAATTTTGCCCTAAAAGTGGAAATGCCCTAAACCTATACAGTGTGTCAGGGTTTTTTCTCATTTTGGGATTTTTTAGCCTGTGGGTTTGTTTTGCAGTTCTATCCGGGGTGGGTAATCAAGGGGATGAAAAGTAGTATCTAAGCCTTCCTTTTTTTCGCTGGAATGACGCTTTGGGGAAGGAATATTCAAACTGAGATACTACCGGCCGAAATTACATATTGTCTTTCGGAAAATATGCTTTAAAAAATAAATTCTTATTATTTTTACCGGACAATTACCATGGAACTCAAGAAAACTCCGTTGAACAAGATACATCACGAACT
>CAYRJW010000057.1:0-446 GCA_964424715.1 uncultured Rickettsiales bacterium | reverse complement strand
ATACAGTATAAAACCGGTATCATGGAAGAACACAAGCTGGTGCGCGGTTCATGCGGGCTTTTTGATGTTTCGCATATGGGGCAGATAGTAGTTGAAGGGCTGATGGCCGGGAAATTCCTTTCCTCTCTAACACCGACCGATTTTGACAAGGCGGAAATTGGCTCATGCAAATACACAGTTCTAACCAACGAGCAGGGTGGGATAATTGATGATCTTATCATTACACGCATGGACGAGAATAAGTTCTTTTCCGTTATCAATGCCGGATGCGCGGAGAAAGATATCGCGTGGATAAAGTCAAAATTACCTGCGGATATTAAACTTACGGTGCTTTCATCCCGCGTGCTGCTTGCATTGCAGGGGCCACAGGCGGAAAAGATATTGCAGGAAATTACGGATATAGACCTTTCTGCGCTTGGTTACATGAAGATAGCGACAGGGCATAT
>CAYRJW010000056.1:10073-10958 GCA_964424715.1 uncultured Rickettsiales bacterium | reverse complement strand
TTAAGACAGGATAAAAACTATGGATCATTTAAGATCAATCTGCTTTCGGGCAAGTGGGCAGATTTTGCCACTAATGATAAAGGTGGTGATATTATTTCGCTCTACGCTTATGTGAACAGGGCAAAACAGCTTGAGGCTGCCCGGGAAATTTATGTGATATTAAGAGGGGGTGACCATGGAAAATAACCACCCCACCCCTAACAATTTGCAAGGTAAGGATAACATATATAACGACAACAAGCAAAAAAATAATATTAAGAAAATTGTTGTCCCTGTGCCTAAGGATAAGGAAAACTCCTATCATGGTAAACTAAGATCAAAACCTGATAATGTTTATAAATATACAGATATAGAGGGAAACCTTGTTTGTATAATATGCAGAAAAAACCTGGCGGGTGGCAAAAAAGCAATATGGCCACTGGTATATGCGGAGTTTAATGATGGCAGTTTCGGCTGGCTTAGTAAGCATATAGAGAATAACCGGCCATTATATAATCTGGCAGAAGTTAGTAAAAACCTTGAGACACCGGTTCTTATTGTTGAGGGTGAAAAGTGCTCTGATACTGCGTCGGTGATATTCCCTGAGTTTGTGGCAACAACATCGATCGGTGGTTCCAAGGCGGCCCATAAATCAGACTGGGACATCGTTGCTGGAAGGATTGTTTATATATGCCCTGACCTGGATAAACCCGGGGAGGAATATAAAGAGCGGGTAATAAAGTTTTGCAGAGAAAACGGTGCCGCAGAGATATATATAATAGACCTCTCTGAGCCTTCTAACTATATGCTGGTAGATGAAAATCTGATCAAGAAAGTAGGGCCTGTAAACCCTGGTTACGATATAGCTGATCTGGTTGATGATGGGTTTAACGGTGAAAATCTTTT
>CAYRJW010000056.1:0-10063 GCA_964424715.1 uncultured Rickettsiales bacterium | reverse complement strand
AGATCTGATAAAAAAAGTTGGGAACGAAACCTCTGGCCAGGAAATTATAAAACCTGCCATGAGACTGGATGATGATGTTGCAATCGATGTCATTGATTCTTTTGGTGAAGGAAATATTCTTTATACATTAAGCTCCTTTTTTATCTGGGATGAAAACAATCCCGTGAAATGGAATAAAGCCCATGAAGAGATCATCAAGCGGCGGATACATTCCCACCTCCATAAAAGGAACTTAAAATCCAGCAAGGTGGATTCCATATTAAAACTTATAAAAACCAAGATATTCAGCGAATCTGTGGAGTTTGACAGGGTTAAGGAATCGGTGAATGTTTTAAACGGGAAGCTCTCATTCGTTGATGGGGAATTTAAGTTACTGCCGCACGATAAATCGGATTTTAACCTGACGGTTCTGCCAATAACATATGATCCTACGGCAAGGGCACCGAAGTTTGAACAGTTTCTGCGAGAAATATTCCTTTCTGATCCTGATATGATGCAGAAGATAAGCTGTGTATTACAGGCCATTGGTTATTCTTTGATCCGTAGTACCAAGCAGGAGAAGTTTTTTATCCTTGTCGGTGATGGCGCTAACGGGAAATCTGTTCTGCTGCATGTTCTGGAAAAACTTATCGGTACAGAAAATGTATCGGCGGTATCTTTGCCGGAGTTCAGGAATAAGTTTCAGCGGGCGCATCTATTCGGCAAACTGGTGAATATCATCACTGAAACCTCAGAGGGATCAGAATTGCCGGATGCTGAGATAAAGTCTATCACTTCAGGTGAAAGGATCACAGTGGAAAACAAATTCGCTCACCCGTTTGATTTTAAGCCATATTGCAAATTATGGTTTGCAACGAACCACCTGCCATATTCCAAAGATCATTCCAGTGCGATATCCAGAAGGGCCATAATCTTAACCTTTAACCGAAAGTTTGAAGAACATGAACAAAATAAGAGCCTGAAATTTGAGCTGGAAAATGAACTGCCGGGAATACTAAACCTTGCGCTGGAGGCATTAAAGGGTCTGATGGGTTTTGGCCAGTTCACTGTGCCGGCATCAACAAGAGAAATCGTTGAGGAGTGGAAGCGATATACTGACCAGGTTCTGCAATTTGTTGAAGATAAATGTGAGTTTGGCACTTCTGAGGATTTTAAAATAGAAAGTAGTAAGATCTTTAAAGACTATAAACAATGGGCAACGGAGAACGGTATTGCCAGGCATGTTAACCATAACAACCTGACCACCAGGCTCAAGCGGTTCGGGGTTACTACTGCGAAGTCCACGGGTGGAAAGCGGTATCTTTACGGTATAAAACTGAAGGATACATATTGACCAGAGGCGGAGGTGGCGCGAGTGGCGCACTTCTATATTTAAGGTAAAATTTGATAATAGGTATTTTAAGATGTTAACGGGAAGCATGAATTTTTATATAAATAAGGAACCAGTGCCACCTGTGCCACTCGTGCCTTCTGGCATAACAGAGATGTTAAGGCTGGTGAATGTTCATAACAGCTTACAATACTATCAGGAACTTTATGAAGAAAGGGCGGCGATAATGGAATTTGATGCCGGTATTGAAAAGCATTATGCAGAAGCTACGGCATTTTATGAGGTGATATATCTTTGGCTGGAAAATGAATATACGATCGGGGGTGGGCAGGAAGGTTTTGAAAAATTCATTTTGCAGAATCTGGATCAGGCAAAGAAAGCTTTAAGTAAGATAAAGGGTAATAAATAATAATATATAAATATATATCAATAAGTTACATTGCGCCATAGCTGCCCTTATGATAATATCCGTTTGGTAAAAGTAGTTTTTAAAAACCAAGGAAGGAAAAAAAATGGCAGATGATATGATAGTGGGTGCAGGTTATGAAGTTTCAAAACTGAACGCCATGAAACACGGTGTTCTAAGTAAGGTTACGATCTTACCGCTTGAAAACGCCGATGAATATTCCGGCCTTTTAAATTCACTGATCGCGGAATATGCACCTGCAACGCCGACACAGGAACATCTGGTAGAGGAGCTTGCCGGTATCATCTGGCGTAAGCGGCGGTTAAAGCTGGCAGAAAAGTATCTTTTTAATGATCAACTAGAGAAGTCTACCGATACATTCAGCAATACTGCCAAGAGGGCTCTGATAAGTTTTGACGGGCATGATCAATCATATAAATATAAAGTTCCTGAGGCGGTCTGCAAATCGGATGAACAAAACAAAGAAACCGTTGAGGAATTTAGGGAGCATTTGAAGCTGATAGAAAAACAGCTAAAAATAGTTAAAAAATCTGATACTTATGAAAAAGCCATAGAATCTATGGAAAATTATTTTGTAGAGATCTGGGAAGATCATGTTTCTGAATATAGCTCAAGAAAACGAGATCTGGATACTTTGAAGGGGTTTCTTGACAAGGAAATAAACGAGTGGGAAAATAATATCAGTGAAATAGAGGCCAGACCTATCGTTAAAGAACAGGCAATTGGTTATGCCCTGTTCCCCACCGACCGGCACGAAAAGCTGCAACGCTACGAAACCAGCCTGGACAGAAAGTTTGAAAAGACCTTGTCCGTCCTCATAAAGTTACAGGAAATAAGTGCCGGAAGTTCTGATAAACCAGAAGCAGCAGAGTAATTTGCCATAGTATTTCGGTAAAAAGAACGGAGGTGTAAGATGGGCGGATCAGGTTCCGGTGGATGGTATAGAGGGAATAAGAAAGATACGGTTGAAGATACTCTGATTCTGGATATTAACTGGATGAAAAAATATAATGCGATCCTTCAGGGCAGAGACAATACAGGAAATATCACCTGGACAAGCAGGCATAGAAAGAACAGTATTGGTTACAGATATTACGAATATGATAAAAGGTTAGACCTGAATTACAGTAGCAGCGGAACGCCGCTTAACTATACTATTTATCTCACCTTCATTAACACAAATTTTAATGGTAAAAGATGGGCTTTTAAATGTCCTGACCGCAACTGCGGAAGAACCGTTACGAAACTTTATCTAGGGGCCGGACATTTCTTATGCCGGCACTGCCAGGATCTCACATATACGAGCAGGCAGGAAAGCTATCCTTTCAGGATGCTCTCACAATCTCAAAAGATCCACATGAAGCTTGGTGGTGATGGATGTGAGGCAGGCGATAACATACCACCCAGACCAAAGGGGATGCATAAAAGAACATATAATAAAAAGATTGATAAGATGTGCCGCTATTACAGGACATCACTGATCTCTATCGCTAAAAAGTTCGGAACACTTGATCGGGACTTGTAAGTGCTTGGGGAAAGTGGTTTATTGAGATAAACCTGAATAGATGAAAAGTTGACATTTAAAAGAACTTGCCTGGCAATATGAAGTCTTCCTGATATCTTTTACCGTAGCACAGGTGTAGCACAGGAAATATCAGACCTCTTGAAACTGGTGGGCGGCGAGGGACTCGAACCCCCGACCCTCTGGGTGTAAACCAGATGCTCTAACCAACTGAGCTAGCCGCCCTAACTTAGGGAATTGGGTTTTAGAGGTTTTTAGGGAAATGTCAAATGGGTTTATTTCCGCTGATTTTTAGTGGGTTTAACTTATTGTATTTAGAGATGAAATTATATTTTTTAGTTCAGCAGTCCTTTGCGGCGGAGTAATGCGTTAGGGTCAGGATGGCGGCCGCGGAAGGTAAGGTATAATTGTTCGGGATCTTGTGAGCCGCCGCTTTTCAGGAGTTCGCGGAATTTTCTAGCGGTCTCCGGGTGGAACAGGCCGTTCTCCTTGAAGGCTTCGAAGGCATCAGCATCGAGTATCTCGGCCCATTTGTAGCTGTAATAACCGGCGGAATAGCCGCCATCAAAAATATGTGAGAAGGATGGCGAGGTGAGGCTGCCTTCAGGTGGTAATATGTAAAAATCCTTGCAGACCTGATATTCAAATGCTTCAACATTTTCAATGTCAGAAGGCTCAGCCATGTGCCACATCATATCGAGTTTGGAAAGTTGCACCTGACGCAGGAAACCGGTTGCAGCGCGGAAATTTTCGGAGGCGCGGGTTTTTTCTATTAATGTTTCCGGCATGGTCTCGCCGGTCTGGTAATGTTTTGCAAAAATATTGAGCACTTCTTTTTCCTTCACCCAGTTCTCCATTATCTGCGATGGCAGTTCGACAAAATCCCATTTTACACTGGTGCCGGCGTGGGAGCGGTATTTTGTATCAGAAAGAAGCCCGTGCAGGCCGTGGCCGAATTCGTGGAATAATGTCAGTACCTCGTTCAGTGAAAGCAGCGAGGGTTTGCCTTCAGTTGGTTTGGTGAAGTTACCGTGATTGCCGATGACCGGGGGTTTGCGCTTGCCTCTTTCGTCGCGGTCCTGCTTTACGTAATCATTCATCCACGCGCCGCCCTGCTTGGTCTTGCGCGGGAAATAATCGGTGTAGAAAATGCCGACGAGTTCACCGGTGGCGTTATCATATACATCAAAAGTTTCCACATCTTCGTGGTAGAGGGGATAATCATTTACTTTCTCAAAACGAATATCATAAAGTTTTGAGGCGACATCGAATGCGCCCTGACGTACTTTTTCAAACTGGAAATAAGGGCGGAGTTCCTCGCTATCGAAACCATAGATATTTTCTTTCATCTTCTCGGCGTAATAGGGGATATCCCAGTGTTTTATATCTTCCGGCCCGCCGATGCTTTTTACATATTTTTTGAGTTCCTCATGTTCTTTCAGTGCGGCTTCTTTTACGGTTTTGCTGTATTCGTCGAGAAGTTTTAAAACGGTTTCTTTCTTTTTTGCCATGCGTTCCTCGAACACATAATCTGCGTGGGTCTCATAGCCGAGTAATTTTGCGCGCTGGTTGCGGAGCTTTATTATTTCCAGCACATTGGACTGGTTATCGTAAATGCCGCTTTTGCATCTGGTGCTGAAAGCGCGCCATATCTTTTCGCGTAAGCTCCGGTCATCAGCGTAGGTGAGTACCGGAATGAGGCTTGGTGCGTGGAGGGTGAATAGGAATTTGCCTTCATGGCCGCTTTCCTTTGCGGCTTCACTTGCGGCTGCTATTGCGCCTTCCGGCAGGCCGGAGAGTTGTTTTATATCATCCAGATAAAGTTCAAAAGCATTGGTTTCGGCGAGGATGTTCTGGCTATATTTGTTCTGTATCTCGGCGCGTTTTTCATCGTTTTTTCGTAGTTCATCTTTTTTTTCGCTATCCAATAAGGCTCCATTCCTCACGAATGATTTATAGATATCATCGAGCAGTAATTTTTGTTCGTCTGATAGATCAAATTTCCCTTTTTGGTCGTGAACGGCTTTTACCTGCGCGAATAATTTTGCATCCAGCGCTACATCACTTTCGTGCTTAGTAAGTTTTGTTTTGAAATCCAAAGCGATCTCCTGCAGGGAATCAGTGTTGTTGGCGCTATCGAAATGGAAGAACACACCAGCGACAAGATCAAGCTGCCGGCCGCTTCTTTCCAGGGCTTCTATTACATTATGGAAATCGGGGTTCTTAACATTTTTTATTTCCTCAAGCTCATTGCGCGCCGTTTCAATGGCGGAATCCAGAGCTGGCAGGAAATGCCCGGTCTGCACTTTGTCGAATGCAGGAACATTATTGCGGTATGAAGAAGGCTGTAGCAGAGGGTTGTTTTTCAGGTCTTTCATGTGAAGCGCTTAATTGTGATAATATATAATATAGGCTAGATAATTATATTTACCAACAATTGATGTTCTGAAGACATATTTATAGATATTATTTCTTGTCGCTGGAAGTTCCGGCATCTAACCTTGTAGAGTTCGTTCCTGAATTGGGAGTGATGTTATTATGAATGCGGTTATAGGCATCACGCATGGCATCGCGGGCGTGGCTCCAGTCCAGCGTTGAGGAGCCGCGGCGCTCGTTCCAGCCCTGCTGAAGCTGCTCGCTATCGAAATCATCAAAGGCTTTATCGGGATATTGATTATAGGCATCTACCCCATATTGGTAAGCGGGTTCATAATCAGTGTAGCCGGTGCCATGTATATAATATGGGCGGGAATTATAATTATTGCGCCAGTAAGTATTCTCGTTGCTCCATTCGGCGATGCTTGCGGGATTGGTGGTGATATCCGGCGGGGTGTTGGTTTCGGTAGTGGTGGCGTTGATGTTGGTCTCGCTATCAGCGTTGGAATATGAAATGAATGCGAAACTCACCATTATCATCAGGATGCAGACTATCGGAAGGTAATTAGGACGGTTCATGGGGCCTCGTGTTTTTGGAGGTTTAAGTAACTATCATTATACTATATTCCTGCGGATAAATTTGCAGTCAGTGACTTTAGCGAAATATATAAAGATCTTATAAATATTTTTCATTAACGGTTTTTTTATAAAATCCTGTTTATCTCTTGATCGCATTTTTAGCTCGGCACAGGCATATTGGCTTAAGCTAACTGAATTTCTAATGTGTCATGCAAAGAATAAGATATGCTATAACCGATAAGATAAATATCTGTCTTTTTTCGTTCATCATCATGGTGAACCTGTTCCAGTTCTTCTGGTTGCCGGTCTATCTGCTGTCGCAGGATACGCGTTGGGGCTTAAGTATATTGCTGCTGGTGCCGCTGAATAATACGATGTGGTTCCTCATACATGAGGCGATACACCATAATCTTAATTCCAATAATAAAGTAAATGAATTGATGGGCAGGGCGCTATCGGTTATGTTTGGGGCCTCATTTTTTGTGCTTAGTTTTGGGCATATAATGCATCACGGGCTGAACAGGAAATGGGAATCGGAATTTTATAAAAAAGATTCAGGCAGGTTCGTAAAGGCAAAATATTATTTCAAGATATTCTTCGGGATATATTTTACTGAAGTACTGGGAAGCCTGATAATGGCTTTTTTCAAAAAAGACAGGGTGTTCAGGATAGCAGCGGTGCATGATGGCTATAGCGAGGAGTTGCAGGATAAAATGGAAAATTATTTTTATAAAAAAGACAGGATAAAAAAACTTGAGATCGATATTTGTTTGTCGGTCATATTTTTTATTTCATCACTGATGATGTTTGGAAAATTCTGGCCGGTATTTTTTGCTATCATTATTCTGCGGGCGGTGTCCATATCATTCATGGATAATGTTTTCCATTATGGAACCCCTGCCGATAATTCAGTGCCGGGGAAGCAGGTGAGGGCGGCCAGATTAGTTTCCATGATGCTGCTGAACGGGAATTATCATGGTATTCATCATTCGCGGCCAGATATTCCATGGGTGTTTTTGCCTTATGAGACTGAACACTATGGATGTAGATTCAACAATGAAACCTTGGCCAGAAGCATGCTTATGCAGCTTAACGGACCTAACATGGTTTGATTTAAATTAATATTCCAGTGCCACCGGATCCATACTGCGCCAGAGATACCAGGTTGCAATCGACCGGTAAGGTTTCCAGGTTTCTGATATTTTTATTATTTTGTTCTCAAGTGATCTTTTATCTTTTGCAGTTACATTATAATGTTTTTTGATGGCATTGATCACTCCCAGATCTGCGATAGGAAAAATATCCGGAGCATGCATATGGAATATCATGAACATATCAACGGTCCATTTGCCAACGCCTTTTATCGTTATAAGTTTTTCCGCGACCTGAATATGTTCTTCATCTACAAGGTCCATCCGGCCTTTCATTTCATTCAGAAAAAATTCGGCGCAGTTATGAATATATTTTACTTTTTGTCCGGAAAGGCCAGCGGTGCGTAGATTATCTTCGGTTATTTTTATTATTATTTCCGGCCTCATTCCCTTGCTTGCGAGTAGGGAGAGTTTGTTCCATACCGTGTCTGCGGCTTTCACTGATATCTGCTGGCCGACTATGGAACGCACCAGCGTGTGAAAACCGTTCTCTCTGCGCAAAGGTGCTTCACCTTTATAGGATGAGATTATTTTTTTCATTACCGGGTCTTTCTTTGTAAGATATTTGCAGCCTTCATTCCAGAAATGCGGTTTGTTCTCAGGTTTTTTCACTATCAGTTATTTATCTTTTTCTGGTTGGTGGTGTAAGTGCCAACTATCTCGCCAGTGGCAAGAAGATGTTGTTCTATGGCTTTTTCAGCATCCTGACCGGTGAATCTGCCGCTAAGGTTAAGTGATGCAACATCCAGTGCATAGACAATAAAATTATAATGATGCAGGCGCTCATCATTCCATGGCGGGCAGGGGCCATCATAGCCGGAGCCTTGATTTTTTCCCTGTGAACCAAAATTATTGATACCGCTTATACCCTGTTCAGTGATTCCGGTAGTGCTTTCCGGTAAGCCGTTCAGGCTGGAAGGAATATCAACCAGTATCCAGTGATAGAAATTTTTGCGCGGCATATCAGCAGGAAGTGTTTTATCAGAGCGGTTAGCATTTTCAAAACTGGCTGGAACATCTTTATCTACCACGATAACGGCATATGATCTTGTTCCTTCAGGTGCGCCGGCCCAGTCTATGGCAGGGCGGATATTCTCGCTGTTACGGCTGGCGCCGTTGCCATCTGCCATGCAATAGGCGAATTTTTTGGGGATTGGCTGGCCATTCTTTATACCGCTGACAGTGACCTTGAGACTTGCTACCATATTATTCTCCTTGAATGATCTTTATTTATCAAACTGGCAAAACTTACATAAAAAAGCAATTAAGAAAGATATATCTGCCGGTATGGATAAATTTAAGATATTTTAATACAGACAGTCTAATGTATATATATTCATATATTACAAATCTTAAAGGAGGTTGATTTTATGCGGAGAAAATCTTTTTTCCATGTTTTCGCAAAGAAAACCGCGAGTTATGCAGGAAACCCGGTAACATTCATCATGGCTTTATGCGTTGTTATGATCTGGCTGCTGACCGGGCCGATGTTCGGTTATTCAGATACATGGCAGTTGGTGATAAATACCGGCACAACAGTTATCACTTTCCTGATGGTATTCCTGATACAGAATTCCCAGAACCGTGATACAAGGGCGTTGCAGATAAAGCTTGATGAGATAATCCGTGTGACCGAAGGCGCGCATACCGCACTGCTTGATCTTGAGGAGCTTACCGATGGTGAGCTGAAGAAAATATGTGAGCATTATGAAAAGGTAGCGCAACGGGGTCGTGAACTTATGCGCAGAGGTGAACAGGATACACATGTTCCCGATGTTGATCTGAGCGGGATATATTAAAATATTAATAAATGACATGGAAAGATACGATGTAATAATAATCGGTGCAGGTGCCGCAGGGCTGATGTGTGCTGCGCAGTCCGCAAGGCGTGGCAGGAAGACGCTGTTGCTGGATCATGCTGACAGGGCGGGCGAAAAGATAAGGATATCCGGTGGTGGGAGATGCAACTTCACTAATATACATACATCCCCCGCAAATTTTTTATCGCAGAATCCGCGTTTTTGTGTGTCTGCACTGAGCCGCTATACCCAATTTGATTTTATTAAACTGGTTGAAGCCTATGGTATAGACTATCACGAAAAAACTTTGGGCCAGCTTTTCTGTGATGGGCCATCACAACAGATAACAGATATGCTGCTTGCGGAATGTAATAATCATGGAGCTAGTATAAAACTTTCTACCCGGATAGAGGATGTTTCAAAAGATGATCGAGGGTTTAAAGTAAATACTGATAAGGGCAGCTTTCATTGCGCATCTCTGGTGATAGCGACCGGTGGTAAGTCTATACCTAAAATGGGTGCCACAGGTTTTGGTTATGATATAGCAAAAAAATTTGGATTGAAGATAACCGAAATATCTGCGGCACTTGTGCCAGTTACCTTCGAGAATAAAATGCTGGAATATGTCAGGGAACTTGCCGGGGTATCTTTGCCAGCATCCGTTAAATGTAATAAAAGACAATTCGATGAGGCTATCCTGTTCACTCATCGTGGTTTAAGCGGGCCGGCGATACTGCAGATATCATCTTACTGGAAGCCGGGTAACATGATAGAAATAAATTTAAAACCGGAACAGGATGTGCTGGATTTTATGAGAGCGGAAAAGATCGAGAATCCGCGTCAGGAAATAACAACGATATTATCAAGGTTCCTGCCTAA
>CAYRJW010000055.1:7831-11240 GCA_964424715.1 uncultured Rickettsiales bacterium | reverse complement strand
TTCGCAAGTAAAACCAAAAATGTATACTGGGAAAATCAGTTACATCGGTCCACTTTCTAGAATTTCAAAATGTGAAGTCAATCAAAATCCTATATATGATGTAATTTGTCTACTCTCTGGCCCAGAACCGCAACGCACAAAGTTTGAACAGACCTTGGTGGAAATATTAAAGAAAAAACGAAACCAGATAACGAAGGTTAAGATAAGTAAGGCGGAGTAGGGATATCAAAATACTTTTTGGATCTCATCCTTTTGGCTTTTGCTGATGCGGTTCTTCCATGAATCCATCAATTCTTGTACTTCACATGAAATAACATTCTTTTCCCAGTTCGGTGTCTGTTCAAGCACGGCATAATCAAGCTTGAGTTTTGCCAGCTTTTCAGGGTTGGTATCTTTCTCTATGAAAGCTTCTTCAATTTGTATCTTTTTTATCTTCGGTAGTTTTTCTATCCCGAACTGTACCTTGCCACTATATTTATACCATGCATACTCGGATTTATGCTCGTACTTGCCTAGAAGACGGTCATTCAGGGATTCTCCATCCTTGTTTTTCAGGCCAAGTGTGATAAGGCGGCCAAATATAAGTGTTGATGCTGGCTCACCGACAGAAAGCTCCGGGGTTCCATTATTAGTTTGCCCTAGGTTGACTGAGCTCGCTATGCCGCCAATATCCAACCCCACATCGTTTTCCAGATATTCCATCATTCTGTAGGTGAGACCACCCTTATCTTCCTCGCTAAAGGTCATATGGCTTACTGTTGAACATTCGATGAACTTGGCAAGCTTTGTGACCTGCAATTCAAGATTGGTAAGCAGCTTGTTGTTCTTGGAATGTATATTAAATGAATCCACGCCGAACTGCTTGTTCAGCACTTCAAATTCCAGCCCGCCCTTCTCAGGCAGCTTGTTCTTGTTGTCATCCACAAGTTTTTGAATTCTGGCAACTGTTAGTAAGGCTTCCTTGAAGCCCGCAAGTTTTTCTGCTTCGTCTTTATTATTTATCATGTAATCCCCAATAGATATTTGTAGTAGCGCCAATATACACTAATATATAGTCCATGTAAAGCCAAAACACCTAAATAAATCCAATATATATTAATAACTTAACCTCATCTTTTCCAGTTACCGGTCACCAGTCACCAACTCCCCCTTGACACCCACCCAAATCCGCTATATAAGCCAGCCCTCTTTGAATGAGAGTACCCGGCGGCAATTAAGCTTAAGGGGATGGTAACAGGAGATATAAAATGTCATTCGCATCAGCAACTATTAAAGCAGAAATAAAAGAAAATTCCGGCACAGGTGTCGCGCGCGCTATTCGCCGTGATAACAAGGTTCCGGCAGTTATTTACGGTAAAGGCCGTAAGGAAGTTATGGTGGCGGTAAGCGCCCGTGAACTTTCGCTTGAATATCAAAGAGGCCGTTTCTTCTCCCGCATCGTGGAAATTGATGCAGGTGGCAAGAAATTCAATGTTCTTCCACAGGAAGTTCAGATGGACCCTATAAAAGATCGGCCTATCCACGCAGATTTCATCGCGGTGGATGCAAAATCACGTATCAAGGTTGCAGTACCTGTAGCTTTCATTAACCAGGATAAATCTCCAGGAATCAAGAAAGGTGGTATCCTGAACGCGGTTCGCAGGTCTATTGAAATTTACTGCGATGCAGATTCTATCCCTGAGAAATTCACTGCCGATGTCGGCTCCCTTCAGATCGGCGGCAATATAAAATGGCACAATATAGATGTTCCTAAAGGTGTTGAATCCGTTATCCGTGGCCGTGATTTCACTATCGCCACAGTAGCAGGCCGTATGGCTGAGGAAGAGATCCCTACCGGCGCAGCAGTTGCAGCAGCAGGCGCAGAAGGCGCAGCAGCAGCTCCAGGCGCAGCAGCAGCTCCAGGTGCAGCAGCACCGGCAGCAGGCGCAGCAGCAGCCAAAGCTCCAGCCGCGAAGAAATAATAATCATCTATTATTATCGCCTAACGAAAAACCCCGGTTCTGCCGGGGTTTTTTTTATAGCTTGTTTCTAATATGCCCCTGTCATTCCTTGGCATTATTTTTTGAAGAAAATGCGGCAGAAATAGCCTTCGCAAACTGCAGAATGGTCTTTGGATTGTTAGCCCTGTCTTCCGAATAATACTCTATATGCTCTCTGAACAGCTCGGGATTTTTATTTTTATACTCTTCAAATGTTTTTTCTCCGCCAAGGGATTTAAATACGGTTTTTTGTTGCAGGTGCTCATTAAGAAAGATCATCGCTGGAAGGGTTGCAAACGATGTTAATACGCCTAACGTGCGGAGCGAACTGCTAATTATCTCAGTTGCCTTTTTAGGGTCAAAGGGCTGAATAAAATGAGAAAAAGATTTTATAGAGTGTTCTAATGCCGGAATGTCAGCAACTTTCATTATACATAAACCGGATATTAAGCAGGTAGATGAAAGTAAAAGCGATTTTATAAACGGTTTATAATCTGGTTTTTTTAAATAGGCGTCTTCATCCCATGGAGCTCCTGCATCTATCATGAATAGGCTTTTTTCGCGGAGACTAAATTTGGGAGCAATAAACTCATGATCTAGTGTAGCTTTTTGTTTTGCCATATTATTTATGATTTTCTATAGTCTTGATTATACCATAAAAAGGTTAACAAATGGTTAATGGCGTTATAGTTTTATCTAGTTGATATTATTTAATTTTTAAAAGTCCCCAAGCCACCACCGCAAACACAGCCCCACATAAGAATGTAGCATAAGCGCCAAACCCATCCCATAACACTCCCCCGGCGACGCTGGAAAATAACATTCCGATACCGCAGGCCAGATTAAATATTCCATATGCAGTTCCACGTAATTCTGCCGGGGCTTTGTCGGTTATTATGGTGGCTAGCAATCCTTGTGTTATGCCCATATGCAAGCCCCATATGGCTGTTCCAAGCATTACTGTCCATACAGAACCCGCAATAGCCAGAATGCAATTGGCAATTATCAGAGTTACAATTCCTAACCCCAGTAATTTATTTCTCGGCATCCTGTCGGAAATAACTCCCATTGGATAGGCGGAAAAAGTATAGGTGAAGTTCATCACCACCAGAACAACCGGAATGTAGGCAAGGCTCATCCCGACATCGCGCGCTTTCAGGAGAAGGAAGGCATCGCTGAACCGTGCCATTGTAAGGAAGGTGGCAGAGGCGACAACTATCCAGAATGGTTTTGGAAATTTTTTTAATATCGTAATTTTAAATAATATTTTTCTGTCCTCTGCCTTCAGACCTATACATTCCGGCTCCTGTACCCCGAAAATTAAAACGACCATGCATATAATGGCGGGAATAACGGCTATCCACATCACCAGTCTTAAATTATCGGTGAATACCATGAGCAATAATATCGCGCAGAGCGGGGCCAGAAAT
>CAYRJW010000055.1:6416-7821 GCA_964424715.1 uncultured Rickettsiales bacterium | reverse complement strand
CCCACTGTATCGAGCGTTTGACGCAGGCCAAAACATTCCCCGCGTATCCCGGCCGGGGCGATATCGCCTATAAGCGCATCCCGCGGTGCGCCGCGTATACCTTTACCTATCCTGTCCGCAAACCTTGCGATGAAAACCGTGGAGAGGCTATCTGCCATAGGAAAAAATGGTTTTGTGAACGCCCCAAGACCGTAGCCTATAACGGTAAGTAATTTTCGTTTACCAAGATAGTCACTTAAGCTTCCTGAAAATATCCTGAGTATAAGCGCGACTGCTTCCGCAAGCCCTTCTATGACCCCCACGGATGTCATGCTTGCTCCGAGAACCCCCACCATGAAAAGCGGCAGGACCGCGTGCGTAAGTTCCGAAGAAAGATCCATGAACATGCTTGTGAACCCCAGCGCCCATATGCTTCTTGGAATTAGCTTCAGGTTGTTTTTCATAATATATCAACTGCCGGTTTGTTTTTAGCTATCATCTTTACTTTTAAAAATAATCTATTAAACATAATTTATAACTTCATGGAGAATTATATATGAGAATTTTAACATTGCTTTCATTATTAGCTGTCACATTCGCGCTTGCTGCGTGCAATACATTCATCGGTGTCGGCAAAGACCTGCAGGATAGCGGCCGCGTGATACAGGATGTAGCCCGCTAAGAATTCATCATAGAAGTAGGTTGTTGGAATCTAGATTCCAGATTCAAAATAACTAAGGAGAATAATATGAAACCAATTAAAACACTGGCACTGATACTAACACTGGCACTGACCCTTACCTCATGCGCCAGAAACCTTAATAATAATGTATACACCGAAGGCGCCACAGATGGCATAGTATATGAAGGTACAATTATTTCTGCCCGTCCGGTGACCGTGAAAGCTTCCGACAAACTCGGTGAAAAACCCGGAATAGGGGCGCTAGGTGGCGGTATCGGCGGCGCAATTGCTGGTTCTGAATTAGGTAAAGGTAAAGGCAGCACAGCCGGTGGAGTAGGCGGTGCATTAGCCGGCGCAATACTCGGCAGTCTGATAGAAGATAGACTGAACACGCAGCAAGGCATGGAATATCTGGTAAAATTGAGCGCTGAAAGCTATGAGGATCTGAAAGAGAAGCGCCGCTCCAGCCTGAAAGGCACTCCTACCGTTGCCGGCAAAGTGCGCGCCTCAACCTCCATGGGCCTGAAATCCCGTATATTATCAGTGGTACAAGGTATGGACCAGATCTTCCAGACCGGCCAGAAGGTTTACATCATCTATAATGATGACAGGCCGCGTATAATTTCTGCGGACTAAAATAAGGCCTATCATCTTGATCTGGCAGCTTTATATATCAATTAAACTTGGTTTACTTAACGTTCTTTCTGGTGTATAATGACACATTGATCCATTGATGGGATTTGT
>CAYRJW010000055.1:0-6406 GCA_964424715.1 uncultured Rickettsiales bacterium | reverse complement strand
AGTTCTTGAACGTACATTTCACCTTATCTTGACAACTGGCGCACTAAAAAAACATGATGAAGATATAAAAATAATGAAATATATATTCGATGATAAGGATATCATTCCACTGATGGAAAAAATACCCACTAAGAAACTTATATGTTTAAGAGATTTTGCTGAAAGGCTAAAAATATATATAACCAGTAATATAAATATTCCCGACGAGGAAGAAACTGTAGGAAATTTTAAAGATACTATAAGAAAAGGAAATGGGCAATCAAGATTGGGAGAAATATTGACAGCCGCGAAGGAGTTTAAACCACTAAGAACGGAGATTTCCAAGCGTAACCTCAAGTTACAGCTTCCAGAAAATATAGATTTATCAGGCAATGACGAATCCCATAATGAAGAAATGCATAATATTACTATGGAATATCAACAAAAAGGCCTTAGAGGGAATTTTTTAAAAGCGATATTTGATATAACAAATAAGGCAATATATGAATTCAATTATCCTGGTAAAGTAAAAGAGCTATAGTTATAATCTAAAGTCAGCATGAATAGTTTTCATAGCTTTAATACTATATTGGCCCCTTGCATTTGGGCGTTTTTTGGGTTATAACCACCTTCTTGATAAAAAATTGAATAATGAACAACAACCCTAAATTATCGGTTTACGAGATAATCGAACAGAAAGATGATGCCGTTGGGCATACGCTTTCCGTTATCGTGGATGATGAGCCGGGCGCGCTGGCGCGGGTTATTTCTGTATTCAACAGCCGTGGTTATAACATTGATTCACTAACCGTTTCCAGTGTTGATGATGAGCGTAAGCTTTCCCGCATAACTATTGTTACGCAAGGTTCTATCGTGGTTATTCAGCAGATAATGGCCCTTCTCGATAGGCTTATCCCGGTTTATGAGGTGCGTGATCTTACCTATGAAAGTCCGCATATTGAGCGTGCCCTGTGTATGGCAAAAGTTCTGTGTGAAGGCGAAAAAAGAGCCGCTGCAATGGCTGTTGCCGATATGTTCGGTGCAAAAACTATAGATTCCACTCCCGGCTCATTTATTTTTGAGTTCGCCGATCAGCCCGCCAAACTGGAAAAATTCATCGGCATGCTGAAACCGCTTGGTCTGGTGGAAGTCACCAAAACCGGTGTAACTGCTATGGCGCGGGGAAGTGACTATATTAAGATCGAAGACTAAAATTACTAATAACCATAAACGATAACGGAGCATAAAATGAAAGTTTATTACGATAAAGACTGTAACCAGAATTTGATAAAAGATAAGGCTGTTGCCATAATCGGCTATGGTTCGCAAGGCCATGCGCACGCGCAGAATCTAAAAGATAGCGGCGTTAAAAGCATAGTTATCGGTCTTCGTGAAGGTTCTAACACAAGGCAGCGCGCTGAGGCGGCTGGCTTTACCTGCAAAACTCCGGCTGAGGCTGCTGAAGGTGCTGACATCATCATGATGCTTGCTCCGGATGAGCACCAGGCTGATATCTATAAAGAGATCGAAGCTAACATTAAACAGGGCGCTGCGCTTGCATTTGCTCACGGCCTTAATATCCATTTTAAACTTATCGAACCTCGTAAAGACCTTGCGGTATTCATGGTTGCGCCGAAAGGCCCTGGCCATACGGTTCGTTCTGAATATGTTCGTGGCGGCGGCGTTCCGTGCCTTATCGCTATCGCGCAGGATCCATCCGGTAACGCGAAAGAGATCGTTCCGGTATCATCGAAACAAACTTCAAAGACGAATGTGAGACCGATCTGTTCGGCGAGCAGGCAGTTCTTTGCGGCGGCGCAACTGCGCTGATACAAGCTGGTTTTGAAACCCTTGTTGAAGCCGGATACCCGGAAGAAATGGCATATTTTGAATGTCTGCACGAGCTTAAACTTATCGTAGATCTTATCTATGAAGGCGGCCTTGCAAACATGAGGTATTCCATCTCCAACACCGCAGAATGGGGCGATTTCTACACTGGCCCGAAAATTGTTGATGCGGCCACAAAAGAAAGGATGAAAGCCTGCCTGAAAGAAATTCAGTCCGGCGAATTCACCAAAAAATACATCGCCGACGCAAAAGCCGGTTTCCCTCAGATGAAAAAATGGAGACAGGCAACCGCTGATACTCAGATCGAGAAAGTGGGTAAAACATTGCGCGACATGATGCCTTGGATAGGCAGGAACAAGCTGGTTAAGGAAGCGGCTTAGTCTGTTATTAGAATCTAGAATCTGGAATCTAGGTAAAGTAAAAACCCAGATTCTAGACTCCGGATTCCAGTAACTATTTCTCTAAAATATACCCTTCACCCCGAACCGTCTTCACCATATTCTCTAGCCCCGGTGATACTCGTTGTATCTCGGCGCGGACTCTGCGGACACACACATCTACGGTACGGCTTTCGGTGTTGTCGTCGCCCCAGACGTTGCGGATTAGCATTTCGCGGGAGTGGACCTTTTCGGGTTTGCTTACGAGGTAATATAAAAATGTGAATTCAAGCGGGGTCAAATTCAGTTTTTTATTATTTGCCAGAATGCATTTGCGGGCGTTATCAACTTTTATGCCGTTATAAGAAATTTCGGTTTCCATAAGGCTTGGGCGGGCGCGTTTCAGAACGCTTTTTATGCGTGCGGCAAGTTCCTTTGGCGAGAATGGTTTTGTCATGTAATCATCGGCACCGTGGCTGAACCCCTTTAAACGGTCGGATTCCTGCGAGCGTGCGGTGAGCATTATTATGGGAATATCCTTGGTATATTCAAGCGTGCGTAACTCGTTGCAAACCTCTATGCCGCTCATTTCCGGCAGCATCCAGTCCAGCACTACAAGGTCAGGTATCTTCTCTTCCACGGCTTCAAGCGCTGCTGCGCCATCGCCTACGCATTTAACATCGAAACCTTCTTTCTCAAGGTTATAGCGGATGAGGAGCATTAGCGGCTCTTCGTCTTCTACTACTAGGATGTATGGTTTGGTCATTGTAAGTTTTCAAGTTTTCAAGTTTTCTAGTTTACGAGTTTAAGCTTACTTGAAAACTTGAAAACTCGTAAACCTGAAAACTAAGTTTAACGTTTATCAATAGCCTTGACCGGACGCGCTGTGGCTCCTGTATAAAGCTGCCTAGGCCTGCCGATCTTGTGATCAGGGTCAACGATCATTTCCTGCCACTGGGCTACCCAGCCGGCGGTTCTGGCCATTGCGAATAATCCGGTGAATATCTGTTCCGGGATGCCCATAGCTTCATAGATTATGCCGGAATAGAAATCGACATTCGGGAATAATTTGCGGGTGACGAAATATTCATCCTGAAGTGCGATACGCTCAAGTTCTTTTGCTATCTTAAGCACCGGGCTGTTCTTGATGCCAACTTCATCCAGCACTTCATCGCAGTAGGTTTTTAGAACTGCGGCGCGCGGGTCATAATTCTTATAAACCCTGTGGCCGAAGCCCATCAGGCGGAAGCCGGAGTTCTTATCTTTAGCTTTTTCTATATATTCAGGGATGCGTTCAACGCTGCCGATCTGTTTCAGCATATTGATAACTTCTTCATTCGCACCACCATGTGCCGGGCCCCATAGTGATGATATGCCTGCGCCGATACAGGCGAATGGGTTCGCCTGAGAGCTGCTTGCAAGTCTTACGGTAGAGGTTGATGCGTTCTGTTCATGATCAGCGTGCAGGATAAGTATCTTTTCCAGCGCGCGTGAAAGTACCGGGGATGCCTTATATTTTTCGCAAGGCACAGCGAACATCATGCTCAGGAAATTTTCCGCGAAGCCAAGGCTGTTATCAGGATAGATAAAAGGCTGACCTACAGAATATTTATATGCCATCGCCGTAAGTGTCGGCATTTTGGCGACCATGCGGATGGATGCGGTTTCGCGCTGTTCAGGGTCGGTTATATCAAGAGAATCATGGTAGAACGCTGAAAGAGAGGCAACCGCGCCGACCAGAATTGCCATCGGGTGAGAGCGGCGAGGGAAGCCGGTATAAAGGTTCTTGAGCTGCTCATGCACCATTGTGTGGTGTATCATTGTTTTATGGAATTCTTCCTTCTCCTTGACATTTGGCAGATCGCCGTAGAATAGGAGGTAAACAACTTCCAGATAATCGCAGTGCTGGCATAGCTCGCGGATATCATAGCCGCGGTAACGCAGGATACCAGCATCACCATCGATATAGGTGATTTTTGATTCACACGAAGAAGTGCTCATAAAGCCGGGATCATGAGTGAAAACATTGGCGTTCTTATACAGGTTGCGGATATCAATGACATTCGGCCCCTGAGTGCCTTTGTAGACTGGCATCTCAGCCTCGGTCTTTTCGCCGCTGTTAAGGGTTATGATAATTTTTGCGGAACCAATTGTTTCGGACATAGTCTTCTCCTTGATGAATTTGCTAGCCATCAGGCTATATCAAAACCGTTTGCGTTTAATTCTAAATCGGAAAAGAACGGGGCGGAAGGGGTAAATCTTTGTTTTTTATGATACGATTTTGTCACTATGGATCAGTTATCATCAGGTGCTTCAATTGATCTGTGTATATTTTTTTCTGTCTCGTACATATCAATTTTCTTTTTCAGGAGCTTGTTTTCCTTTGAAACGGATTTCTTATCCATGAATGACAATATATCCCGGAATGTACCTATCAGGCTGCCGATGAATATCCCGGCTGTTATGCTGCCTATTATAACAAGGAATTGCGGGAGGGATTCTATATTTGCAACGAACGGGATGGAAAGGGAGGTGGCTTGAAAATTATCAACGCAGAAAAGGATGCTGTAACCTAGGATGGTGAGGAAGATTATGGATTTTATCAGGCGCATAAACTCCCGCTGTGTCATTCCCGCGAAGGCGGGAATCTAAGATATACACTTAATTTTGAGTTTTTTCTTTCCAGAAAAAACGAACTTCTTTAACTTGGATCCCCGCTTTCGCGAGGATGAGGTTTTTCTAAATTCGCTAAAGCTTATTAAGAAAAGCCGTCATTTGTTAATTCTTTCTTTCAAGCTTTTACCGGCGCGGAAATAGACCGCGTGTCTGTCGGCAACCTGTACTTTGTCGCCGGTGCGTGGGTTGCGGGCAAGGCGGGCTTTTCTTTTTCTCAGGGAGAAAGTGCCGAAGCCACGAATTTCTATGCGGGCCTTATTTTTAAGGCTGGCTGTAAGCATATCGAAGAATATATCGACCAGTGAGGATACTTCTTTCAGTTGAAGTTGCGGGTGTTTTTCTTTTAAAATTTTGATCAGTTCTGATTTGGTCATTTTTACCTCTTTATTTATAATCAATTTAAAAACTTTAGCTTGTCAGCTATCAATTTAAAGGAATAAACCTCTAAAGTTCAATCTATTAAATAATGCTTTTATACCAAGATTTTCTGAAAGTGAACCTAAAAGTTCTTCAAATGGCTTTTTAGGCTTGGAAAGCTTCACTTCTTCGACCTTTATGTCCTTATCGAGTTTTTTGTTGGCTACCAGCCATTTAATGGCTTCCGGCTCGCCGCCGATCTCGTCAACAAGGCGGTTCTGCACGGCCGCTATGCCGGAGAATACCCGGCCATCAGACAGGGCCAGAGCCTGTTCCGGAGTGAAGTTGCGTTCCTGCGCTACTGTTGCAACAAAGTATTTATAGAAATCCTGCATCATGACATCGAGCGTGGCGAAGGCTTTTTCATTCTTCGGCTCAAACATGGTCGGGGAGCCTTTTATAGGAGAGGTGCGGATATAATCGAATTTCAGGCCCAGTTTATCGGCGGCTTCCTTAACATTGGGTATTTCCATGATAACGCCGATAGAGCCGGTGATAGTGCCGTTATGCGCGAATGTATGTTCCGCGCCGAGTGAGATAAGATATGCCGCCGATGCTGCCAGTGAATCCATAACTGCTATAACCGGTTTCTTTTTGTTGAGTTCCTTCAGGGCCTTATAAAGTTCCTCGCCGCCAACTGCAGTTCCGCCGGGGCTGTTGATGTGCATTATCACCGCTTTTACGCTTTTATTCTCGGCCAGTTCTTTTAGGATATCGGTGCGTTCCTGATCCTCTACTATTATACTATCGACCGAGATGCGCGCTATGAAAGGCTTTTCCGGCTTTATCTTTTTAAGGTCGTTTGAACTTGCGAATACTAATATCGCGCTTAATATAAGTATTATGAACGATGCCGCCCGCCATACGGAAACCTGCGAACGCAGCTTGCTTCTTTCAACCAGTGAATCGGGGTTTAACATAATTGTTTACAAAATTTCTTTAGTTCCTTAGCTATCTGGTTCAATATATATAATAGAATGAATCCACAAGCAAAATATTTCGCGATACTGCACACCTCCAGAAAAACCCCGTATAGTGATGGAAGGACATTGCTGTTTGAAGGGCTGGAGGAAAGTTTTGTTGCCGATGATTTTAAAGAGATAGAGAAC
>CAYRJW010000054.1:0-11294 GCA_964424715.1 uncultured Rickettsiales bacterium | reverse complement strand
ATTACTGAGCAAATTCCTGAACAGAATCAAGCAGAGTTTTTTGAATTCCCATTGTTGGCATTTGATGGACGGCTAATACAAGTGGCACAACGCGCAGTAAGAGATTGTTTAACACATAATCATACTTGTGAAATAGAGCTACCCTTTTGGGGGGCCGTAGTTAATTCGTTGCAAGAGGTGGTTTTTACTCATAACTTTGCATTTAGGCCAACTGGTATGTTTCGCGAAGCATATGTGGCTACGCGCCTGGATGTTCATGGAAATGTGTGGTTTCGATAAAATGACTCCCGCAACTAACTGATATTTCTATCCATAGAATATAATCTCTACAAGGTCGGGGGAAAAAATAAATAGATGTAATTTGAAAGTAGTCCGTAAAACCCTGTAACTTCAGGGTCGCCATGTAGGTACAGAAAAAAACCTCCGGCCTAAGACGCCGCCAACTGCGCCACCTCCGTATATACTTTAGATATACGATAAATTAGTGGGTTAGTTGGTCGGAGCGGAGGGATTCGAACCCACGACCCTCTGGACCCAAACCAGATGCGCTACCAGGCTGCGCTACGCTCCGAAATTGCTTATATTAGTTCAAGCAAGGCACGCCTTTTAATGGCTTTTTAAGCGGCTGTAAAGTAAAACTTGATCCTCCTCCCGGAATGCTACACCTCTTTTTGGTTGTATTTGGGCTTATTTATGTTATAATAGTGGCTCCCTAAAGGCAAATCCGGGGCAAACTGCAGGGTTTTTATTATGCAATCTTTCTATTCTATAGCTATGGACGACGAAAAAAGAATAAAAGAGCAGCTCAACACGCTGCAGGATCAGCATAGGGGCCTTGACCGGAGAATTTCCGAAGGCAGCCTGAACATGATAGAGGCACAAAGGCTCAAAAAGCTGAAACTTGCCCTCAAAGACCAGATAAGAGTACTGGAATCTATGTTATACTCTGATATTATCGCCTAATTAATCAACTAAACAATATTCTCATGGAACCCAAACCGATAGTAAGCGTTATAATGGGCAGCAAAAGTGATTTTGCCACGATGGAAAAGACCTGCGCCATACTCAGCGAATTCATGATACCCTATGAATCACTGGTGGTCTCCGCCCACAGAACGCCGGACAGAATGTTCGAATTCGCCAAAAATGCTAAGTCGCGCGGTATAAAAGTTATAATAGCCGGAGCCGGCGGGGCGGCACATCTTCCGGGCATGGTGGCATCGCTCACCACACTTCCGGTGATAGGCGTTCCGGTAAAAAGCAAGGCCCTGAGTGGCCTCGATAGCCTTCTTTCCATAGTCCAGATGCCAGCTGGCGTTCCTGTTGCCACCGTTGCCATTGGCGAAGCGGGCGCGAAAAACGCTGCCATATTAGCGGCAAGCATACTTGCTCTTGATAATAAGGATATCTGCCGCCATGTGGAAGATTTCAAGGCGCGCCAGAAGGCTTCCGTACCTGTTCACCCGGATGAAGATAAAAAATTATGAAGAATATATTATTCGCACTTGCCGGAATTTCCATGTTACTGACCCTTGCGGTCTGCACCACCGGCATAATATTAATGGCCAGCGGCGGCGAAGCCAATCGTAAATACGGCACTAAATTAATGGCCGCCAGAGTATATCTTCAGGCTATCTCAATATTCTTTATCGCCGTTGCGTTCAGCCAATGAAAAATAACGAGCTATTACAAAAATACTGTTCCAACATATTAAAATGGAACAAGGCATATAACCTTATCTCTGCCTCCCAAAGCGAATCTGACATATGGGAACGCCACATCACCGACAGTTTGCAATTATATGAATTCATCTCCGGCGATAATGGCCTGGTGATTGATCTCGGCAGCGGTGCAGGCTTCCCTTCCATACCATGTGCTATCCTTGCGAGTGAAAATAATAAAAATTTAAAATTCCTGATGATAGAATCAGTCAGCAAAAAAGCGCTTTTCCTTGAAGATACCATCCGCCTGCTGGAGCTTAAGAATATAGAAGCAAAATGCGACCGGATAGAGAACCTAAAGAATATAAAAGCAAACATCATCACCGCCCGCGCCTTTTCCAAGATAGATGAGATATTTGATATAACCAAAAACTACATGCAGGAAAATACCCGCTACATCCTTTTAAAAGGCCGTAATGTACAACAGGAAATAGATCAGGCCCTTGAACGCTATATATTTGATTATCAACTGGTTAACAGCAAAACCGGCGATGGCTTTATTTTCATTGCGGAAAATGTAAAAAACAAATAGTTTACCCCTTTAAACACACAAGATTTATATGAAATCACCGGTAGTAAAATTATTAGAGGAAAAAAGAAGATCGGCCCGCATGGGCGGCGGTCAGAAGCGTATCGATGCGCAGCATGAAAAAGGCAAGCTAACCGCGCGCGAAAGGCTTGAGGTTCTGCTTGACCCTGATTCTTTTGAAGAATTCGGCATGTTCGTTGAACATCGCCAGATGAATTTCGGCATGGGTGATAATATCACTTCCGGCGATGGCGTAATAACCGGCCACGGCACCATAAACGGCAGGTTGGTATTCGTTTACAGTCAGGATTTCACTGTAATGGGCGGCTCGATGAGTGAGGCCAATGCCCGTAAAATTTGCCAGATAATGGACCATGCCGGCAAGGTCGGCGCGCCAGTTATCGGTATAAATGATTCCGGCGGCGCTCGTATTCAGGAAGGCGTTGATTCCCTTGCCGGCTATGGCGAGATATTCCAGCGCAATGTGGATTTCTCCGGCGTTATCCCACAAATTTCCCTTATCATGGGGCCGTGCGCAGGCGGCGCAGTATATTCTCCTGCCCTTACCGATTTCACCTTCATGGTGCGCGGCAGTTCCTACATGTTCGTCACCGGCCCTGATGTTGTAAAGACCGTTACACATGAAGATGTCACCCAGGAAGAACTCGGCGGCGCCCGCATCCACACCACCAAAACCGGCGTTTCCGATAAAAGCTTCGCTAATGATATTGATTGCCTGTTACAAATTCGCAGGCTGATAAATTTCCTGCCGCTTTCCAATAACGGCACATTACCATACCGCGAAACCGAGGACCCGGCTGACCGTATCGATCTTGCCCTTAACACTCTTATCCCGGAAAATCCGAACAAACCTTACGATATGCGCCAGCTTATCTTAAGCGTTGCCGATGAAGGTGATTTCTTCGAGATAAAACCAGATTACGCCCAGAACATACTTGTCGGCTTCGTAAGAATGCGCGGCAGAACCGTTGGTATAGTTGCCAACCAGCCTATGGTACTTGCCGGCTGCCTTGATATTGATGCCTCGGTGAAGGCCGCAAGGTTCATCCGCTTCTGCGACGCGTTCGAGATACCCATCGTTACCTTTATCGATGTACCGGGCTTCCTGCCGGGCATATCACAGGAACATCACGGCATAATAAAACACGGCGCGAAATTATTATATGCATATGCCGAAGCCACCGTTCCGAAAATAAGCGTGATAACCCGCAAAGCCTATGGCGGTGCATATATCGTTATGAATTCCAAACATCTTAAAGGTGATATAAACTATGCATGGGCTAACGCCGAAATAGCAGTTATGGGCGCCGAAGGTGCAGCAAAAATATTATTCCGCGGCGAAGAAGGTGCCGCCCTTAAACAGAAAGAGACCGAATATAAAGAAAAATTCGCAAACCCTTTCTACGCCGCCTCCCGCGGCTACCTCGATGATGTCATCCGCCCGCAGAACACCCGCTGGAGGATATGCCACGCTCTTGCGCTGTTATATAAAAAGAAGGTGGAGAAACCGAAGAAGAAGCACGATAATATGCCTTTATAAACCAATAAGGGGGCCTTATGTCAGCAGAAGATGACTTTGAAGAAATGCGTGAAGAAGATGAGAATATTAACCACGACGAAGCTAAAAGTAATAAAGTTCGGGAAATTCTTCACAGGCTTGGATTTTTGCCAGAAAAAATAGTGACAAAGGCAAACTGAAATAAATCTATCATTTTAAAATTTAATCCGCTCTCTCCTCTTTAAATTTTAACTTACTTCATCTATAAATCTATAGATGAAAGAAAACCCTACATTTTTTGAGGCACAATTCGAGGCTGAAGAGCTTAAGGGCCAGATACGCCACCACGATAAAAAATATTATCAGGATAGCGCACCCCTTATCTCCGATGCCGAATATGATAAACTTCGCATAAGGCTTGAAGATCTGGAAGCGCTTTACCCGCAACTGATAACCCCTGATTCCCCCACCCAGAAAATAGGCTCTGCACCGCAGGAAAAATTCGCTAAAGTAAAACATTCCAAACCGATGCTGTCACTCGGCAATGCTTTTGAGATGGAAGATGTCGCGGATTTTTTAAAGAAGATAAAAAAATTCCTTGGTGTGGAAGAAAGCCAGAACATAGATATCTTCTGCGAACCGAAGATAGATGGCGTTTCCTTCAGCGCGCGCTACGAGAACGGCAATTTAAAACTTGCCGCCACCCGTGGCGATGGCGAGGAAGGAGAGGATATCACTCTGAATATATCTACCATCGATTCATTACCTAAAAAACTTTCCGGCAAGTTCCCCACAATATTAGAGGTGCGTGGCGAGGTCTATTTAAGCCACGAGGAATTCGAAAGGATAAATCAGGAAAAGGAAAATGCAGGCGAGCCGGTCTTCGCCAATCCCCGCAATGCCGCCTCCGGTAGCCTGCGTCAGCTTGATGTCAGCGTTACCGCCTCACGCAATCTGAAATATTTTGTCTATGGCTGGGGCGAGGTTTCGGAAGATTCATGGAATTCACAATCCGAAGCCCTGGAATTTTTCAGGCAGGCAGGTTTTGCAATCAACGAACGAACAAAACTCTGCAAAAATATTGATGAGATAGAAAAATATTATAACAGCATTTACGAAGCCCGCCCCGATCTTGAATATGATATTGATGGCGTTGTCTATAAAGTGAATTCCATCGAACTTCAGGAACGACTTGGCTTTGTAGCCCGCAGCCCGCGCTTTGCCATCGCCCATAAATTCCCCGCCGAGCAGGCGAAAACAAAAATAGAAGCGATAACGATCCAGGTCGGTCGCACCGGAAGTTTAACCCCTGTGGCGGAACTCACCCCGGTAAATATCGGCGGTGTGGTAGTACGCCGCGCAACGCTTCACAATAAAGATGAGATAGAACGCAAAGATGTACGCGTCGGCGATACTATTGTTATCCAGCGCGCGGGTGATGTCATCCCGCAGATAGTTTCTGTCGATATGAATAAACGCCCCGCTGATTCCGAAACTTTCATATTCCCCGATACCTGCCCTATCTGCGGCTCTCCCGCAACGCGTGAGAATGATGAGGCCGCAACCCGCTGCACCGGCGGTATCTCCTGCCCGGCACAGGCAGTGGAAGCGTTAAAACATTTCTCCTCCCGCAACGCATTTGATATTGAAGGATTCGGCGATAAGCAGATAGAATTATTCTGGAATGAAGGCTTGGTAAAAGAACCCGCCGATATTTTCCTGTTAGAGGAAAAAAATAAGACATTAGAAAAGCCCCTTGAGAAATGGGAAGGCTACGGTGAAAAATCCGTCAGAAAACTTTTTGATGGAATAAATTCCCGCCGCGAGATCGAGATGAACCGCTTCATCTACGCGCTTGGCATCAGGCATATCGGCGCCGAGAATGCAAAACTGCTCGCAAGAAATTATACTTCCTTCTCCAACTTCTATGAAAAAGCAAAAAGATTTGAGATCGGCGCACCGGAATATCAGGAACTGCTCAACATAGATGGCATCGGCGAAAAGGTCGCGAGATCTATCGATATGTTCTTCAGGAATGAAAAGCATATTAAGATGGTAGATGCTCTGCTAAAACAAATTCATGTAAAAGATGTTGAAGTGACCACCGGCTCAACATCTGCTATTTCCAACAAGATAGTTGTCATAACTGGCAAGATGGTGCGCTTCTCGCGCGATGAGGTAAAATCACTGGCGGAGCGTAACGGCGCGAAGGTATCCAGCAGCATTTCTACAAAAACCGATTTTCTGATTGCAGGAGAAGATGCAGGCAGTAAACTGAAGAAAGCAACAGAGCTTGGCATTAAAATAATTTCCGAAGAGGAATTTCTGGAGCTTATAAAATAATTTATGAAACTGCACTATATACAATCCAACAATCTTGAACCGCACAAGCTGGCTGTCTGTGAATATGGAAACCCTTCAAATCAGGCCGTAGTGCTGCTTCACGCCTTCACACATAATGCGATGTTCTTTGACCCGCTTGCAAAATTCCTGAGTGAAAAAGGTTTGTATGTGATATGCCCAGATATGCCGGGCAGAAATAAAAGTGAGTATCTAACTAATCCTAAAAACTATAATTACCATTTATATATTGATGATCTTTTCCTTATCCTGAATTATTTTAAAATAGAGATTTCTTCTCTTTTTGGTAATTCTATGGGTGGAATAACTTCCATATTATTTACCGAGAAATATCCGAAAATGGTAAAGAAGATAGTTCTGAACGATATCGGGGTGGTCGCCAAATCCGAGGAAAGCATGAGAATAGGCGGACATGTCGGAAGGGATTTCTGCAAGGCTGAAAAGCATGAGATGCTGAAAAGGATCGAAGATGAATTCCTGCAAAGCAAATTAAGCGCTGAAGAACTCGAATATATATTTGAGCATTACACTATTCAGAACAATGAAGGCTTTGTTTTCAATTACGATATCAATCTCGGCAAAGCATTCTGGTTCGGCGATAAACAGATAAATATCCCTGACCTCGATTTCTCGGAGAATTTCGGCTATCTCGCCACTACCTGCAAATGGCTTGAATTATATGTTATCCGCGGCCGCGAATCCAACCTGCTTGATGTACCTAATTACATAAGGCTCTATGGCTGCAAGCAGTTCAAGGCCAGCCTTGAGATACCTGACAAAGGCCACCTGCCGATATTCTTCGACGATCCTGAAAAGAACACTATATATAACTGGCTAGTTGCCTGAGAGCAACTTGCGGAGGTTTCTTTATATTGTAACTCACTGTAATTTGTTGGTTTTCCTTCCATGTTCTGAATATTGTTGCCCTAATGGCATTAATTAACGACCTAAAAAAGGATATATGAAAGTTCTGGTGGCCATAAAACGCGTGGTTGATTATAAGGTGAATATCAGGGTGAAAGCCGATGAGACTGGCATTGAACTTGCCAATGTTAAAATGAGCATGAACCCGTTCTGCGAGATAGCCGTTGAAGAGGCCATCCGCCTGAAAGACAAAAAGCACGCCAGCGAGATAATCGCCCTTTCAATCGGCGAACCGAAAACTGAAGATGTTATACGCCAGGCCATCGCAATGGGTGCGGATCGCGGCATACAGATACTTTCCGATAAAGAGGTACAGCCGCTTGCAGTTGCAAAGATACTTAAAAAAATAGTTGAGAAAGAGGGCATAAAATTAGTTATCCTTGGCAAACAGGCCATCGATGATGATTCCAACCAGACCGGCCAGATGCTTGCTGGACTGCTGAACTGGGGCCAGGCAACCTTCGCCGGAAAAGTTGAGATAAAAGGCGATAACGCTGAAGTAACCCGCGAAATAGATGGCGGCCTGATGACCGTTTCCGTAAAACTTCCTGCCGTTATCACCACTGATCTGCGCTTAAACGAACCGCGCTATGTAAAGCTTCCCGATATCATGAAGGCAAAAGCCAAACCGATGGAAAAAATTCAGATAGAGACCTTAGGCGTTGATATCACACCGCGCACAGAATTACTTAAAGTTCAGGCCCCTTCCAAACGCAAGGCCGGAATTAAAGTAAAAACGGTCGATGAATTAATAAGTGAACTTAAAAAAAGGCAGGTAATATGATGAAAAAATTTATATTGTCGTTCATGTGTCTATTCTTACTCGCAGCGTGTGAGGATAAAGGCAAACTTCCCGAAGGCTATGAGATAGTGAACAATGATGGCGCTTCCCACTTCGTCTATGTAAGCGAGGAACATCTCGGCGACAAGACCAACCAGCGCGATGCCGCACGCGTGATCTGCAACGATATATTCAAGCAGCCTAATTACTGCGAGGTTTATTTCTTCGATAACAAGGAAGATATACCTACAAAATTCCCTATCATGAACAGACTTAAACCGATAGGCACTTATGAAATAAAATCAGGCAAGGAAAAATTCAGCCTGCTTAAATAATAACCGGAGAGAAAATGTCTTGTCTGATAATTGCTGAACACGATAATAAGGGCCTTGCCCCTAATATCAGGAATATGGCCACCGCGGCCGCGAAGATAGGCAAAGCGGTCCATGTTCTGGTGATAGGTTCCGGCGGTGGACTTGCGGCAGTTGCAGCTTCAGCGGGAAAAGTTTCCGGCGTTGAAAAAGTAATGGTTGCAGATAATAAGATATTTGAGAATCATTTAGCTGAGAATCTTGCCCCGGCAATTGCACAGATAGCGGGAAATTATTCCCACATACTTGCGCCCGCCACAACTTTCGGCAAGGATTTCATGCCGCGCTTAAGCGCTCTTCTTGATGTTCAGCAGATATCTGAAATTACAGAAGTGATAGATGAGAACACTTTCAAACGCCCTATATATGCGGGCAATGCGATAGCAACCGTAAAATCCAAAGATGCAAAAAAACTTATAACCGTTCGCACTTCAAATTTTGAAAAAGCGGCGGAAGGTGGAAATGCACCCGTTGAAAATACAAATATCACTGCCAGCGAAAGCGGTCTTTCTACTTTTGTGAATATGCAAAAAACCGAATCAGCACGCCCTGAACTTACCGCGGCAAGAATCGTTGTTTCAGGTGGCAGGGGTGTTGGCTCGGCGGAAAATTTCAAGATAATAGAAAAACTCGCCGACAAGCTGAAAGCCGCCATCGGCGCCTCACGCGCAGCGGTAGATGCAGGATATGTCCCGAACGATTACCAGGTCGGCCAGACCGGAAAGATAGTCGCGCCGGATCTTTATATAGCAGTTGGAATAAGCGGTGCCATCCAGCATTTAGCAGGAATGAAGGACAGCAAGGTCATCGTTGCAATAAATAAAGACGAGAACGCACCTATATTCGAACTTGCTGATATTGGTCTGGTCGGTGACCTGTTCAATATAATACCAGAGCTTGAAGGAAAATTATAAATTGTAGTAAGTATCATTTTGTGGTATGCGTGAATTATGTTACCTTCCATCAGAAGAAATATCTCATCGATGACCATCCCCGCTCACCACTGGGACTCCGCGGTTGAAGCCAATCACTTCGCACTTAACCATTATGCACTTGCCATCGCTGCAAGGCTTTGCGGTTGCGATGGTGACCTGAATCTTAAAGAGAAAAAAACTTTCTTAGGTCTTTTCCCATATTTCGGAACAGAACATTTAGGCCTGCTGAAAGAGACCGCTCACGATCAGGATTCAGTTTACATCAACTGCAAAAGATTCACAAAATTCTCCAATGATAATATTGAGGCCTCTGCACGCCTTTACGCAAAACTCTTCAAACTTGCCACCAGCGATGAGGGCCTGAACGTGGCTGAAATATCCTATCTTGAGAAGATCGCAGGCATGCTTGGCCTTTCAAAAGTGCTGCTTGAAAAAGCACTGGAATATTATTTCTTAAGCGATGTGCGTGAAGTAAAAAGATTTGAATCCTACATAGATGCAAAAAGATATTACAAGAACCAGATAATAAGATTCCACCCTGATCTGTTCTTCAGCGATGATGTTCTGAGCAAGAGGATAAAGAACAAGATAGTCGAACTTGCCAATGAACGAATGAAGATATTAAATGAAAATTATCGCAAATCCCTCTCTTAATTTTGGCAACCGCAAACCGGGCAGCAAAATTAATTCCATCGTACTTCACTATACCGGCATGGTCTCTTTTGAAGCCGCGCTCAACCGCATGAAGAACCCAGATTACGAAGTAAGCAGCCACTACCTTGTTGATGTGAACGGTGATATCCACCAGCTTGTCGATGAGAACCAAAAAGCCTGGCACGCCGGAACCAGTCACTGGCGCGGCCATGATAACCTTAATGATACATCCATCGGCATTGAGATAGTGAATCGCGGCCACCAATATGGCTACACTGAATTCCCGGATGAGCAGATAAATTCAGTAATTAAATTATGTAAAAAAATAATTAAGGATAATCCCATCGATATAAAAAATATCGTCGGCCACAGCGATATTTCTCCAGATAGAAAAGAAGACCCCGGCGAGTTTTTCCCGTGGGCAAAACTTGCATCAGAAAATATCGGCATCTACCACACCATCAATTACGGCACTGAATTCAATTACCGCGAACCATCTTTTTCCGACAATGAGGAAGGCAAGAATATCGGCGAGATACAGCGCAAATTATCCGTGATCGGTTACAAGATACAAAAATCCACCATCTTCGATGAGCAGACAAAAAAAGTGGTAACCGCCTTCTACCGACGCTTCCTGCCTGAAAGAATATCATTGAGCGAAGACACCCAGCACCCCGAAAATATAAAATGGGATGGCCTTTCCGATGTCGTGCTAAATGATGTATTCCAGAAATTCAGCAGCTAGGGTTAAGGCTCATTATTTACCTTGCAAAACCGTACATCTATTATATTTTCGCATAAATTTAATGAGTTAGTTTCAAGTGGTAGCATTCCAGGATCTTATCTTAAAACTTCAGGCCTATTGGGCAAAACAGGGTTGCGTTATATTGCAGCCTTATGATGTCGAAATGGGCGCGGGAACCTTTCACCCTGCAACAACCCTGCGTTCGCTGGGACCAAAACCATGGAAAGCGGCTTACGCCCAGCCATGTCGCCGGCCTAAAGATGGCCGCTACGGCGAAAACCCAAACCGCTTACAGCATTATTACCAGTTCCAGGTCATCCTGAAACCAAGCCCGGAAAATATCCAGCAACTATATCTAGATAGCCTGAAAGAAATAGGCATCGATGTTAAAAAGCACGATATACGCTTTGTTGAGGATGACTGGGAAAGCCCAACCCTCGGCGCATGGGGATTAGGCTGGGAAGTATGGTGCGATGGCATGGAAGTTACGCAGTTCACCTATTTCCAGCAGGTCGGCGGCTATGATTGCAGGGCAAGGAAAATGTTTATGACCTTGATTTCAACGGCGCAACCGGCACCGATAAACTAACCTACGGCGATGTTTTCCTGCAGGGCGAAAAGGAATTTTCTGCGTTCAATCTTGAATATGCCGACACTGAAAAACTTTTCCGCCATTTCAAGGATGCCGAGGAGGAATGTAAATTCCTGCTCACCAAACAATTACCCCTTCCCGCTTACGATAAATGCATCAAAG
>CAYRJW010000053.1:0-11422 GCA_964424715.1 uncultured Rickettsiales bacterium | reverse complement strand
CTCTCAGTCAACCTAAATACAATTAAAGACATCAAACAATATGGTAATTATTCTTTTAACGTAAATACATATCAATTAAAAATTTTTTTTGTATACTTCATATTTATATGTGTAAAAAAGGATCGGCTATTTAAAATCAAAAAGTCTATTGACAAGTATAAAAAAAATCTCTACAGTGGATATCATTCATGTTTAGAGCGCGGGAATACAGACGGACTATGCGTATTGCTGCTCTAACTCCTTTAATTTTTTCCAATCTGACAACCGAATTTTTTGAGATACCAAAATTGATTTTCTTAGTTGTATCAGTTTTACTATTGCTCGCTCTTTGGTCTGTTAGCTGGGTTGTTCAGGGTAAGGTTGTAATAACCAGGACCCCACTTGATTTACCATTGATACTAATTTTGGCAGTGGTATTACTATCAACTTTATTCTCTCCAACTACAAATCCGGCGATCTTTGGAAATATTCAAAGTGTTCATGGTTCAGCATTTAGCTGGGTTGCTTATATACTGTTTTATTTTATTGTAACTTCCAATATTAAAAGCCTCGCTCAAATCAAAGTTTTAATGTATGCATTATTGGGTTCCACAGTCTTAACTACTGTAATATCTTTAATTTCCTATTTCGGAATTTATTTACCATTAAATTTCAATAACTTAACTTGACACAGCCAAAATAGTCTGCTAATATTAATGTATTATAAATAAACCGGAGGACTTATGCTTACTACCAAACAAAACAAACAGTCAGGCTTTACACTGATAGAGTTACTGATCGTTGTTGCTATACTAGGCCTACTTGCTGCGATCGGTATCCCGCAATATCAAGGTTACCAGACCCAGGCAAAAATCAATGCCGCTAAATCTCAGAACACTCAGACCATAAAACTTCTTGGTGCTGAATTAGCTAAATGTGCTTCTGGCGCGACTAACTTCCTTGAAAGCAGCGCTCAGGAAACTGCATGCAATGGAACTAACGCAGCCCTACAAACTGCAATAGTTGCTTACATGAATGCAACCAGCAAAAACGCATATGATGCTACTGATACAACAACATTTGTTGGAGGCGCTGCTGTTGCTCCTTCTGCTACAACTGATGGTAAAACATATGTAACCGTTGCTGCAGGCAGCACTGGTGATTTCACTGTTACAACTAACACAGATGCTTCTTCTGCAGCACTTGTTAGCACTGTTACCAGAGAATAGTTTCTAATATGGTTTGGGGAGATTCACTTCTCCCCACTCCCACAGAGTTCTTTGAGGATAAAAAATCCCTTTGTGGGCTATAACTCACAAGGGGATTTTTGTTTTTGGCGATAAGTTAGGAATTGAACTAAATCGGTATAATATGAATAAAGGTTTTACACTGATAGAATTAATGATCGTAGTTGCAATAATGGGAATATTGGCAGCGATCGGTATCCCACAATATAGAGGATATGCCGATAACTCCAGAACAACCACAGTTAAGAATAATGTAAGGAATATTTACATGCAGCAGCAGGAATATTACCAGAAGAACAATGCCTATTATGTAAGCGGCGCAACCTGCACCGATTCTGCAACGGCGATAAATACCAACCTTTTTAACGGCAAGACCATACTTGTTAATGACAAATTCACTTACTGCATAACACAAACCACGGTAGATGATTTCATCGCAAGAGCAACGGAGATAAGCGGCAGCAGGACCTATACTGTTAACCAGCTTAACCAGGCAAACTTTTAAAATGACACGCGAAAGCAAATATGAGTCAGGAAATATTTTAGCTACCACACTTCTGGTAATGCTGGCGATGAATCTTTTAGCCGTAACATTAGTACAAACCTCACTCCGGGAATTCAAGACCGCCGATTTCAAGACCGTAGATTCATCGACCTTCTACCTTGCTGAGTCGTGCGTGAAGGATACGGTAAAATGGTTCAAGGGATATAGTACTGTACCGACCAACCTTCCTTATACCATAACCAGAAGCAACATCACGAACCTGTATGACGGAACGGAATCGCAGCAGATGATCAACCAGCTTTCCAAATACTCATATAACTGTACCACTTCCTCGCTTACCGTAAAATCCACCGAAGCAAGCACTGCAGGCACTGGGGAAAATATCGGCACGAAAGATTCATACGGGCTTTCAGGCGATCTGACCCCGAAATATTATTATCAGGTCCTGGCCTACGGCAATGGCCCGAACAGCAGCATAAGACAGTTAGTAACCATATTATCGGTGCAGTATTGATATGAAAAAAATATTACTTCTCCTGATCATTTTTTCTGCAAGCCCTTCCTTCGCGGAAGAATGCAGCCTGAAATCTTTAGGGCTAGGTGAAAAATTTGATGAGCTTAAGGATAAATATCCTATGGGCGAAGACACTTTTGACAAAAAATACTTTTACAGCAACCTCCGTGGCACAGCTATCTGTAAGGATCTTGCCGGAGCAGAATTGAAAATGACATTTGTTAACCAGAAACTGGCCGAGATACTTATAGAGAAAAAATCAGACTCACAGGAACTTCTGGAGCTATCATCAGATAATTTTGGTGAACCACAGACCCTGCCGAATAATGATAGCCAGGAAGTAAAGGATTTTGCCACTTACTGGAATGATGACGAGAAGGTTGTCACATATAGTTTTGATTATCTTCCGGAAGAAAAGTTGTACCGTGAAAAGATCATCCTTCAGGACAAAAAGCTTTCAGAAAAACTGCATGAATTAAGTTCGGTTGATGAAGATGAAAAAGTAAGTAAAAAAGAAAAAGATTAGGGAAGCGGTCATGTATAAAATATTTAATTACATATTGCTGTTACTCGCCATAGCAAGCCTTTCTACTGCCGTTAAAGCTAAAACCCCTCCTCCGGGTTCAGGCTCAGCGGACGTGCCGGCTAATATCCTTCTTATGCTCGACACATCCGGCAGTATGGATGAGGAGATCCCGAGCGGCGATAGTGAATACCCGATGGATGTGGCCTTCGATTCCAATAATAATATTTATATCGCAAAATATTATGATGAGATCGAAAAATATGATTCCAGCGGTGATTATGTAAGGACCTGGGGCGGTTATAACGGCACCAGCCAGAATGGCTGGTTCGATTTCACCTATTCTATAGCGATAGATTCCAACGATAATGTTTATGTATCGGATCATCTTCACGGACGGGTGCAGAAATTTGATGTGGACGGAAATTACCTGAGTAAAATTAATGTATCAGGCGGTGAAGCTTATGGCATTGATGTTGATTCATCCGATAATCTGTATGTGATCAACGGTAATGGTGCGGTACAGAAATTTAACTCATCCGGCACGCAGGTAGGCAGTACCTGGGGAAATACCAATGGTATGTATCTGGCAGTTGATAGAGTTAACAGCTTTGTTTACATAACCAAGAACAGTAATAAAAAGGTTCAGAAATACAGCCTTACCGGAACTTTCATTTCAGAGTTCAGCCTTAGCTGGAACCCGGTAGGTATTGATGTTGATGCAAGTGGTAAGCTTTATGTTTCAAGAAGCAGCAACGGCAGGATCTATAAGCTTGAACCTTCAGATGGGGATCAGATAGCAGTGTATGGCAGCCAGGGCAGCAGCCTTGGTAAATTCAATTCGCCCCGCGGCGTTGAAATAAGAAGCAGCAACAGTACGGTTTATGTAGCAGATAATGGAAACCACAGGATACAATCTGTAGGTGGGACGCTGCTTATAAGCAGCAACAGCGCTGAAACCAGGCTAGATGCCGCAAAGAATGTGATAAAGACCATAGTTTCAGACAGCGATCTGACCAGTGGCGCTAATTTTGGTTTGATGACATGGAATAATAGCGGTAGCCAGCAGATGAGGGTAAATATCTCTTCCAGCGGTGCAAGCCAGATATATAATATGATAGATTCTCTGTCAGCCAATGGTGGAACATATCTTAATCCGGCGATGCAGCTTGCAAGGACCTATTTCACTGGTGCAAGTTCTCCAATAACTCCGGGAGCTGCCTGCCAGCAGAATATACTGATAGTTATAAGTGATGGCTACTGGGCAGATAGTCCTGATGCTACAACTCAATCACTATATGATAATAACGGCATTAAAACTTTTGCGGTAGGGTTCACCACTACGGATAATGATAATTATGTGAGCCTTTCACAGGCTGGCGGAACATATCCGGATTCACCGCTTTATACCGATAATGAGACAGGATTGCTGGATGCGCTTTCAACCTATATCAGGCAGATAATCTCAACACAATTATCGTTCACCGTTCCAACCATTATTCCGGGCATAACGAATTCTGATCACATATTGCAGTCCACATTCCTGTTCAATAAGAACCATCAATGGAAAGGGCATTTATATAAATATACGCTTCAGTCCACCGGTTCCATCGGAACTCTGGTATGGGATGCCGGTGACAGGCTGAACCAGAAGACCGCTGCGAACAGAAATATCTGGACGGTCGCAAGCAACCTGACCTACTCCACCAACAACTTTACCACCACCAACCGCGACAGGCTACGCCCGCCACTGGAAGAAAACAGCGGCGTGGTGGATAGTGATACAACACTGGATAACCTGATAAATTTCATCCGCGGAGTGGATTCATACAGCGAATATCCTTCCGGCGAGGATGAAGATGGAACTGCATTGCTTTCAGGAGAAAGATGGAAACTCGCCGATATCTACCACTCCAAAGCTGTAGCGGTGGGTGCACCTTCAGCATATTATTCGGACGAGGCAAATGTAAAATCAGAATCATATTATCGCGCTACCAATAGTTACCAGACCTTCAAGGGCGGTAGTACCTGCGGTGGATCCTGTGCCAGCAGGAGTGAGGTTATTTATGTGGGTTCCAATTCCGGAATGCTGCACGCGTTCGACTCCACCACCGGCGATGAGAAATGGGGCTTTATCCCACCGGGCCTGTTACCTAACCTGAGAAGCGTTATTTCCGCCACCGCAGCAAAAAGTGTAAGTATATATGGCGTTGATGGCTCTCCGGCAGTGAAGGATATTAAAATAGGCAGCACCTGGAAAACTGTTCTGTTGGGCGGCTTAAGGCAGGGCGGGCCTTCTTATTATGCGCTTGATGTTACAAATCCGAACGCTCCTGCTCATATGTTCTCGTTCGCGTATAATAAATTCACCAACAGGATAAATTACTGGGACAGTAACAGTGTGCGCACCAATTACACACTTGCGACAGCACCGGCGGCGTATGATTATTCACTGCTGGGTGAAAGCTGGTCGGACCCGCTTATACTGAATATCAGTATCGCCGGCGTGAGAAAATGGGTGGGTGTTTTCGGCGGCGGGTATAACAATAATGTAAGCAGCAGTTACGGCAGCGCGGTATATATTATCGACCTTGAAGATGGCGGCAAGGTGATCAGGAAAATAACCATCGCCGATAACAGCTCTACCAACGGGATAATAAATTCAGTACCACCAAGACTTACCGCTATAAGCGCCGATACCACGACCAGCTTCCCTTATGCCGGGGCATATGTTTATTTCACTGATCTTGAAGGTTCTCTGTGGAAAATAAATCTAAGCGACAACGGAACCTTATACAGCACCACCAGGGTATTTGATTCAGAAGCAGATATAAATAATGACCGGTTATGTTATCATGAAAGTTCTCCTACCATTCTTTCAGACGGCAGGCTTATACAATATTTCGGCACCGCCGATATGTCGCGCATCGGCAGGGTCTCAGCCAGTATCCAGAATCGTGGCTATGGTATCATCGATCCTAACTATCCGGCATTTGTTTCTCAATCTTCTCCTTATACCATCTCTAACCTGCTGAATGTCACCTCGACCGCCTCCGGTATTTGCCCTACAACCACCGATAAAGGCTGGTATATGAACCTTGGTTCAAACGAGAAAGTGACCGCTTCCGCGACCATTCGTGGCAAGAATGTGATATTTTCAAGATACACACCTGATGCAAATAACATCTGCGACTCCGGAACTTCAAAGATTTCCGAGCATGATTATGCCTGCGGTACTAGTCTGCGTACAACGAACCTTGGTGCCGGCATGGCGACAGAATCGATAGTTTATAAGGATAAATTATATATCGGTATCAGTAGCGATGCTGAGGTTGAGAATCTGCCAACAGGATTCGTGAAAGAAGGTAACCTTATCATCGGCGCCCCTGTGGTTGACCCGGAGACAGAGGTTAAAGTGGAATATTGGAAAGAAGATTTTTAAATATCTAAGACTATTCAAGGAGACCCGAAATAATGCTTGATAAATTAGTGAACTACGCCAGGACCAGGAAACTTTCTGATCTGCATATCCACTCTGACAGGCCCATCGCCATAAGAACCAACGGTATCATTGAAAGACTTTCTGAAGATGTTATCTCCAGAAAAGATGTTGAGGATTTCCTCGCTACGCATCTTGATGATAACCAGAAAAAATTCTTTGAAGATAATAAACAAGTGGATTTCGCCGTATCACATGAGGATATACGCTTCCGGGTGAACGCCTATCTTGCCGCACACGGGCCTTCAATGGTGATGCGTAAGATAGAAAGCGTTATACCTGATATAGAAAAACTTGGCCTGCCGAAAGCGATGATGGATATAGTACATGCCGAGAACGGCCTTGTGCTTGTAACCGGCCCGACCGGCTCCGGTAAGACCACCAGCCTTGCGGCGCTTATAAACAAGATAAACGAAACCCGCAAAGGTAATATAATAACCGTTGAGGACCCTATTGAATATATGCACCAGAGCAAAGGCTGCATAGTATCACAACGCGAGATAGGCAAGGATGCGGTAAGTTTTGCCCACGCACTTAAAGCCATGCTGCGCGAAGATCCGGATATCATCCTTGTGGGTGAGATGCGCGATAAAGAAACCATTGGTCTGGCCCTTACAGCAGCTGAAACAGGCCACCTTGTTTTCGGAACGCTGCACACTAACGGCGCATCAAATTCCATCAACAGGATAATCGACGTTTTCCCTTCAGAACAGCAGGCGCAGATACGCTCGCAATTATCGCAATCCCTCCGGCTTGTGGTAACGCAAACGCTCCTGCGCCGGGCCGATGGCAATGGGCGAGTGGCAGCTTTCGAGCTGATGCTGACCACCCCGGCGATATCCAACCTTATCCGCGAGAATAAGATATTCATGATCGATCAGGCACTTCAGACCGGCCGTAATCTAGGTATGATAACAATGGAAGATTCACTCAAGAACCTGGTGATGATGGGAATTATCAATGAAGATTCTATCGAAAAATAATAAGGCGGATATTGCGGGGTTCACACTGCTTGAACTGATGGCAGTGCTGTCTATCATCGCTGTTGTTTCACTGTTCGGCCTGCCGGCATTCCAGGACTGGAATGCGAAAAGATCATTCCAGCGATCCATAAACGATATCTACTCATCACTCTCACGCGGGAAAATGGAGGCTTTGACAAGGAACATAACCACAAAAGTAAATACCAGCCAAAGCGGTGATGCTTATACATTAACGACTTATTATAATGCCACTGCCGTCACCAACTGCTCCACCACTACCGGCTGGACATCGCTTGATGTACTTACAACCAACCTGAACTCCAATTTCCAGATAACCGGTACCGGCATCGGTGATGTCTGCTTCTTCCGCGATGGGACCTCCAGCGGCGCAACCTATACTATCTCGCAGAAGAACGGTCAGACAGACCTGGGCAGCGGCGTTATCTCTGTTATACTTGCAACCGGATTTATTGATGTCACCAAAAATTAAAAATTCAGGCTTCTCGATGATAGAAGCGATGATAGCGACCATGATAATGTCGATATCTTTCGCAGGGGTATATACTATGGCAGGACTTTCTTCCACATCACTGAAGAATTCAATCGACAGGCAGAAGATGCAGCTGGTCGCCAACCAGATACTTGAATCCATCAGCAGTGATTATGCGAATATCAGCAACTATAATAACATGGATTTCACCACCTGCACCGCACCTACAGCAGGTCAGACCGCAACCTATCACCAGAACCGTTATAAATGGTGCAGGATGCTAGATGATGCTGTAGGCCCTTCCGCAACAGGCGATGCCAGAAGGATAACCGTAACCGCTTCCGGCACCAGCAATATAGTGAGCGTTGCAATAGAAAGCCGAAAGAAGAACGCGCAGATAATAATCAAGAATATTTATGACTGATAACGCTAAAAATAAATTCATGAATAGTAGCGAGGCCGGATATTCCCTGCTCGAATTGCTGCTGGCGGTGTTCATAGGTTCAATTGTACTGGCGGGCGCTTATTCATCTTATTCGGTCATAGCTAACCAGTACCAGAAGAATTCCGGCGTTGCGGAAGTGCGGGATTTTGCGATACCTACCGTAACACTTATTTCCAGAGACTTAAGAATGGCGGGTTTCCGGGCAGTGGATAGTAATATAGAATCCACCTATGCCGAGATAGACCCTCCTATCATAATCACAAATGTCGCCGGCGCATGCTGTGACAGTTTTTCAGTGACATATGATAAAAGCACTACTAGCCGGATAAAGGTCTCTTACTTCATCGCTGCGCGAACCAACCCGGCACGGAATGCACTTTACATGAACATAGATACCTGGACCGGCAATAGCTGGGTAAGCCAGACCGCAAACGCTATAGTTGCAGATTATATTGAGGATTTCCAGGTGGAAGGCAGCCAGAACAACGCAGATGGCTACCCTACCCTGGTGAACTTTGGTATAGTGTTCAGAAGCAGGAACAAGACACCTTACAGCACCGCCTTCACCAAAACCTCCTATGCGAGCGGTGATAATGACGGTTATACGATAACCGATAATTACCTGCGTGAGCAGTTTGATTACAGCGTTTACCTCCGGAATCTCATAGACTAAGTTCATCTTTTATTTTATGCTTGGATGAACAATCTACAGATCTCTTCATGAGTAAAAATAAAAAGATACTTGTTGTATGCGGCGGCCCATCATCGGAAGCGGAAGTTTCCCGCAGGACCGCAGATGGTATTTTCAAAGCGCTGAAAAAACTTGGTTATGAAACTGAAAAACTGGAATTCAGTTATAATTTCCTATCCGAAGTTCAGAAAATAAAACCCGATATAGTTTATAACGCCATGCATGGCGCATATGGTGAGGATGGCTGCCTGCAAGGTATGCTGGAATGTCTGCGGATACCATATACTTTAAGTGGTGTGAGAGCGGCGGCAATAGCCATAGATAAGGCCTTCACTAAAGATATATTATCCCATCACGGCGTTATCTTTGCACAGGGAAAAATACTTTCACGCGATGAGGTGATCGCCGGAAAATATAAAAGACCATGCGTGATAAAACCTGTTGATGATGGTTCTTCAGTAGGAGTTATAATATTAAAAGAAAATGACGAACTTGATATAAATTCGTTAAGCCAGAATAATAAATTCCTGGTGGAAGATTTTATCGAGGGTCGTGAATTAAGCGTTGCAGTGCTGAACGGCAAAGCGCTTGGTGCCGTTGAGATACGCCCTAAGAGCGGGATCTATGATTACAAATCAAAATATACTTCCGGCGCGAGCGAATATATCGTTCCCGCACCTGTACCGGAAAATATTACAAAGCAGGCCCTGGAGTTTGCAGAAAAGGCCCATAATATACTTGGCTGCAGAGGCGTTACAAGAAGTGACATCATCTATAACGAAAAGGAAAATAAACTCTATTTCCTTGAGATAAACACCCATCCGGGAATGACCGAGACCTCGCTGGTCCCCAAGATAGCCGCCGCGAAGGGTATATCTTACGAAGAGATAGTGGAACAGGTAGTGCAAAGCGCGCGGCTTGAAATAATGGCAGCCTCATGATCCGCGTCGTCAAAAAAAAATCATACTCAAAAAGAAAGGCTGAAGATTATATCTTAAAAAGAAGGCTGAAATTCGCATTCTCAAAATTCGCAAGGATAGTACAGGTAATCCTCGGAATTATCCTTGTAGCGATATTAGTGTGGGTGATAAAATTCGATGGCTACACGAAAATAAGCAATTACACTTATAATAAGGCCACACAGTTCTTCATATCATTCGGGTTGAAGATAGAGTCGGTGGAGATAGGCGGAAACAAGACCGTTCCCACCGATATAATACTTGAAAAGATATTCTGGTCGCTTGGTGATGTACATTCAAAATCCATCATCCTGCTTGATCTTGAGAAGTTAAGAAATGATCTTACCTCGATAGGCTGGATAGAATCGGTGGATATAAAAAAGAAACTGCCTGATAAATTAATTATCACCGTTATAGAAAGAACCCCGAAATTATTATGGCAGAATAGCGGCAAGGTATGGCTTGCCGATAAATACGGCAATTTGCTGACACAGAAGGTCGAGAAAAAATATATCTACCTGCCTCTGGTGATAGGCAAGGAACCGCTTAAGGACATCCCTGAATTCTATAATATCATAAACTCATCAAAAAGGCTGGCACCAATGGTTGCAGGCGCAACCAAGATAGGCGGCAGAAGATGGGATATAATGCTCGATAATAAAATAAAGATAAAACTGCCTGAGGAAAATGCCGCAGAAGCATGGGATAAACTTGAGGAAGTTGAAAAGAAAAATCTGCTCTTCTCAAAAAGAATAAATTATATAGATATGCGCATAGAAGATCAGCTTATAACCGGGCTGGAAAAAGAACAGAAAGATGAAGCCATTGAGATCAATAAACAGCCGAACCCGGCAAAAACTGAAAATGCCAAGAAAAGCCAGTAAATATCTTACGCTGGCCGCAGCCATAATAATCTCATACCTGTTCGGTTTTGTTCAGGATTTTATTGTCACCCCACAAAATTCCCAGATAACCGGCAAGCCTGTAATAGCTGATGGAGACACAGTGAAAGTGAACGGAAGGAAGATACGCCTTTACGGCATCGATGCACCAGAGATGAAACAGAAATGCTATGACGGCAAAAAGAAGATCGATTGCGGCATAGAGGCAAAGGACTATTTAACAGAAATAGTTGGCGACAATGAGGTTTTCTGCTCCGACCTTGATACTGATAAATATGGCCGCACCAACGGAAATTGCTATTTCATTGCGCAAAGTGGTGAGAAAATAAATATAGGACAGGATCTGGTATCCGGCGGCTATGCCCTTGCCTACCAGACCTATTCCCTGCGCTTTGTGATAAACGAGATATACGCCAAAACCACCCTTTCCGGCATCTGGCGCTACCAATTCCAGAAACCCTGGAACTGGCGGAAAATGAACAAAAACAAGGCAAGATACACAAATAAATAAACAGGCCTCTTCCAATTAACCCTTGCTTTTAAAAGCCCTTTTCAGTATTTGATTGCTTAACTTTCGCAAATATCTACCTCAAAATGCTCGTGTGGCGGAATTGGTAGACGCAAGGGACTTAAAATCCCTCGGGTAGTGATACCCATGCCGGTTCGATTCCGGCCACGAGCACCA
>CAYRJW010000052.1:446-11461 GCA_964424715.1 uncultured Rickettsiales bacterium | reverse complement strand
GCGGATATTCCTTTATCGATATCGCCCCGCCGAACCTGCTCTTGCCTTTTTCATCGCGCAGTTCCAGCGCCCTTTTACCAAAATATATTCTCTGCTTGGAAAGATATTTATCTGCATTGGTGGTTGGAACTAAAATATTGCTGGCAACACCGCCATTTATTATCGTACCGAAAAACTCGAACACTTCCGAGAAACATCCATTCTCATTTTCCCTGATGCCTAATATTTTCGGCTTATATGATTTAAGCGAGCCAAGCAGCCTGCTTGCGATCTCACGTAGTGATTTCGCCGCCTCTTTCAGTTCAATATCCTTTGCTTCCTTGTCACCGGCCTTTGATATAGCGCTTAGTATTCCAACCGTTTTACCAACGGTATTATCCGTATCTTTTTTATAGATAACGGTGATGTAAAGATCATTCTTGAAACTGATGACGTTCTTGTGCTTATCTTTCCATTTCTGGTTCAGTTCCTTGCAGAACGGGTTGCTGAATTCTCCCGCCACCGAGGAAAAATCCCGTCTTCTCACGATATGGAAGAACAGCGCGTAATTTCCGCCCGATACTGATTTGAACAAGGTGTTCAATATCATCTTCTTAGTATCAAGCTCTTCATCATCGGCAGTTTCAAACGAGAATCCCTGCACCTTCACAACAAGCATCATCTCGTTGTTCTTGGTCACGATTATATTCTCATCCCAGTGCCCTTTGAACGGAATGTACTTTGTCTGGCTGATCTCTTTTTTGCCAACCGCCGCCTTTAAAGTTTTTCTCTTAGATAATTTCATAATTAATACAGATCATATGAACAGGTGTTGCCGTGATAAAAACGGTTTATGCAGGTAGGCACTGTTTTTGCGTATATCTTGATTATCTCCATGAAGCGCGGTTCATAAGCGCTGATATAATATCCCACCAGATGACACCCCACCATTCCGCCGAATAACGCACCGAAATTTTTTGTGTTAAGATACACCACCATCCAGATAAGTCCGTTCATCATGGCAAAAACATATGGCACGCCAAAGATCATCGATGGTCTTGTTAATGCAAGGAATAATGGGTCTCTCTGTACCCGTCCCAGTTCATCATTTTTCGACATATGATATAACCACGAATTTTTCTTGATTTTAAAGGCTTTGGCCTTATCTTTGACTATATCATATAAAGGGGCAACAATAAATTATTTTATTAATATTTAGTTAAAATTTTAATGGAAAGAGAGATCATTTTAGACACAGAGACCACCGGGTTAGACCCGATAATCGGCCACCGTATCATAGAGATAGGCTGTGTTGAGCTCATAAACCGTATCCCTACCGGCAAGGTCTATCACAGCTATATCAACCCGGAAAGGGAGGTCCCGCAGGAGGCGTTCAATATACACGGCATCAGTACGGATTTCCTCAAAGACAAGCCAAAATTCAGCGAAATAGTGGATGAATTCGTTGAATTCATTAGTGATTCCAAGCTTGTGATACATAACGCCGAGTTCGATATAAAATTCCTGAACCACCATCTTTTCAACGCCAAAAAGAACGATATCGGCCGTGACCGCGTTTTCTGCACATTATTATACGCCCGCAAAAAATTCCCCGGCCAGCAGAACAGCCTTGATGCTCTTTGCAAACGCTTCAACATTGATACCTCCCGCCGCGTAAAACACGGAGCATTGCTTGATTCCGAGATATTAGCCGAAGTCTATCTTGAGCTTATGGGCGGCAAACAGAACACCATCAACCTCGAACAGAAAAAAGAAAAGATAAAGGAAGAGGAAACTACCCAGCAGAATATCGTGAATTTCAGATCAAGAAAATTTGAAGTATCAGCTGAGGAAATAACTTTACACAATTCACTGGCAGAAAAGATACCTAACTCACTATGGAATAAAATACCTAAGAATTAATACCTTCTAACCGCAACTTAACCGAAAGCGCGTGCGCGCCGAGCTTTTCTTCATTGGCCAGCAGAACGGTTTTTTCACCGACAGCCTTCATCGCTTTTTCCGTGCATTTTATCATTGAGGTACGCTTCATGAAATCCAGCACCCCAAGCCCCGAGGAGAACCGCGCACTTGACATGGTAGGCAGCACATGGCTTGGCCCGGCGATATAATCACCGATCGCCTCAGGCGTATAAGCACCCAAAAATATTGCACCGGCATTGGTTATTTTTTTGGAAATATTTTCTGGATTTTTTGTACATATCTCCAGGTGTTCCGGCGCTATCCTGTTAGCCACTATGGTTGCGTCCTCAATATCATTAACGATTATCACCACACCGTTATTCTTTATACTTTGCAGCGCTATCTCCCTTCTGCCCAGCCTTTCAAGTAGAGATTCGATTTCCTTTGTCACCTTATGCGCAAATATTTCATTATCGGTTATCAGATAGGCCCTTGCATCCACATCATGCTCCGCCTGCGAAAGAAGATCGGCTGCTATCCAGCGCGGGTTGTTATCGCTATCAGCTATCACTAATATCTCAGAAGGCCCGGCGATCATGTCAATTCCCACCTGCCCGAATACCTGCCTTTTTGCTTCCGCAACATAAGCATTTCCCGGCCCGACAATTTTCACTACCGGAGGAACAGTTTCCGTACCGTAAGCCAGCGCAGCTATCGCCTGTGCGCCGCCAATTTTATAGGTTTCTTTGATGCCACAAATACGCGCTGCCGCCAGCACCACCGGGTTAAGCACCCCGCCATGAGGCGCCGGGACTGTCATCACCACGCGCTTAACGCCAGCAACCAGAGCCGGTACCGCGTTCATTATCACCGAACTCGGATAGAATGCCTTGCCGCCGGGAACATATAACCCAACCGACTCAACCGCATTCCATTTCCAGCCGAGTGTAAAGCCTTCCTCGTCCTCGAATTTATCATTATCCGGCATCTGCCTTTCATGGTAAGCACGCACACGCTTGAAAGCATATTCTAGAACTTCCAGCAATTCTTTGTCGCACGATTTATATGCGGTATCCATTTCTTCTTTCGTAACCCGGATATTTTCAGAGTTAACATCAAAATCATCAAATTTCTTGGTGTATCTGAAAAGAGCCTTATCCTTATCTTTCCTGATATCATTTATAATATCAGTGACCGTCGAAACAACTTCCGGGCGCGAGACCGCATCCACCTGAATTATCTTCTCCAGCTCATCAAAAAAATTATCGGAGGAATATTTAATTATCTTCATCATCACCTATATCACCGCTTCTATCTTTTTTATTATCTCGTTAAGTTCGGCCTTATTGGCTTTAAAGGCCTGCTTGTTCACGATCAGTTTCGATGATATATCTGCAAGCTTCTCGCCTTCAACCATATCATTTGCTTTTAATGTATTGCCGGTACTTACCAGATCAACTATGCGGCGGCACAGTCCGAGCTGCGGTGCAAGTTCCAGCGAGCCGTTCAGTTTTATACACTCCGCCTGGATCCCTTTTGCGGCAAAATATTGTTTAGTGAAATTCACATATTTCGTGGCAACTTTAATATGGCTTTTATTCCAGAAACCTTCCTCATTCACATATTTCAGCGGTGCCGCAACTGAAAGACGGCACTTGCCTATATTCAGATCAAGCGGTGAATAGATATTATCGTAATTGAATTCCATCAGCACATCATTCCCCGAAATACCTATATGTGCCGCGCCGAAGGCAACGAAAGTGGCAACATCAAAACTTCTTACCTTTATTATCTTAAGGTTCTTACGCGCAGTATCGAAAATAAGTTTCCGGCTTGATTCGGAAAAGAATTCCTCCTCCGGCTCAATGCCGGATCTCTTTAATATCGGCGTCAGCTCCTCAAGGATCCTTCCTTTCGGAACCGCAAGAATTGTATTTTCCATATTAGTCCTGCCTTAATTATTCAGACTTAGCGAGGCTGGTAGTTGGAAGCCCGCGTTTTTTCCAGCCTTCAATACCGGCTTTATATTTATACAGGTTGGTATAGCCAAGCTCTGCCGCTTTATGTGCTGCTTTTGCGCTGGCCGGGCATTGCTCGTTAGTACAGTAGAATACTATCGCCTGATCTTTTTTCGGAGCAAGTTTAGCGAGATTCTCTGCGGTAGTATCAGATGTCGCAAGCTGGTGAGCACCTTCTACCATAACGCCATCGAACCAGTCACCACTTCTTGAATCTATTATCACCAGATCTTTATTCTCTGCTTTCATCTTTACCAGATCATCGGCCATTATCTCCTGATAAGGCGATGCCGCCATAAGGTTAGATGCGAAAGATATCGCCACAGCAAAAACGAATAATTTTACGAATTTTTTCACGCCACTTCTCCTATAGGTTGTTCAATAGATTTAATGTTTTATTCCTTATTTTCAATAAGTTCAATCAGTTCTTTGATCCTTTGCACTTCCGGGTTGGCGGTAGGGTGCTTTTCCAGATATACTTCTACCTTAGAGGTAAAAGTGAATATCTCTTCCTGTTTCGTAATAGATTCAATATCTTCCATTATCCATGCCGCCTGCGAAAGCGAGCCTGCTTCCAGCAATATCTCGGCATAGGAGAGCATTTCCGGTATCTGGTCGGCGTTAAGTATCTTTTTATTCCCGCTGGAAAGGTCCTCTCCGACCTTGTTTATCTTGACAAAACTGCTTAGATTCTTGGTAAGCTTATCAACTATCCCGCCATTTTGGTGGGGGGCACGGCCATCGGCAACCTTGATATTCTTTTTATCGTTATACCAGCCTTCCACCATTGTTTTCGCAGTGTAAAAAGACTGTTTCAACTGCGCAAGCTGCTCATCTTTTTCCTTGGATTTCTGGTAAATATCCACCAGCCTGTCGCGGATGACCATTATCTTATCGGCCGCCTTCATCTTGCTTATCTCTTCTTTCAAGGCCCGGCTCGTTGCTTCTTCCGAGGCAGGTTTATCGGCCACTATCTCATCCGGGTTAGGCTTGAAATCATATTTTTCAGTAGGGTCATAGCTGATATCAGATTCTTCCTTCGTATTAAGTACATTCACCAGATCACCTACCTTTGCATGGATATATTCCAGTTTCTCATCTGATATCTTTATGCTGGAGACCGTGCGCGATATGGAAAACACCTCATAGCCGATATATATCACCGCCACTCCGAAGAACGCAAACAGCCACGGAGTATAATTCCTCTTTTTGACTATCTTATATGTGTTGGTATCTTTCTCTATCATATTGCTTCATTGTTATGAGTGCAGATGAGATTAACGAAATTTTCGGAATTTGTCACCTCTGGAATATATATCTTAGCGAAGTTTAACCCGGAAAGCCCCAAAATCACATTCTCGCTAAAGCAAAATGCAACAGATCGGTGCAGGAAAGCCCCAAGCCCGTTCTCATATATCTCTTTTGCGAACAAGGCCGCGCTTCTCGGTGAGAAGAAACTATATGCATCAAATTGACCCAACCTTACCTTCTCAATGAATTCCTCAGTGAATTTTACCGGCTCAGAGATATATAATATTATCCGGTTATATTTATAACCATCCTCTTGCAGTTTTTTCTTTAAGCCCCCTTTGGTTATTCCCGCGGAGATGTGATTTATCATTATCTTATTATCTAAATTCGCCTTTATATATTTTATAAGGTTCATCTCACTTGCGCTGACAGCCGGGCCAGCCGCAGATTCCACCCTGACAAACCCAAGCCTCCTCGCCTCTTTCGCAGATTGCTCACCAACCGTTATTATCCTGAAGCTCCTCACATCGCTATTGCTCGCAAGCGCACGAATACCGTTCATCGAAGTGATAACTATCACCGCATCTTTCGGGAGTTCTATTTTCTTTTCCAGCATTATAACTTCCATCACTGGCTGGATAAAACAGCTTATATCAGATACGGCCTGTATCTTTTTCTGTGACTCCAGCGAGTCCTCAAATGGCCTTGTTATTACTAGTTTCATAAGTCAAATATCTCACCTGTTCTGTATTCTTTATTGCCTTCCTCTGTCTCTATCACAATATCGCCGCATGGTGAAATATCAATTATCCTGCCGCTTATCTTTTCGCCAAGATAATCCAGTTCTACATCTTCATTGAACCTGTATAAATTTTCTATTATCTTTTGTCTCAAAGGCGTAAAGCCATTTTTACCATATGCCTCTACCTCATAATCAAAGCCGGATAATATCATCTGCAAAAATTTTTCTGTATCAATATCACTCACAAAACTCTTCAACGCACACGCCTTCCTGTTCCCCTCCAGATATTCTGGACATGAATTCACATTCACCCCGATACCAATAACCAGCGCTTTTTTATAGCTCTCCACCAATATCCCGCAAACTTTTTTCTCTTCTATAAGCACATCATTAGGCCATTTTACTACTGGCGTAGGGCCTAGGTTTTTTATTGCGTTGCTAACAGAAATTGCAGCGATGTATGATGCTATTTCCGGCGGGTTTATTTTTTTTGCATCGATAACAATAGTAAAGAATAAATTCCCCTCATCCGAGACCCATACCCTGTTACCGCGCCCCCTTCCTGCTGTCTGGGAGTTTGCTACTATAACTACATTATCCTGCAACCCATCATCTAAAAGCCTTTTGGCGTGCAGATTAGTACTGTCGAGAATTTGATATTCCCTTATCTCGTAGCTTTTAAATTTATTTACTGTGTGATCCACTTTAAAAAAGCGATATGGTCGCTGTTCTTGCAATTTCTATTAGATCCTGGCTGAAGAATATCATTGAAAGAGTGAATGCTATGCTCAAGCCAATCACTAGTTTTAAACTTGGAGCTACCACAATATCATTCCGCGCAGAATCTCTCTCATCAAAATACATAACCTTCACAATGCGTAAGTAATAGAAGCACGCCACAACACTTGTCACCACACCGATTATCGCAAGCGTTATCAGATTGGAATTTATCGCTTCCTTGAACACAAAGAATTTCCCGAAGAACCCTGCCATCGGCGGAATCCCAGCTATCGAGAACATCAGCACCGCCATTGCGATCGCGAGTATCGGATTAGTTTTCGCCAGCCCCGAAAGATCAGTGATCTTCTCAAGGTCCTCACTCTCATTCTGTATCAGCGATATGATAGCAAATATCCCGATCGAACCTACCATATAAATAACCAGATATATAACACCCGCCGTAAGCGCAGTTTGCGAACCTATAGCCGCCGCAATGAGCATATAGCCCATATTCGCGATAGAACTATATGCAAGCAGCCTCTTGAAATTTTCCTGACGCAGCGCCGCGAAAGCACCAACTATCATCGAAGCGGCCGAAACGAAAATTATTATTTTTCCAAATGGCGCAAAAAGCGAAGCATCCAGTGTAGTGATGAACCGCAGCAGGAATGCCAGCGCCGCAATTTTTGGCGCGGTCGTGATAAATGCCACCACAGATTTGGTGGAACCCTCATAAACATCCGGCGCCCACATATGCATCGGCACCGCGGAAAGCTTGAAGAACAGCCCCGCAAAAACCAGTACGAACCCGAATATTATTCCCGGTGATAATGTCTGCTGGTCATTATTCATGGTGAGCAGAACCGATATATCACCTAGGTTCGTTGCGCCTGAGAACCCATAAATAAACGAAGCACCGAATAATATTATCCCCGATGCCAGCGCACCCAGAACAAAATATTTCACGCCTGATTCAGTTGCCTGCTCGCTGTCACGGTTTATAGCAACAAGCACATAAGCCGCTAAACTCTGCAATTCCAGCCCAATATAAAAACCCATCAGATCATTGCTGGAAGTAAGGATGAACATACCCACAATAGAAAGCAGCATCAGAACCGGGAACTCAAAAACATTTTTATTTGTTCCGGCATAGAATTTAGAATTCATCGCAATTATACAAACCGCAATTGAAACCACCGCGATCAATATCTTCATCATCACCGCAAACGAATCCAGCACAAAGCCTTTATTGAACGCCGTCACCTGATAGGTCTCAAGCGCCGCCTGATTGCCTGCGCAATATACAAGGTAAATAACCACCACCAGCCCAAGCGCCGCAGCACCAAATAATGTTCTGGTTATCTCCGGCTTATTCTTGTTGAAAACACCCACCATCAAAAGCACCATCGCAAGGATGCTTAAGAATATTTCCGGATTCGCATATTTAATATTTTCTAACATCTTAATTAGTGAATTTTGTTAATAACTGAGTCACTGAAACTGAAATATCATTTGTCACTAACCAAGGCGCAATGCCGTATATGACCGCCAGTATCGCAATAGGGTAAAGGCATATTTTTTCAAATTTATTAACATCCGTTAAATGTTCAACTTCCGGATTTTTTATCTCGCCGTAAATAACGCGCTTGGTAAGCCACAGCATATATGCCGCGCCCAGTACCACGCCGGTGGTTACAAATATCGCCATCACCATGCTGGATTTAAACACGCCAAGCATCACCAAGAACTCACCCACGAAACCGCTTGTTCCCGGCAGCCCCACAGAGGCCATCGTAAATATCAAAAACACCAGCGCGAATCTCGGCATCCTCTGCACCACGCCGCCATAGGCCGCGATCTTCTTGGTATGCATCCTGTCATAAAGAACGCCTACACACAGGAACAGCGCCGCTGAAACTATACCGTGGCTTAAACACTGATATATCGCCCCTTCAACACCCTGCTGGTTGAACGCGAATATACCCGCCGTTACATAGCCCATATGCGCAATGGATGAATAGGCGATCATCTTTTTCATATCCTCCTGCATCAGCGCTACCAGCGATGTATAGATGATAGCGATTGCAGAAAGCACATAGATAAAATTAGTGAAATACACCGAAGCATCAGGCAGCATCGGCAGAGAAAGCCTTAAGAAACCATAAGCACCCAGCTTCAATAACACACCCGCAAGTATCACCGAACCGGCGGTCGGCGCCTGAACGTGCGCATCCGGTAACCATGTATGCACCGGCCACATCGGCACTTTCACCGCAAAGGATGCAAAGAATGCCAGCCATAATATTTGCTGAATATATAATGAAAGCGTTGAAGCCTTTTCCGTAAGGGTCGGAATATCGGTAGTGCCGAACTGGTTATATAAATATAATATCGCAAGCAGTAAAAACACTGAACCGAACAGAGTATAAAGGAAGAACTTGAACGACGCATAAACCCTATTCTCCGCGCCCCAAACGCCAATGATAAGGAACATTGGTATCAGCGATGCCTCAAAGAAAAAATAGAATAACAGGAAATCCAGCGACGCAAAAACACCTATCACCAGCGCCTCAAGAAGTAAGAATAATATCATGTAATCCTTCACCTGTTTGGTGATAGAATTCCAGCTGGCAAGGATACATATCGGTATAAGGAAGGCTGTAAGAACGATGAAATAAACCGATATGCCATCTATACCCAAGTGATAGAAAATGCCTGTATCCTTCATCCATTCAAACTTCTCAACAAACTGATAACCCCTTGCTGCCGGGTCAAAGCCATGCAGAACGAATAATGAAATTATAAACGTAACCCCTGAAATACTTAACGCTGCTATCTTAGAATTCTTCGCCGCATCCTCACCCCTGCAGAACGCGAATATCATAAGCGCACCAAGCAGTGGCAGGAAGGTTATTATTGATAATATCGGTAAAGCGTTCATTTATATTCTCACCAGTAAATAAGTTAACATCGCAATAAGCCCTATCAGCATCGCAAAGGAATAATGATATACATAACCGCTTTGCAGCCTTCTTACCACAATGCCGGCTTTATCGGAAACCCACGCAAAACCATTTGGCCCAAGCGTATCAATTGTTTTCTGGTCGATGGCGGTCGCAAAGAATTTACCAAGTTTTTTAGCCGGATTTACGAACAGGAATTCATAAAGCTCATCCACATACCATTTATTGAACGACATATTATAAAGCGGTTTTAATGTCCTTGCCAGTTTTGCAGGTAAGGAAGGCGCCACCAGATAGAACAGGAACGCCAGCACAAAACCCACCGCGCCCACAACCATCGGCGATAATTTCACCCATTCCGGCACGTGATGCGCCATACTATATATATTATGTTCTTCCGAAGGAATCGCCAAAGCGCCGTTCCAGAATTTCAGAGAATGATCGATAACGCCATAATTATTCGCAAACACGCCACCCGCAAAAACCGCACCTATAGCAAGTATCAGTAACGGTATCGTCATTGTTTTCGGCGATTCATGCGCATGGTCATAAGTGTGATGATCCGCCCGCGTTTTTCCGTGGAATGTTAAGAATATCAGCCTCCATGAATAGAACGCCGTTAATGTCGCCGCAATAATTCCCATATAATATGCATACATCCCAAAACCATTGCCGTGGCTGCCAGCCGCATATGCAACTTCCAGCACCATATCCTTAGAATAATAACCCGAAAGGAATGGAAAACCCGTGATAGCAAGCGTGCCTATCAGCATCATCGCATAGGTTAGCGGGATCTTTTTCCAGATGCCGCCCATATTGCGTATATCCTGTTCATGATGCATCGCATGTATAACTGAACCAGCGCCGAGGAATAAAAGCGCCTTAAAGAAGCCATGCGTATATAAATGGAATATCCCCGCCGCATAGGCTGAAACACCGCAGGCAAAGAACATATAACCAAGTTGCGAGCAGGTTGAATATGCTATTATCTTTTTAATATCATTCTGCGTAAGCGCGATGGTCGCCGCAAAAATTGCCGTGGTCGCGCCCACAATAGTTACCATCGCAAGCGCAGTGTGCGAAAGCTCGAACACCGGCGACATGCGCGCCACTAAAAATATTCCCGCCGTAACCATCGTTGCCGCGTGTATAAGTGCAGAGACCGGCGTTGGCCCTTCCATCGCATCCGGTAGCCATGTATGTAACCCCAGCTGCGCTGATTTACCCATACAGCCGATGAATAATAATATACATATTGTTGTAATAGCATTTAGCTGATGGCCAAAAATAGTAAAAATCTCCGCCGTTTTTGTTGGAGCGATCTTAAATATATCATCGAACGAAATAGTTCCAAACAGCTGGAACGCCGCAAATAACCCAAGCGCCAGACCAAAATCACCCACACGATTAACCAGGAAT
>CAYRJW010000052.1:0-396 GCA_964424715.1 uncultured Rickettsiales bacterium | reverse complement strand
CATCGCCGCATTATTCGCCGATTCCTTCTGATACCAGAAACCGATAAGTAAATATGAGCAAAGCCCTACACCTTCCCACCCCAGGAACACCTGCAATAAATTATCCGCAGTGACCAGCATCAACATGAAGAATGTGAACAGAGAAAGATATGCCATGAACCGCTGTGGATGCTCATCATGCCCCATATAACCAATGGAATATAGATGCACCAGAGATGATACCGTAGTGACCAGAGTCAACATTATCGCCGTTAACATATCCACGCGTAAGATCCAGTTCGCAATAAAATCACCGGAACTCACCCAGTTGTATAATTCGATCTTATATACCGCCCCACCTAGCACCTTATAGAATACCACCCACGCAAAAACCGCCGCAAGGCCGGTTGATATTGT
>CAYRJW010000051.1:9740-11494 GCA_964424715.1 uncultured Rickettsiales bacterium | reverse complement strand
TGGGTGAGGATATATTCCGTTGGTTCATTCTAAAATCTTCCAGGTATAATTCTGCCTGTTCTTTTGTGATCACTCCATGATATGCCAGAAAACCCGCGACCCTATTAAGTTTTTCTGTATCTACGACCTGATCGAAATGAATCATGAGGCTTCCATTTCCACACTCAATGGATAGCGGGTGCGTTATATCATCGGAAACTATATATTGCAGGTCTTTGAGTTTTTCCGTATCCAGTTCGGAATCATTTACATGGTAGAAACTGATGGTGTGCTTATCATCCTTCACCGCGCCTTCAACATTAAATATGGTGATGGTGGAGCGTGTGTTCTTCGGTCTTATCAGCGTAACAGTATCATCGAACATTTCAGCCCCAATCTATATTATCTAAACCCCGAACAATAACCTTGCCGGGTTCTCGATGAATTGTTTTATGCGTACAAGGAATGTTACTGCTTCGCGGCCATCGATCATGCGGTGGTCGTATGAGAGGGCGATGTACATCATGTCGCGGGCTTCGATCTTGCCATCAGGCATTACCATTGGGCGTTTTACTATGTTATGAAGGCCAAGGATGCCGGATTGTGGCGGGTTGATTATCGGGGTGGAAAGCATGGAGCCGTAAATTCCGCCATTGGTGATGGAGAATGTGCCGCCGGTAAGGTCGGACATTGCAAGCTTGCCTTCACGCGCGAGTTTTGCAAGGCGGGCTATCTCTTTTTCAACATCGGCGAAGTTCAACTGATCGCAGTTGCGGACGACAGGAACAACAAGCCCCTGCTCTGTTCCGACGGCGATGCCGATATCGTAATAATTCTTATAGATAATTTCATCACCGTTTATCTCGGCGTTCACCGCAGGAATTTCTTTTAGAGCGGCAACAGCGGCTTTAGTGAATATGGACATGAAACCAAGTTTCGCGCCGTGGGCCTGTACGAAGCTATCCTGTATCTCGGCACGGAGTTTCATGATGTTGGTCATGTCAACTTCGTTGAAGGTGGTTAGGATGGCGGCGGTATTCTGGGATTCTTTCAGGCGCTTGGAAATGGTCTGACGAAGGCGGGTCATTTTTACGCGTTCTTCTCTGGTAGAGTTTGTGCCGGTGCTGGTGCTAGTGCTGGCGGAAGAAGGATTGGCGGCGGTTTGTAGGACATCGCCTTTGGTTATGCGACCATCTTTGCCGGAGCCTTGGATATTTGAGGTATCAACGCCGGTTTCGGAGGCTATTTTGCGGGCAGCAGGGCCGGAATTCTCTATGGATTGAGGTATCGGGGCCTTAATTGCAGGGGCAGCCTGTGCCGCCTGTTGCGGGGCTTGCTGGGTGTTAGAATTTGCGGGTTTTGATGCAGGAGCCGGAGAAGCAGATGCCGCGCCAGCCTTTATGGAGCCGAGGACCTGGCCAACCTTAACGGAAGTGCCTTGCGGGGCAGTTATCGCCTCAAGAACACCATTTTCTAGGGCGTTGACCTCAAGGGTCACTTTATCGGTTTCCAGCTCTACCAGAAGTTCATCCTTCTTAACGGCATCACCGGCGGCTTTGTGCCACTTTCCTACGGTTGCCTCGGATATGGATTCGCCTAGAGTCGGGGTTTTTATATCTACCATAATTGTAGCCTTTTTTGTTTATTTGTGTTAGGGTTCAAAAACTGCTATCTTAATAAACCTTGAATTATAATTCATCAAGCTTTTTGATATAGTGGGGATATTTAATTTTCGCTGCTGTTGCATATAGATTTTTGTAAATTTTTTTTTTTTT
>CAYRJW010000051.1:563-9730 GCA_964424715.1 uncultured Rickettsiales bacterium | reverse complement strand
ACAACCCCCCCCCCCTCCCCACCTCGCCCGCACCCTCCACCCCCCCCGCCGCCCCCCAAACCCCACCCCCACCCCCCCCCCCCCCGGCGCCGGGCCAAGTGCCTGTAAAAAAATTAGACTATATAATCTCAAGAAGTAAGAATAATATTGTGGCCTTTACTGGTGGGATGCTTTCAGTGCTATTTGCCGATAACGATGCCGGAGAGAAAGAATCCTATAACATGGTCGATGTACTGGAGTTAATAGGGTTTAAAAATATCTCAGATTCGGAAGATATCTATACGAAAGGAAATATTGATGATCATTTTATTGGTTCAACAATGCCACTTTTTAAAATTGCCGAGGATAACCAGATATTCCTTAACAATGCAGCCTGTCATAAACTTTCTGAAGAAAATATAAATGTTCCGGGCCATGATCTAAAAGGCACCGAGAGCAGCATCAAGACATTCGCCATGGAGTCATTGCTGTGGAATATAAAGAACCAGAAGCTCACCCCACAATATTCAAGAGACAAAAATCATATCCCGGCTCTGAAATTACCTGCCGTCTATCAGGTTGATATGGGGGAGATAGCAGAAGATATGGGGCTAAATACGGATGATTATGGTTATGAGTGCAATAAAAAAGGACAGAATATCGACTGGTTCTTTTATGATTCGGGAATAAAAAAACTTGTAGAATCAGGTATGGATTTTACAAAGATGGGCGGATTTGATGGGAAGAAAAAATTAATGAAGAAGATCGCCGAATATGAGACCGGCACTGAAGCTAAAGACTGGTTAACGCAACGCCACAGGGTAAACACTTTATTGATGATGGTTAAGCCATTCGAGTCCGAGAGCGAGCTGGATACATGGCAGGACAGATATGGCAAGAAGATAGCCAATAACGTTATCAGTTCAATCGAGCTATAAATAAAATATTCTAACTCTGATCAGCTAAGCGCTTCATTCACCAGTTTTTCCTGCTGGTGCTTATATACCTTCATATAACCACAAGCGGTTGCCGCAGCTTCAGGGCGGCCAACATAAGTTGGGCGTTTGGATTTGCTGCCGCAGGATATAAGTACTTTTTCAAGTTTTCTGTCGAGGAAGGTCCATGCGCCCATGTTTTCCGGCTCTTCCTGAACCCAGAATATTTCGGCATTTTTATACTGGCCGATCTGTTCTGCGAGGGAGGATGCAGGGAATGGGTATAGTTGTTCCACGCGGATTATGGCTATATCATCTATCTTGCGGTTGCGGCGTTCTTCGAGAAGATCGTAGTAAACCTTACCGGAGCATAGCAGAACTTTTCTTATTTTATTCTCAGGTTTTAGAGCATCAACTTCACCGATAACGCGATGGAAAGTTGAGTTCTCATCCATATCTTTAAGGGACGAGGTCGCAAGTTTATGACGCAGTAATGATTTTGGGGACATCATTATCAGCGGTTTGCGGAACTCGCGGTGCAGCTGGCGGCGGAGAATGTGAAAATAATTCGCAGGAGTTGTGCAGTTTGCAACTATGATATTATCTTCCGCGCAGTTCTGCAGGAAGCGTTCAAGGCGGGCGGATGAGTGTTCCGGCCCCTGCCCTTCATAGGCGTGAGGAAGAAGCATTACAAGGCCGCTCATGCGCAGCCATTTAACTTCGGCGGAGGTGATGAACTGATCTATTATAATTTGCGAGCCATTCACGAAATCACCAAACTGGGCTTCCCATAATACAAGAGCGTTAGGCTCTGCAGAGGAATAGCCATATTCATAACCAAGCACCGCGAATTCGGAAAGTGCGGAGTTGGATATTTCGGCCTTCGCCTGTTTGTCGGAAATATTATTCAGCGAGAAGTAAATATTTTCCGTGTTTTGATCCCATACACCGGCGTGGCGGTGCGAGAAAGTACCTCGGATAACATCCTGCCCGGTGAAACGGATAGGCTTTCCTTCCACAAGAAGGCCGCCAAATGCAAGGGCTTCGCCGAATGCCCAGTCGATATTTTCGCCGGTCTCTACCATTTTTGCGCGATTGTCATAAACTTTTTTAACGCCGGGATGGATTTTCATATCGGCCGGAAGGGTTGCAAGTTTAGCTCCGATCTCTTTCAGTTTTTTGAAGTCGATACCGGTCTTTTCGCGGGCTTTTATTTCATCAGGCGATTGTTTTATACCAGTCCATTTACCTTCAAGCATGTCGGCTTTTTCAGGTTTGTAGTTGTTGGCGCCGTTATAGGCTTCTTCGAGCTTATCGTAGAAAGCCTGCTTCATGGCATCGAACTCTTCGGTAGTAAGGCTACCTTCGGCGATCAGTTTCTCAGCATACACTTCGCGAGGGGTTGGTTTTTTATCGATGACGGCATACATTTTAGGTTGCGTCCAGCGTGGCTCGTCACCTTCATTGTGGCCGTGTTTGCGATAGCACCAGATATCCATAACGACATCCTGCTTATATACAGCGCGGTATTCAGCGGCGATGTGGGATGCGTGAACTATGGCTTCCGGGTCATCACCGTTAACGTGGAATATCGGAGCTTGTACCATCATGGCGATATCAGTAGGATATGGCGATTTATGGCCGTATTTAGGGGAGGTTGTGAAGCCGACCTGGTTGTTCACTACAATGTGAACAGTGCCGCCGGTGGTATAATCATCAAGATCGGAAAGAGCGAGGGTTTCAGTAACTACGCCTTGTCCGCAGAAGGCAGCATCACCGTGAAGGAGAATGCCCAGCGCCTGTGAGCGGGTCTTATCTTTCATCTGATCCTGCTTGGCGCGAACTTTACCTGCAACAACTGGATTTACCGCTTCAAGGTGGGATGGGTTTGATGTTAAAGAAAGGTGAACTTTATTTCCTGCGAAAACTTTATCGCTGGAATAGCCCTGGTGATATTTTACGTCGCCAGAGGAATTGATATTATCAGGGATTGCAAGATTGCCGTTGAATTCAGAAAGCATCGCAACATATGGTTTGCCCATGAATGCGGTAAGAACGTTAAGGCGGCCACGGTGCGGCATGCCTATCACCACTTCCTTCACCCCAAGTTCTGAAGCTTTGTTGGTGGTTGCGTAAAGCGCAGGCATAAGGCCATCACCACCTTCGGAGGAAAAGCGTTTTGTGCCGGGATATTTCTTCTGCAGGAATTCTTCAAAGCCAACTGTTTCAATCAGCTGCTGTAATATTGCTTTTTTCTGGTCTTTATTTAACGCCGGTTTGCCCAGTGATAATTCTATTTTATCCTGTAGCCAGTTGCGTTTGTCCCTATCCTGAATGTGGCCAACTTCGATGGCGAAGTGGTTGCAATAGCTTTCTTTCAGCACGGCTAGTATCTGGCCGAGAGTTAGTTTGTCATAACCAAGCCAGCCTGCAACGGCTATTTCCTTGCCCATATCAGCATCGGAAAAACCATAGCGGGTAAGGTCAAGTTCCGGGTGGGTTTCACGGCTTGCAAGACCGAGTGGGTCAAGATCTGCGATAAGGTGGCCACGAACGCGGTAAGCACGGATAAGCATTTGAGCGTGGATGGAATCCACCGCTTCTTGTGAGATATTGTTATTAGCTGATGGCTGAGAGCTGAGAGCTGAGGGTTTTTCAGGTTTTGCCCCTTTAGCTGCCGCAGCTTTGGCATCAACCGGTTCAGGAACGCCAACTATTTTTGAGCGAGGTTTGCCCCATTTACCGCCACGAAAATCAGATACGAGCTGGCTGGAATTATCATTGAAAGTCTTAAAATATTGCTGCCAGTCTGCGGCTACAGAGGAAGGATCTTGCAGATATTTCTCATACATCTCCGCGATATAAGCAGCGTTAGCGCCATATTCATATGTATTAGTGCGTAGGTTTGACATGGTTTTACTCCCTAGTTCCTTACTTAGTTATTTAGCTATTATTCATATCAGTACGAAGTGCAAAAAATTATGCAGCTTTCTTGCCTTTCAGCAGGTCGAACATAGTTTTACCGATCTCGGATGGGGATTCGGATACTATTATTCCGGCTTTGCGCATCGCTTCCATTTTGTCGTCAGCACCGCCTACGCCGCCAGCAACGATCGCGCCAGCGTGGCCCATACGTTTGCCTGGAGGGGCAGTTCTGCCGGCGATGAAGCCGACCATTGGTTTTTTAACTTTTGACTGACGCACGAATTCCGCCGCTTCTTCCTCGGCTGAACCGCCTATCTCACCTATCATGATGATGGCTTCAGTTTCAGGATCACGCAGGAACATATCAACGCAATCAACGAAGTTAGTGCCGTTGACCGGGTCGCCGCCGATACCGATACATGTGGACTGGCCAAGGCCAAGTGCCGATGTCTGGAATACGGCCTCATAAGTTAATGTGCCTGAACGGGAAACGATACCTATTTTACCACGCTTGTGGATATGGCCCGGCATGATGCCTATCTTGCATTCATCAGGAGTTATGATACCCGGGCAGTTCGGCCCGATAAGGCGGGTTTTGGAACCGGCAAGGGCTTTTTTAACTTTTACCATGTCAAGGACAGGTATGCCTTCAGTAATGCAAACAGCAAGTTCTATCTGCGCATCAATGGCTTCAAGAATGGCATCTGCTGCGAAGGGAGGTGGAACATATATAACGGATGCATTGCAGCCTGTACGGGCTTTTGCTTCGGCAACGGTATCGAACACCGGAAGATCAAGGTGCTTAGTGCCGCCTTTACCCGGAGTTACACCGCCGACCATTTTAGTGCCATATTTGGCAGCTTGCTCAGAGTGGAAAGTACCCTGACTTCCTGTGAAGCCCTGGCATATTACTTTTGTGTTTTTGTTTACTAATACTGACATTTTTTCTCTCCCTAATTATTTCACCGCCGCAACGATCTTCGCTGCCGCATCACCAAGATCATCAGCCGGAATGATATTCAGGCCGGAATCTTTTAGTATCTTTTTGCCGAGATCTACATTCGTGCCTTCAAGGCGCACTACAAGTGGTCTATCAAGCTTAACTTCTTTGGCTGCGGCTATTACGCCTTCTGCGATGATGTCGCAGCGCATTATTCCACCGAAGATATTTACCAGAATGCCTTTTACGGCAGGGTCTGACAGGATTATCTTGAAGGCTTCGGTAACGCGTTCTTTCGTTGCGCCGCCGCCTACATCGAGGAAGTTGGCAGGAGTGCCGCCGTTCAGTTTAATGATATCCATAGTTGCCATTGCAAGGCCGGCACCGTTAACCATACAGCCGATATTGCCTTCCATTTTTACGTAGGAAAGTTCAAACTTTTTGGCCAGTAGCTCGAATGCGTTCTCTTCATCTTCATCGCGCAGGGCTTCGATATCTTTGTGACGGAACATGGAGTTATCATCAAAGTTCATTTTCGCATCAAGGGCGCGAATTTCGCCGTTATCTATTTGAGCGAGAGGATTAATTTCTATCTGGGAGGCATCAGTTTCAATGAATGCCTTATATAGAGGGACCAGAACTTTCTCGATCTTCTGGATGCCTTCCTTGTTACCAAGGCCGATGCCGAAAGCAACGCGGCGGATATGGTAAGGCTGAAGGCCAGCTGCCGGGTCTATGTAGCAGGTGATTATTTTTTCAGGAGTATCGTGGGCAACAGTTTCGATATCCATTCCGCCTTCAGATGAAGCGATTATGGCGATTTTGGAAGTTGAACGATCTACCAGAAGGGAAAGGTAATATTCTTTCACGATGTCGGAACCGGCTTCTATATATAGGCGGTTAACTACGTTGCCATCTGGCGTGTTTTGAATTGTAACGAGGGTTTTGCCAAGCATATCAGTTGCTGCAGCGCGAACTTCATCGAATGTTTTAGCAAGGCGAACACCGCCTTTTGAACCTTCAGGCAGCTCCTTGAATTTACCTTTACCACGGCCACCGGCATGGATCTGGGATTTAACGACATATAACGGGTGGTTAAGCTTTTTTGCAGCTTCAACCGCTTCTTCGACAGTGAAGGCCGCTATACCTGGGGAACACGGCACGCCGAATTTTCTTAATATCTCTTTTGCCTGATATTCATGTATATTCATCTCTTACTCCATTTTGAACTTAGGAACTTACGAGCTAACGAACTTACGAAATTTCATTGTTTTTTCGTAGGTTCACAAGTTCGTAGGTTCGTAAGTTCCCTGATTAAACAACGGCACTTATACCCAACTATACGATATATGCAAGTTTAAGGTGGGGGGAACCTTGAATTAGTGGATTTTATTAATATATAATGGTTTGTTAACCACAATTTTAAGGAGGTTTCCATGAAAAAACTACTAGTTACAACTGCGATAATTCTGGCTTTGGGGGCGGCTTCTGGAGCTTATAGTGCCGATACAATAAAACTCGGCAACCAGTCCGGAGCGGCAGGCGACCAGATGGGGCAGAAATTCAATGATATATTCAACTCGTTCTTTGCCACGGTGAATAACGCCAATCCACAACTTACAGGCGATAAGAAATTCATCCCGTTCCATGATGCAGGATTCAGCACATTCGCAAGAACAGATATGTATGAGACACCTGACTCCATAGAAATATCGGTCGAGGCGCCGGGGATAAAGAAAGAGGATATCGACCTGCAAACAAGCGGCAACAGTATCACGATAAAATATGAGCAGAAGAAGGGTGCCGAGACCAAGGATAAAAATTATTCACTGAAAGAAAGAAGTTATGGCAATTTCGTAAGGCAGTTCTCTCTTCCTGATAATGCCAATGTTGATGCGATAAGGGCGGAGTATAAGGACGGTGTGTTATATGTCAGCGTGCCTAAAGTGAAGGACAGGAAGGCGGTTATATCGAAAAAGATCGATATAAAATAGCAAGCCATCCTTATACCATTGAAGTATAGGTATTTATTTTTTTAGCAGGTTAATGATTTGTTAACTATTTTGCTGTATACTTAAAATAGAAACAAAAAGAATCTGCCATGGGAAAAATAGATGAACTGCTAGCACAAGGAAAGATAGGCCATGACAGTGACGAACTCAGGACAAAAATATTGAAAGATGATCTTTTTACCCGTGAGCTTTGTCAGGATATAGTAGAACATCCACACTTCAAAAAATTACAGGAATATTTTTATAAGAACATGACCGGGTTCATAACAGAACTTGAGAATGCCCGCACTATACATCAGCTAAATGAGTTGGACGGAAAAGAATATTCAGACAAATGTCATGATGAAATAGAGCGTGTATCTGCATTTGGAGCTATATCAAATATAATAGATATGATCGAGGGGCAGTCGAAAAATAAAGTCAAGATGCAGCTCGAAGGCGGCTTATACCCTTATACCCCCTCTTCTTTGTATAAAATAAAAGAATTACTTATCTGCCCGGATAAAATAGGACTTAAAATAGAGTTTTACGAAAAGGACTTCAGAAAAAGTTTTCTTTCTACAAAGGTGAATCATGCAAAGAAATTAGCGCCAAAACATATACTGGAACTAAATGAGCTGGAAGATATTATAACCCTTGGCAAAGGACGAGACAACCGAGCGTTATTCTAAGAAAATAATGCCTAGGCCGCCACTTCTTCCTTAACCTCTTCAAACTTTATCAGTATCTGGTTCACGGAGACGTTGTCGCCTTTCTGGACCTCGATGGATTTTATGATCGCATCGCGTTCGGCGTAGAGGATGTTTTCCATTTTCATCGCTTCTAATACTATTAGGTCTTGCCCGCGGGTGACCAGATCGCCTATTTTAACGCGAACTTCAACGATGGCGCCTGATATTGGCGCATCTAGGTCTTTGCTCATCCAGGAATCATCTTCTTCAGGGATGTATTTTTCAAGCTCGGCAACGCGGAGGGAGCGCACCGTTACTTTCGCTTTGGAACCCATATAGGTTAGGAGGTAGCCACCATCGATATGCTCGATGTAAACATTGACTACTTCGCCATCTACCTTGCCTTGCCACAGTTTGTTGCCAAGGACGAAATCGGAGGTCACGCTGAAATACTGGTTCTCGAATTTAATTTCAAAGCCGTCTTTTATTGGCTCATAATTTATGGTGAAGCGGCCATCATCGACGGAAACTACAAGGCGTTCCGGGATGCGGCGGGATTTTTCAGGTATCTGGCCGGTGATGCGGGATGCACGGTAGGCATCTTTCACGTAGATATAAAGGCCGATGGAAAGGAGTACCTTGGTTTTATATTCGGTAAGTTCGGCGCCAGAGAAGCCTTTTGGATATTCCTGCTCGATGAATTTTGTGGAAAGCTTGCCGCTGCGGAATCTTTCATGCTCGAATATCGCCTGAAGGAATGAGATATTGTGCGAGATGCCGCCGATAACATATTCCGAAAGTGCGACCTGCATTTTATTTATGGCCTCTTCACGGTTCTTACCGGAGGTTATCAGTTTTGCGACCATTGCATCATAGAACATGGAAACCTCGCCGCCTGCGTAAATGCCGCTATCGACACGGACATTCTTGCCGGTTTTAGGCTCCATATATTCGGTGATACGGCCGGTGGAAGGGAGGAAGCCGCGGGTCGGGTCTTCGGCGTATATGCGGCTTTCTATGGCCCAGCCGTTTAATTTTATATCTTCCTGCTTGAAAGGAAGTTTGTTGCCCAGGGCGATTTTTATCTGCTCTTCAACCAGATCAAGGCCGGTGACATATTCGGTTACGGGGTGCTCGACCTGTAGCCTTGTGTTTATCTCAAGGAAGTAAAAATTCATTTCCTGATCTACGATGAATTCTACCGTGCCGGCATTGGCATATTCAACCAGTTTCGCAAGCGCGACAGACTGGCGATACATTTCCTGGCGCGTTTTTTCGTTAAGGAACGGGCTTGGAGCTTCCTCGATGACCTTCTGGTTGTGGCGCTGGATGGAGCATTCACGCTCGCCAAGGCAGACAACATTACCATGTTCATCGCCGAGTATCTGAATTTCAATGTGGCGGGGGTTGGTGATGAATTTCTCGATGAAGATACGGTCATCGCCAAAAGATTTTCTGGCTTCGTTACGGGTGGAACTGTAGGCCTGTGCGACCTCTTCTTTATTATTAACGATACGCATCCCCTTCCCGCCGCCGCCTGATGCAGCTTTGAACATTACCGGGAAACCTATTTTTTCCGCAATCTTCAGCGCATCCTGTTCGCTGTCTATCTGGCCCTTATAGCCCGGAACGCAGTTAACATTAGCTGTTTCCGCATGTTTCTTGGCCTCGATCTTATCGCCCATGTACGAAATTGCCTTCGGGC
>CAYRJW010000051.1:0-553 GCA_964424715.1 uncultured Rickettsiales bacterium | reverse complement strand
TTTCCGCAAATTTGGCGTTCTCGGAAAGGAAGCCATAGCCGGGATGTACAGCATCCGCGCCGGTTTGCAGCACCGCATCAATAATATTATCAATAACTAAATATGACTGGTTGGAAGGCGAAGGCCCGATAAACACGGCCTCATCAGCCTCAGTGACGTGAAGCGAGTTAAGGTCCGCCTCGGAATATACTGCAACGGTCTTTATACCCATTTTTTTACAGGTGCGGATGACCCGGCGCGCTATCTCGCCACGGTTCGCGATAAGTATCTTTTTGAATGTTTTTGCCATAATTTAAGTTGGTTACTAGTAACTGCTAACCAGTTACCGGTTAATTTACATAAGTTTCTGGTTTATAGTATGGGGAGGGTTTTTGGTCTAGTTTTTAATTGGTTTTATTTTATCTTTGGCTGAAATGTTCGCTTTTTTACAACATATATCAATTGACATTTAAACGGAATGGAGTAAAAGAGGCGCAGAATTTCTACAATTCTTACCTCTTGTCGCGGGGTAGAGCAGCCCGGTAGCTCGTCAGGCTCATAACCTGAAGGTCGT